>JBDHYB010000007.1:0-108691 GCA_039811145.1 Chitinophagales bacterium | reverse complement strand
GTTGGGCTCGCGCTTTGATTACCGCGTTAACAGCCACTTAAATTTGGGCGCTACTGTTATGCAGTTGAGCGAACGCCCTTTTACCCAAAAGGTAAACATAGGCGATGACCCTATACGCAACACCATAATGGGTTTTGATGTGAAGTACCAGGACAACCTGCCATGGTTAACAAAGGGGTTAGACCGTCTTCCATTCTACGCTACTAAGGAGATGAGTACGATTGATGCGTATGGCGAGGTTGCTTATTTAAAACCCGGCCACTCGCGCGCAATCAATAACCAAAACAAGGAAGGCCAGGTTTACGTGGATGACTTTGAGGGAACAAGCAATGGGTACGATTTAAAAACACCGCCCATCAGTTGGAAGCTTGCCTCTGCACCAAGAAATGCTACTGATAAGAGCGGCAAGGTGCTGTTCCCTGAAGCCTCGCGGATTAACGACACCACCTACGGATATAACCGCGCTAAAATGGCTTGGTACCGTATTGATAATTCCTTTTTTAATACCACTGCGCCGGATATAGTTAAAAACAACCCGGATAGTTTGCAGAGCCACTATGTGCGCCTGGTGCCAACTGTCGAGGTGTTTCCGAACAAACCCGTACAAACACTGGACCAGAACCTTTACACCTTTGATTTATCGTACTTCCCTAAAGAGCGTGGTCCGTACAATTACGAATGGAGTAACACCCCTACGCCCGGTGTATCGGCAGGTATAAATAATGATGGCTCTCTTAAGTCTCCGAATACCCGTTGGGGCGGTATAATGCGCAGCATTGATAATAACGACCTTGAGGCAACCAATGTGGAATTTATCGAATTCTGGATGCTGGACCCCTTCCTTTACAATACTACATCACAGGGCGGTAAACTTTATTTCAACCTGGGAAATATATCGGAAGATATTTTGCGCGATAGCCGCATGAGCTTTGAAAACGGTATAACGGTTGATGGCAGTGCAATGGATAGTACTACCTGGGGCCGTGTGCCACGCCTGCCCCCTTTGGTAGACGCATTTAACATTGATGAAAACGAGCGCGTAATACAGGATGTTGGTTACGACGAAATGAATGATGACCTGGAACGCCAGCGTAAATCAGCATTTCTTAATAAAGTGCAACCAAACGTTACGCAGGCTGCATTTGATAAACTAAATAGTGACCCATCATCAGATGACTATAAGTATTTCCGCGATGAGAATATTTATGGCAGCGTTGCGAGTGTAATTACGCGTTACAAAGATTTCTGCGGCACGGAAGGCAACTCACCGGTACAAAATGGAAACTCGGTACAAACCAATGCACAGACCAACCTGCCTGAAAAAGAAGACTTAAACAAGGATAATTCCTTAAACGAAAACGAAGAGTATTTCCAATACGAAATAGATCTGAAGCCGGGCATGGATGTGGGCAACAACCCATACATCGTTTCCAAAGTAGAAGGAACAGGGACCGATAACAACGGTGTGCAAAACCGCTGGCTGCAATTCCGTATTCCGATACGCCAATACACTTCCCGCGTAGGCAGCATACCTGATTTTAAATCCATTCAGTTCTTACGCATGTTTCTGACCGGTTGGAATGATGAAGTGGTGCTGCGCTTTGGAACATTAGAGCTGGTGCGTAACCAATGGAGAACTTATACGCTACCGCTGGATGAGCCATGCGAACAGCTTTCCGTTGAAAACGACCCGCCATTTTTGAATGTGGCTTCTGTAAGTATAGAAGAAAACAGCGCGAAGAAACCGGTTAACTATGTGTTGCCGCCAAACATCCAACGCGAACAGGCGCTGGGCCAGCAAACAAACCAGTTCGTTCAACAGAACGAGCAGGCGCTTTCAATGACGGTTTGTAACCTGAAGGATTGCCGCACCAAAGCGCTGTTCAAGAATATAAACATGGACTTCCGCCGCTATAAGAAGATGAAGATGTTTATACACGCTAACCGTGTAGATGGCGACCTGCCTGTGAAGGATAATGAAATTGTTGCGATAGTACGTTTGGGTAGCGACTTTAAAGACAACTACTACCAATACGAAGTGCCGTTAAAAATTACACCGGATGGTTTGTATGATAACAACAATGAAAGTGATCGCTCCATCGTTTGGCCAGATAGTAATAGTGTAGAGATAACGCTCTCCGATTTCATTAACTTAAAAATGCAGCGTAACAATACCGAAGGTTACCCGCATAACGTACCTTTTGTAGCCACTGATAGCAGAGGAAGAAAAATAAGCATAGTAGGTAACCCGGATATAGGAGCGGTTAAAACTATGATGCTGGGTATACGGAACCCTTCTAAATCGGATGTAAATAACCCGCTGCCGGATGGGGACGATGGTTTACCAAAGTGTGTAGAGGTGTGGTTTAACGAATTACGCGTAACCGGCTTTGAAGAGTTTGGCGGCACTGCAGCCTTGGGTAGCGTTAACATTAAAATGGCAGACCTGGGTAACATTGCAGTTTCCGGTGGCATGCACACCAGAGGTTTCGGCCAGGTGGAACAGAAAATTGATCAACGGTACAAGGATAATATGTACCAGTACGATTTTTCAACCACCATACAGGCTGGTAAACTTTTGCCAAAGCAGTTAGGGCTTCAGTTACCTTTCTACGGCGCGTATGCGCAAACATTCAGCACGCCTGAGTTTGACCCGTACCAGTTTGATATACCTACCAGGGAATTAATAAAAGGCCTTAAGTCAAAGTACGGCAGCGATTCTGCACGGCAGTACCTGCAGCAGGTGCAAACTATAAATACAAGACGCGGTTACAACTTTAGCGGCGTACGTATTGTGCCGCAAACAAAGGCCAAGAAGCCGCATATTTACGATCCCGGCAACTGGAACTTTACTTACGCTTACAACGAAGTATTGTTGAGTGACCCTTATACGGAAAAGAACTCGCGTAAAACATGGCTGGGTGTAATAGGGTGGAGCTTTGCCCCGCAAACCAAGGATTTAGCTCCGTTCAAAAAAGCTATTAAATCAAAGTCGAAGTGGTTTGACATTATAAAGGACTTCAGCTTTAATCCTATGCCATCAACCCTGGCCTTTACTTCGGAATGGAACAGGGAGTTTAACGAAATAAAGCTGCGTTCATTAGGCGAGGTTGACTTTATTATACCGGCCACCTACTTTAAGAACTTTAGATGGACACGCACTTATACCTTTAAGTACAATCCGTTTAAATCGTTAAGTATTGACTATAACGCCACTAACCAGGCGCGCATAGATGAACCGGATGGCCCGCTTGACACCAAAGCCAAAAAGAAAGAAGTTTGGGATAACCTGTTTGACGGCGGAAGAAACACAAGCTTTAACCAAACGCTTGCGGTTAACTACAACATACCGATAAACAAATTGCCGGTTTTTGATTTTATAACTGCTAACGCGGGCTACAACTCATCGTATACATGGACCGCCCTGCCATGGCAAAAAGATACAGCAACAAACAAGTGGGTGCAAAACAGCCTGGGCAACATTTTAAGCAACACACAAAACAGCCGCGGTAAAGTTGACCTGAACTTTAAGAAACTGTATGATAAAATACCGTTCCTGAAAACCTATAACTCGCCTAACCCTAACGCCGGCGATAAAAAGGAGAATGACAAGAAGCGCGAAACCATTAGAAAGGCACGTGAGAAAATTCATGACGAACTGGTTAAGCTGAAAGAAAAGCGCGTGCAGTTAAACGAAAACCTTAAAGACGCGGAAAGCCTTGCGCGTACCGATACCGTAAGAATTAATAAGCGTGCAGCTAATGTTGTAAAAGCAAAACAGGATTTAAGCGACAACAAAAAAGCTATTGCTGCCAAGAAGAAGGATGTACCTAAAGCAAAAGGCAAAGACGCCAAACAGAAAGCCAAAGATGAGGTAGAGGTGCTGAAGGTACAGCGCAAGAAATTGAAGGAAGCATTGGCAAGGGCGCACCACGACCCTGAAGTATTGCGTTTAAAGGCTGAATTGAAAGCTAACAAAGCGGCAATTAAACAGAAGAAGACCGACCATGACAACAAGCAGTATCCTGCAAGTCCGTTTATTTCATCAGTAATGCGACCGTTGTTGGCACTTAAGAAGGTAACGGTAGAATACAAAGAGAACAAATCAACAACTCTACCGGGCTTTTTGGGTTACAGCAGGGTGTTGGGTGTAGACCATAAGATGAAAGCGCCGGGCTATGATTTTGCTTTTGGCGGGCAGCCGGGCGACCGTTGGTTTAATGGCGTAGATGTAATTACGCGCGATAAGTGGCTGGACGAAGCGGCAAGCAAAGGATGGATTACCAGAGATACCTTACTGAACCAGAAGTTTACCCAAACCCGCTCGCAGCGCTTGGATGTAACAGCCAGCATTGAACCATGGAGCGATTTAAAAGTTGATTTGACCCTCTTTCAGGATAAAACGGTTAACCATTCGCAGTCGTTTAAGTACGTGTTTGATACCTTAACCAACGACTTTACGTTTGCGCACCTTAACCCGGTTGATGCCGGTTCCTACAGCATATCGTACATTCCAATACGTACTATATTCAAGAAGATAGACAATAAAGGATTTTCGGAAACGTACCGCGACTTTGAGGATTTCAGGCCAATTATTTCGGCGCGTTTAGCGGCACAAAACCCTAACGGAAACCCTAACGAGCCTTACTATAACCCCAGCGATACATCGTACAACAACCAGTATACAAAAGGTTACGGGCCTAAATCGCAGGATGTACTGATACCGGCCTTTTTAGCGGCCTATACCAAAGCAGACCCTAATAAAGTTGCGCTTAATCCATTCAGGGCATTCCCATTACCTAACTGGAGGATTTCGTACAATGGCTTTACGAAGTTCAAGTGGGCACAAAAGGTGTTTACAAACCTAACCATATCGCACGGTTACAACTCAACACTTACGGTTAATAGTTTCCAAACCAACCTTAGCTATAAAGGAAATGGCGAACCGTTTGGTGCAAACAAAATTGACTCGCTTAACGGCAACTTCTATCCTTTATACAATATGCCAAGCATTGTAATGAACGAGCAGTTCAGTCCGTTGATTGGCGTGGATATGACCTTTAAAAACAACGTAACCGCTAAGTTTGACTTTAAGAAGAGCCGTACGCTTACCGTTAACTTTGCCGACTTCCAGCTGGTGGAAATGAATACCTCGCAGTTTACTATTGGTGCTGGTTATAAAATTAAAGGGCTGAAGCTGCCGATTAAGATTAAGGGCAAGCGCATACGTTTGGATAATGACCTGAACTTCCGCTTTGACTTTAGTTACCGCGATAACATAACCATTAACCACCGTATTGATGAAGCGCAACCACAAATTACCCAGGGTTCGCGTGTGATAACCATACAGCCAAGTATTGACTATATCGTAAGTAAGCGCCTTAACGTTCGTATTTTCTTTGACCAAACAAGGACAATACCTAAAATATCTACGGGTTTTCCAACGACTAACACAAGGGGTGGTATAACCCTTCGTTTCTCACTGGCAGATTAACAGGATTTAAAGGAGAACAGCTTCTTCATCCACCCCCGGTTTGTTTCTTAATTCTATTTTTGTAGCATATGCAAAGCTTAAATACGCGCAGCGTTGTTTTTAACCTGCTGGCGATTAACGTGGTGGTCTTTTTAATTTCATCTGCTAAGCAGCAGTTTATGTTCGACTGGTTTGCGCTTTACTATCCCGCAAGCCCGATGTTTAAACCGGTGCAGTTGGTAAGCCATATGTTTATGCATGGCAATTTCATGCATATTTTTTCGAACATGTTTGGCTTATACATGTTTGGAGCAACCCTTGAACGGGTGTGGGGCCCCAAGCGTTTTTTACTGTTTTACTTTGTAACAGGTTTGGGCGCAATGTTGCTGCATACTGCGGTGCATGCCCTTATCGTTTACAACATAAGCGGCTCAGTAGCACCCGCTATGAGTACCGTAATGCAGTATGAGCAGTTACAATCTATTTACTACGCCGGCACTGTGGGCGCATCGGGCGCTATATTTGGTATACTCATAGCCTTCGGCATGATGTTTCCGAATACGGAGTTAATTCTGCTGTTCTTTCCGGTACCCATAAAGGCTAAGTATTTTGTATTGCTGTATGTGCTTTTTGAATTGTATTCCGGTTTCCAGATGAACCCATCGGATAATGTTGCTCACTTTGCACACCTGGGCGGTGCTTTGTTTGGCTTTATAATGGTAAAATACTGGAACAGGAATCGTAATTACCTGTATTAGTAAACATGCTCACCAATTCGGTATTTGATGATTTAAGATATTGGCTGCGCTATGGCAACATAGTAATTAAACTTATTGCCGTTAATGTTGCCTTGTTTTTGGTGTTGATTATCGCCAGCCTGATTACGGAGCACAGCTTTCTATCGCAAAACCTGCTGAACTATGTAGGCGTACCCGCCGATGTAATTTTACTGGCGCACCGCCCATGGACTTTGATAAGCTATATGTTTATGCATGGCGGGTTGGTGCATCTCATCTTTAACATGATAGGCCTTTATTGGTTTGGAGAGATATTTGTGCTTTACCTGGGCGAGCGAAGGGTTATACCATTGTATATTTTAGGTGGCCTTGCCGGCGCGTTAATATACCTGGCTGCTTTTAACCTGGTGCCTGCGTTTAAGCCCAACGTAGCCAGCTCCGTTTTAATAGGTGCATCGGGAAGTATTTTTGCCATAATGTTTGCAGCCGTAGCTATAAACCCTGAGCACAAGGTAAACCTGCTGCTTTTTGGCGAAGTAAAGATTGGTTACATTGCCCTTGGCGCCTTGCTGATAGGTGTTATAAATATGATTAACGGCAGCAACCAAGGGGGGGTAATGGCACACCTTGGAGGCGCTTTATTCGGTTATATCTACATAAAAGCGCTGCATAGCGGTACTGATATCGGAAGCCCGGTTACAAAACCTATTGAGGGTTTGAAAGATTTATTCAGCCGGAGAAAAAAGATAAAAATGACCCACAAGGCCAGTGGTTATGTAAGTAAGGATGCGCCGGGGCAGGATGAACAGGAACAGATTGACCGCATACTCGATAAAATTTCGCGCTCCGGCTACGATAGCCTAAGTAAGGAAGAAAAGGACTTTTTGTTTAACTACAGCAAGAAGTAGTGGCAGAGATATATTTGCTACATGCCGGGGAGGCCATCAGGCATCATGCCTTTAGTGGCCCCCATCATTTCGGTCTGCATTACATTATCCGCTTTTTCCAAAGCTTCGTTTATTGCAGACTGCAGTTTGCCTTCTAAAACAATTTTATCGTCGGCCTGTTTTATTTCAATGTTTTTGATTTTACGATTGCCGGTGGCTGTAACAATGGCGTATTCATTTTCTGCAACAACTTCAATGGTGTCAAGGCGTTTTTTTACCTCTTCCATTTTGGATTTTATCTCCATCAATTGCTTCATCTGATCTAAGAAACCCATTTTAAACGTTGAATTTTTTGAGTTAGGAATTATGATTAAATAGTAAGACTATTAGCTTTTCATGTTTTCAAATTGCAAAGGAAAGCCAAAGTCGCCTTTGCGCAGGGCCGCCATTACGCCTTGTAGCTCATCAATTTTTTTACCGCTAACGCGCACAATGTCGTCCATCTTTTGCGGCTGCACCTTTAGCCCTGTGTCCTTTATTGCCTTAATTATCTTTTTGATGGCCTCTGCATCAAGCCCGTTACGCAGTTTGATGTCCTTTTTGATAGTAGCACCTGATGGATAATGCTCCTTACTTACATCGTAACTACGCGGGTCAATACCTTGCTTTGCGCCCCGGGTAACAATAATATCTATTACTGTTTGAATCCGCATTTCGTTTTCTGTAGTAATCTGTATAGTAAGCTCCTTTTTATTGAAGTCGATTTCGGTTTTAGAGCCATGAAAGTCGTAACGGTTAATGATTTCTTTTTTGGCTACGTTAATAGCGTTTTCTACCGTTTGAGGGTCAACCTTGCTTAATACATCAAAACTTGGCATAGCCTACTGTTTTATCTGCGATTTAAAAAAGGAGTTGCCTTCTTTACTAATGGTAAGGCCATATTCCTTACCGTCTTTATTAATAATTACATAGCCGGTTGAATCGCCAAGGAAATAATTGCCTGAAGCATATTCGCGGCCGTTTATCTGCCACATAATCATGCCCGCTTGTGCGCTGTTGTTTTTAACGGCAGGGGTATTAAAAAAGTAACTGTTGAAGAGGCGAACGTTTTTGCCTTCCAGCGAAATACTGCCGCCCTTGCCCTGCATCATAACAATATCCATACTGGTAGTAGAGTCGTGCAATACCTTGTAGGATTTTGCCGGTAGGGGTGTGGTTTTAACGGCGCCCTGCGTTTGCGCAAAGACTGAAAGACATAAAAAGGAAAACAAAAACAGGAAGAGATTTCTCATGGCGTAAAAATATTGATTCTGCTTAAATCAATTATTGTGCCTTTTTAGGGTGTGTTGACCGCTTTTGGCATTTTATAAACTTTCTTTCCCAATGATTTACGCCGTTTTTAACTATAAAACCTTTGCCAAAAGTTTCCTTATCGGTTTGTTTAAGGATTTTGGAATACCAAAACTCCGCCACACATCGGTCCTTAGTAACATCAAGCGTAGTATAGCCGTGCTTGGAGAATTGTACCCACAGGTGGTGGGGGTTAAGGCTTTTACTTACGGCTTGTGCCAAAGGAATGAACGCCTTAGGTACACCGGCTTCATCCATATTACCACGGGTAATACTGGGGCCAAGCACCTCAACACCCACCGAGCCCTCACCGGTGCGTTTATTATAGCGCTTTTTGTTCTTTGGCGAAGTGGTCATATCCATAATGAACGACATGTGGGCGTCGCCGGTAAGTACCACCGTATTTTTAATGCGGCCTGTGTCAACAAAATCAAAAAGGCAGTTGCGGTCGTCAGGGAAACCGTTCCAGTTGCCGGGGTCCCACACGCGGCCATTGCCACGATTTTTTGTAATGAATTTGGGGCCGCCCTCACTCAACCAGTCGTTCATCATTTCCTGGTTGCCTACCAGTTTCCACTGCGCACTTGAGCCATAGAGTTGCTTTTTAAACCAGGCATCCTGTTCATTGCCCAACACGCAGGCATAACCCTGCGCCGATTTTTCGATACCGCGGTAATATAGCATGTCAATCATGATCAGGTCGGCCAGCTTGCCAAAATGAAAGCTGCGGTAGATACGCTCAGGATGCGCGGGGTTAGGCGTACGAATGGGCAGGTATTCATAAAAAGCCTGTATGGGATCCTGCACCTTGCCGGTATCGTTTACGTTCAGGTCGTGGTTGTCCCACTCTGCTATCCAGGTTTTGTTTTGGCGGGCGGCGCGCAGGTCGGGGTCAAGCAAATAATAGGCGTGTCGTTCGCGCCATTCTTTAAGGTTGGCTGCGTCTTTCGGATATTCTGCCGGCATGCGGATTAACTCCTGCCTATCGGCGTAGTCGTATGCGTAATCGCCAAGGTGTACCACATAATCAATATCGTTGCGCTCTGCAATTCTTCGGTAGGCATTAAAATAGCCTGACCACACACTGCTGCAGGAAACCACCGCCAGCTTAAAATGCCTGGTTGAATCATCGGGCAGTGTCAGGGCTCTACCGGTTTGCGACACTTTGCCATCAGGGCTCGTAAAGCGATAGAAATAGGGCGAACCTGCCTTTAGCCCATCCACATCAACCTTAGCAGTATAGTCGTGTTCTGCACCTGCCGATACATTTCCCTTATTTATTATGTTTTTAAAGGATGAGTCGGCGGCAACTTCCCAAAGCAGGTTAACTGCTTCTTTACTTCCCGCTGGCATCTGCACCTTGGTCCATATAATAACCCTGTCCTGTAGCGGATCACCGGAGGCTACGCCGTACCAAAAGGGAGTGTAGGCAGTATCAGGATAGATGTTATCCGGGTATTGCGCCGCAGCACAAAAGGATAGAAAAAGAAGAAAAACGACGTTAAACAGCTTCATAAGGGCATATTTCGGGAAAATCCACCGTAAACTTGTGTTAAGAGCGCTTTAAATAGCAACGTGCGCAAGACTTTCTATATTTTTTTACTATATTTGCGCCGTTAAACGAAAACACCGGCTTAAATGCCGGTTTCGTTTTTAAAAGAACTGCCGTTCGAACGACAGTGAGATTCTGACTTCTGACCTCGCATAATTGCGAATTGTAACACACGCCTCAGCATTCTCCCATCCGTTCGGTGGCACACCGAAATACAATTTTTAACTGCGGTTAAAAACTGCCGGATGACTGTAAAGCCCCGTTTAAGGGTGGTTGTTGGTGGTATATAGCCGCGCAAACAACAACAATGGAAAAATTCCGCGCGCTCGGTTTGAGCGAAAACGTGCTTAGTGCACTTGAAAAAAAGGGCTGGGAAAACCCTTCTACTATCCAGGAAAAAACAATACCACTACTACTGGCCGATGAAAAAGATGTAGTGGGCCAGGCCCAAACAGGTACCGGAAAAACCGGAGCCTTCGGTTTGCCGCTTATCGATAAACTGGATGATACTAATCGTAAAGTACAGGCCCTTATACTTTGCCCAACCCGCGAGTTGGCAATGCAGGTAGCCGAAGAAATAACCAGCTTTAAAGGCAGCAAGCGTATATGGGTGCAGGCTGTTTACGGCGGCGCAAGCTTTAGTATGCAGCAAAGAGCTCTGCAGAAAGGCGTACAGATAGTAGTAGGAACACCCGGCCGTGTGCGCGACCATATTGAACGTGGAACCTTAAAGCTTGATGGTGTTACGCATATAGTACTTGATGAAGCCGATGAAATGTTGAACATGGGCTTTGAAGAGGAAGTGCGCGAAATTTTGAAGAGTGTGCCCGAAAAGCGCCGTATGTTACTATTCAGCGCTACCATGCCGCAGCCGATTTTAAAACTTGCCAAAACATTTATGGGCGAGTACGACTTAATTGAAGTGAAGAAGGCGCAGTTGACTATTGAATTAGTTGACCAGATGTACTTTGAAGTGCGCGACAGCGATCGCTTTGAAACACTTTGCCGTGTAATTGATACGGAGCCTGAATTTTATGGCATTGTTTTCTGCCGTACCAAAATGGAGACCGATGACGTTGCAAGCAAGCTGATTGACCGTGGTTACGACGCAGAGGCGATACACGGAGACGTTACCCAGTTTCAGCGCGAGCAGACATTAAAGAAATTTAAATTGCGTAAATTAACCATACTGGTAGCTACTGATGTGGCCGCCCGTGGTATTGACGTAAACGACCTTACCCATGTGGTGAACTATAACCTGCCCCAGGATCCCGAGGCATATGTGCACCGCATAGGCAGAACCGGCCGGGCCGGAAAGCATGGCACGGCAATAAGCATTATTTCGCCATCAGAATACCGCAGCCTACTGTTTATACAAAAAATAGCACGTGCCCAAATTAAAAAGGAAGAAGTGCCGAGTGTGGCAGATGTGGTGGCAACCAAGCTTATGAAATTAAAAACAGAGGTTGCCGGTATTATTGAGAAGGGAGAAGCAAGTAAATATGCTGACCTGGCACAGGAACTTTTGGAAGAAGGCAAGGCGCCGGCAGAGGTTGTTTCTGCGTTACTTATTTATTCTATGAAGGATAGCCTTCAGGAATCGAGCTACCGCGAGATTAGTGCGGTTAAAGGCCGCCAGCAGGGCGGTGCAGCTGCCGGTGGTGGCGATAAGGCTCGTTTGTTTGTGGCCAAGGGCCATATGGACCATATGAATGCAGATAAAGTTGCCCAATACCTGGCTGATGAGGCCGGTGTAAGCGCAGACGTAATTCATGATGTGCGGGTGTTTGACAAGTTCTCCTTTGTAAGCGTTCCGTTTACTGAGGCTGAGCAAATATTAGTGGTGTTTGAAAAGAAAGCAGGTGGAAGACGCTCACTGGTTACCCGTGCTAAAGATAAAGATAGCGGAGGTGGCGGTGGCCGTGGTTTTAGCGGCGGCGGCGGCAAAAAGTGGGATGACCGTAAGCCGAAATTTGACGGCGAACGTAAAAAGTTTGGCGACCGCGAAGGTAAAAATTCGGGAGAGCGCAAATCATACGGCGAGAAGAAGAGCTTTGGCGAAAGAAAAAGCTATGGCGAGAAGAAGGAGTTTGGCGAGAAGAAGCAATACGGCGAAAAGAGAGAGTTTAAAAAACGCGAGGTAAGCAACCAGGGCGAAAGCCAGACCGCCGGCGAAAACAAGCCAAGGACTGAAGGAGAGTTTAAGCCCAAGAAGCGGGAAAACAAGATGATGGATTACCTGGATAAAAATGAGGCCCCGAAAACACAGGGTAAACCGCAGCAGCAACCCTCAAAAAAGAAAAAGGAGTCAACAGACTTAGAGGATTTTATGAAGAAGTTTGATGACGATTTGAGCTGGTAGTTTTAAGGAAATACCCATAATATCCTTCTTATTCCCAATAATCACGGGATTAAAAACATTCTATACTTCTATACTATTTAGCCGTTGCATACGCAGCGGCTATTTTATTTATACATGATTAAAATCACATAAAGCCGCGTAAGCGTATCGGTATTTTTATTGAGCCAAATATGAATAACACACAAATCTATAAAGTAGTGGGCACATATTTTGCCTTCGGCTTGCTATGGATCTATTTTAGCGACAAGCTGTTGCAAAGGTTTGGTCCGGAACTGGAACAAAGCCTACAGACCTATAAGGGCTTTATTTTCATCGCTATTACCACGGCGCTGCTTCTTTCATTACTTAACATATTCAACAAAAAGTTAAATCAAAGCACGGAGCAGCTAGCCTGGAAAGACCAGCTGATAGAACAGCGCGAAGAAGAAAACCGGTATTTGGAAAAGCTATCGAGCGAGTTAAAAGAAGCCAATGCAGGTTTACAAACCTTTAATTACAGTGTTTCGCACGATCTGAAATCTCCGCTAAGAGCCTTTAGTGGTTATACGGATATACTTTTTGCCAAGTATTCCTACCGAATGGATGAAGAAGACAAGGAGATTTTTGCGGCTTTAAAAAAGCTAGTTAAGCGTATTGATGCTCTTATCAGTGATTTACTGGTTTTTTCGAGGACAGAAAGAAGCCAACACAGCGAGTTGGTTGAAATGGCAGTACTTTTTGATGAAGCGATTAAAGAGAGCAGTAAACAGTATGGTGAGAAGGAGATTAAGGCAACTATTGCGCCGCTTATAAACTGTTATGCCGACCGCATACTCATTTACCAGGTAGTTTTTAACCTGGTAGCTAATGCGGTTAAGTACTCGGCAAAAGTTGAACAGCCTGAAATAAGTATAGGTGGTTATGAGGAAGGCGGGAAGGCTGTGTATTATGTAAAGGATAATGGTTGCGGTTTTGATGGGAAATTTGCGCATAAGTTATTCAAGCCTTTTGAACGGTTACACCTTGCCCGCGATTTTGAAGGAACCGGTTTGGGGTTGGCTATTGTAGACAAAATAGTAAGTAAATACGGGGGCAAGGTATGGGCCGAGTCAACTGAGGGGGTAGGTAGTACTTTTTACTTCAGCCTTCCTGTTGCGGTAAGCCATTAATATATTAGCGCAATAATTATGCGCCTATTTATTTGCCTGCTTTTAAGCAGTATATTGGGTGTTGTGAATGCACAACAAGAAACAGTAGCAACCAACCCCTGGTATCACCACACCACTATTTACCAAATCTATCCGCGCTCGTATTACGACAGTAATGGAGACGGTATTGGCGATATACAAGGCATAATTCAGAAGCTGGATTACATAAAGGGCCTCGGCTTCGAAACTATCTGGTGCTCTCCTTTTTTTAAAAGTCCGCAAAAAGATTTTGGCTACGATATTTCTGACTATACTGCCATAGCGCCTGAATATGGTACCGTGGCTGATGCTGAGCAGCTTATTGCAGAAGTGCATAAGCGCGGCATGCGCATAGTTTTTGATATGGTAATGAACCATACCAGCGATGAACATCCCTGGTTTAAAGAATCAGCCTCTTCAAAAGATAACAGCAGGGCAGATTGGTACATATGGCGCGATAAACCAACCCATTGGCGAAGTTCCTTAAAAATGAAAGGGTGGCATTTCTCGCCACAGCGCAAACAGTATTACTGGGCCAGCTTTCTCTCTTTCCAGCCTGATTTAAACTACCGTAACCCTGCTGTAAAAAAGGCCATGTTTGACAGTGTAAAGTTTTGGCTGCAAAAAGGGGTTGATGGTTACAGGTTGGATATGTTCAACTCTATTTACAAGGATGAGGAGTTCCGCAGCAATGTCGCATCGCGCAGGGCCGCTTCAGAGAAGTACGATACCAAAGAGTATAAAGGCGAAATAAAAGCGATAATGAATCAGCCTGAGAGTTTTGGCTTCGCGAAAGAGTTACGCAGCGTATGCGATACTTTTGGTGACAGGATGTTGCTGGGTGAGGTGTTTGGCAACCATGCCATGATTAAGCGCTTTTTAGGCGAAGAGAAAAACGACGGGCTGGGACTGGCGTTTACATTTGATAAAATGCTTCGGTTTAAGTTTTCCGCCGGGTATTTCCATAAGCTCATTACTTCCTTAGAAACGGACTTTCCTGACCCCTATATGCCGGTATATGTGTTCAGCAACCACGACCGACGCAGAAGCCTGAAACGCCTTAAGGGCGATATAGCTAAGGCTAAGCTGTTGCATTTTATGCAACTAACTGTACGCGGTGTGCCTTGCGTGTATTATGGCGAAGAATTGGGCATGACTGATTTGCGGATGCCATACAGAAAGGCTCTGGACCCTATACCGCATTTGTTTAAGGGCGTGCCCCGTTTTTTAGTAGATATAGCCGGTGAAACACTTAACCGCGATGAGTTGCGCACCCCCATGCAATGGAATGATACGGCTAATGCAGGTTTTTCAAATGCTGTAACAACCTGGCTACCTGTACACGAAAACTACCGTACTATCAACGCAGAAAAGGAACTGGCAGATAAGAGCTCCTTATGCAACAGCATTAAGGCTTTGCTGCAGCTACGAAACAGTAACGAAGCTTTAAGCAAGGGTACTATGCGCCTGTTAGCAAGCAAAAAGCTACCCGGAAATGTTTTAGGCTATACCCGCGAAACAGCTCAGCAAAAACTATTGGTGCTTATCAATTTTGGACGGGATGATAAGGATGTCATGCTACCGGGTGGTGCCAAAGCTATACTACATACCCAGGGTAACGCACTGTTAACCGGAAACACTTTAAAACTAAACGGATTGAGCGCCGTGGTGATAGAGCTTCAATAAGCAATTGCCACCAACTAGTTGTACGCCTGAAAGCGCAGTACCTGCCTTTTGTTATTACAAAGCACTTCTACAAAGTAAACACCGGCCTGTAATGGCGGTAAGGGAATTTTATTGGAAGGCGAAAGCTGTTCGGTAATTGCACGACCCTGCATGTCGTAAATTCTTACGCGGTTAACGGTGTTATTGTCTTCAGTAAATAAGTACAGATTGCCGGCGTGATAATTAAGCCGTAAAGTACCCGGCTCTAAATCAGCAATGCCATTAGGTTCAAAAACAATAAAACTGTCAATAAGAGGATTTATATAATAGATGTTTTGACTGAACGGAGCTACCGGCCAGATTACCACTACTGAAGGGCCGGCCTTGAAAGCGGGCCCGTCTACATGCGCTGTAATATCAACTATTATGTAGCTAAAGGGGTCAATAGTGTCGTATATAAATACCGGATATTCCAGCCCGCCGGTCAGCGTTGGCGCAGCAAAGCTTGTAGTGTCTATTTTATAGTTAAAAATCAAGGTGTCCAGAAACTGGGCGCTGCTGTCATTATAAATGCGGATACTGTAGTTGTAATCAGAGCCCAGGTACAAGCTATCGGGCAGTGGGGTGGTGAAACTATCGATGGTTAACCGTAACGGGAAGGTTTGCGGGAAAGCCGGGAGCCCAAAGCCCAAAAGTAAAAGCAGGAGCCAAAATCTTACCTTTTTCATTCTGATCGCGTTTGCTGATAAATGTAAGCAAGCTTTCGTAATACGAATAATTTATTTACTTTTATTCTTACACGGTTAACCTATACCTATGGATATACTAAATCAGGTAGTTGAACGCCTTAGCAAAGATGAACTGCGTTTTTTAAAAATGTATTACGGCAACACAAAGGCCAGTAACCGTAAGGATATGGTGCTGGTGGATTATGTGAGGCAAAGCGGCACACGCTTTAATGAAGACAGGGTTATCAAAAAGTTGGGTTACAGCCTTGCGGATAAAAACAGCTATTACCGCTTAAAGAATCGTGTTATCGAGGATGTGGGCGATAGCCTGGCCTTGCTGTACAGCCACAAGGTAGATTTTTTGGAGTTGCTGCATTTTCTTCAACTGCATCAGCTCTACTTTTCAAGGAACCTGTATAAAACCTGCCTGCAATACTTAAAAAAGGCAGAGAAGCTGGCAAAGAAAACTGAGGCTTATGATTTGCTGGATCACGTTTACGCCAATTTTATCAGCTTATCTTTTCACTTATTAGAAGTAAACCCTGATGAATACATCAGGAGGCGTAACGAAAATTCGGCGCTGGTATCGCAATTAAGGGAGTTGGACAACATTCTGGCCAGTGTTTCGCACCGCTTAAAGGTTACTCAAAACTTTGGCAGTAGCGATAAGCTGCAATTGCGCCAGTTAAGGGAGCGTGCAAGGCAGGTGGCCAGCCCCAGCACTTCGCAGTACAGTAAAAGCCTGCAGGTGCGTATTTACCAGGCATTGAGCCAGGTATTTGTGCAACAGCATAACTACGTTGAGTTAGAAAAGCTGGTAACTGACACTTACGCCCTTTTTGAAAAGGAGAAATGGTTTGACAAGGAAAACCACCAGTTAAAACTGCAGATGCTAACCTATGCTGCCAACGCCCTTTATAAGAACGAGAAAGCGAAGGAATCCTTAAGTTACACAGAGTTACTGGGAAGGGAAATTCAGGGCTTTAATAAGTTGTATTACGATCAGTATCTGTTCTTCTACTATAACCTGCAGATTTTAAACAACGCGGTGCTTAATCCTAACCGCGCCCTGCAATGGCTTAATGAGTTTGAGAGCGAAATGCGGCGCAAGAAGAACTATTACTATGATACTTTTATATACCTGAACCGCGCTGGACTGCTCTATGATTTGAAACGTTATAAAGAAGCCCTGAAGAGCTTCGTAAAATTGTATGTAAGCGACAACTACATAAGGGCAGCCGAACCATTTAAGTTTAAGGTGGAAGTAAGTGAATTGTTGGCTACCTACGATTCCGGAGACACAGAAGCTTTAACGAAGCGTATAGCACAGGTAAGAAAAGATTATGAAGGGTTTAAAACCCAAAAGGCCTTTAAGCGCGATTTTGATATGATTGATTTGCTGGAGCAAATGGGCGCGAGCAGCAATTACAAACGCAATCCCATCATTCAAAAAAAGATTTCCACCCTCTTAAAAGCTAAAGTAGATGCCGCCCAGGCTGATGCAGAAATTATAAAATACGACGGTTGGCTTAAAGAAAAGGCCGGCGGTTAGTGCGTAAGAAAAACACTGCTTTTTTCATTGGTAAACCTACACCAAAAGCACAATAGCTGTTGTAAGATATTGCCCAGTTAACCTTGTAGGTGGTTGTTTTTGTATGGACCTTTACATCAAGAAAAATGCAAAAACAGAAAATTATGAAAACATTGAAAACTCTTTTACCGCTGTTATTGATATGGATAGCGAGCGGTAACCTAACCGCGCAGTGTACCGCCAACTTTTGGGTTTCTAACAGCGGCCTGGGCGATTACTCCTTTTGGCCGCAATTCAGCGATTCATCAATGCAGGCAAGCCAGGTTTACTGGGATTTTGGCGATGGCGATACGGCAAACAGCTTTCAGGCTACCCATCATTACCAGGCATCGGGCGCATATGTTGTTTGTATGTATTACCAGGGAACAGCCTGTACGGGCTCCTACTGCGATACCATTGCTATTGATGTGTGCAGCATGAATGGCCTAAGCATTAATTACATCCACAACGGGCCCATAGTGGAATATTATATTTCCGGAGTTGCTTATTGGCCAAACTTAAATTATGCATGGACCTTTCCGGGAGCGAGCATCTCATCTTCTACCCAGGAGAATCCTCAGTTGGTGTATGCCCAATCGGGCGATTACGAAGTTTGCGTAACAGTAGATAATGGAGGTAGCTGCAGCAATAGCGTGTGCGACACCATTTCATTGGATATTTCTAACTACGCCCCATGTAATTCGCAGTTTACCTGGCAGCAAAACCCCTACTCTTTAGATGTGTTGTTTACACAAGTTGATTCATCGGCGTTTTTGGAGAGTTATACCTGGTACTTTGGCGATGATTCAATAGGCCACCAACCACCGGCCCTTTATCACACTTATGACACTATCGGCGCCTTTAATGTTTGCCTGGTTAGCCAGGATATAAGCGGCTGTTACGATTCTATCTGCAACACGGTTATTATTAACTTGCCTCAGCCAATACCTGTTTACCAATGGTTGGCAGGCAAAGTTTACACCGGCGGCACTACTGCCTGTGATGCAGATGTATATTTAATAAAAGAAGATACCAGCGGACACTTAGCGCTTATCAGCACTTATACTGTTACACAGGATTCAGCACAATATTGCGGGCAATATGGTTTTTATGTGTTGGAAGGAGAGTACTATGTAAAAGCGGCGCTTACTGATTCCAGTGCAGACTATGCCAGCTACCTGCCTACTTATTATGGCGATGAACTGAATTGGGCAAATGCTACACTTATTAATTTGAACACCACTATAACCAACGCCGACATTAATTTGATTGCAGGAACAAATACCGGTGGGCCGGGTTTTGTTGCCGGATGGGTTAGCCAGGGGGCCGGATTAAGTATTGGGCAAAATAACAACGACCGTGCTGCCGGAGACCCTTTGCCGGGTGTGCAAATTAACCTGCTGACTGATGCGGATATGCCTGTTGCTTATACTTACAGCGATGCAAACGGCCACTTTACATTCGGCAACCTTGCATTAGGCACTTATAAAGTGTATGCTGAAGCATTAAATAAAATACCGGTGCCATTGAATGTAACCCTAACACAAAACAACCCAACGGTTGATGATGTGCTGGTAGAAATAAACAGCGACAGCGCAGTTAGTACCGGTATTGCAGATTGGAATACACTTTATGTGGATGGATTAACCCCTAATCCTACCAAGGACCAGACAACAGTGTATGTTTCAGTTAAACAGGCTGCCGAAGCAGAGCTGCTACTTAGTGATGTTAGTGGCCGCATTATACAACAGAGGAAGGTGCAATTGAACGAAGGCGGAAACACCCTGGTGATTAAATTAAACGAGCAGGCCGCAGGTATTTATTACCTGCAGCTAAAAAACAAGAACGCCAACAGAACGCTGAAGCTGGTGAAAACACAATAATATTTACCCGTGCTTGGGTATATAGGCCCGTTCCCTTTGTTGGGGATGGGCTTTTGTTTTTTAGAGGTGCCGGCTATGCTGTTGGAATGCCACATACCGATTTTTGCAGAAGCTGCGTTATATGCTAAATCGCGTCATAAATGGGTCATATTTCCGCTATGTGTCAGAAAACTGTAGAAGCAGTAAAGACCGCCCTTTCAAAAAGTTTGTAAAATTGTGTTTCCGGCTTAAACCTGCCGGCTAATCAGCGTTCAAATAACTACCATATGAATAAATTACTTGCAGCAATTCTGCTTTTTACGGTTAGTGCAGCCGGTGCCCAGGACAATATTTTGTTTAAGGCGTATGTGTTTGATAAAGACACTAAGCAGCCATTGGAGTTGGCAGCCGCCCATATCAAGGGAACGCAATTAGGTGGTGTTACAGATAACTACGGGTATGTAGAGGTGCCGATGCCTAAGGTAAATCTTAAAGACTCTATATTATTTACCTATATAGGTTACGAACCCAGTGGAATATTAGTGCCGGGTTACGACAGTAAGGATACTGTGCGTATATACCTGTCTTCTGGCTCAGTGGTTACCAAAGAGGCCGTTATTACTGCCTTAAACGCTAAGGGTGTTTTGATAAAGGCCATAGATAACATGAAGGCAAACCTGCTTACCGACTCAATGATAGCTACAGGGTTTTACAGGCAATACCATGAAGAAAACGGTAAATATGTGCGCTTGATTGAAGCGGACGTTAGTGTAGCCTTCAACACAAAAAGTATTTATCAATACTCCTTTCATGAAAGCCTGAAGGTAAATAAGGAACGCCGTAGTGAGAACTATGAAACCAATGGAGATGTGCACGGCGACCACCTGGTGGACCTGCTGAAAGAGAACCCCTACAGTTATAACAAAAACAACTTTTTGGATAAGAAGAAGCTGGACTTTTACTCTCCAAAATTTGTGGAAGAAAATAATGTGGAGTATGTGATTAGCGTACAATACAAGGAAGCCAGCAGTGCCAAGTTGGAGAACGCTAAGCTTTGGGTTGCTAAAGAAACGTATGCCATCACCAAAATAGAAGTGGAGAAGTTCCCTAACCCGTATTATGTAAGAACACGCTATGCTAATGACAGCCGCTGGAAGTTGGTTAATGAAACTGACGTTATACGTACGGAGATGGTGAACGGTAAGTATGTAGTAAGTTCAATAGAACGTACATATAACCACCATGTTATAAATAAAACCACAGGCAACGTAGATTACGTTGTAGAGGAAAGCTTCGAAATTTATTTTCAGAACTATGACACCGAGAACGTGGGCGCCAAGTTGAAAAATGGTTATGCGGCCTTCTCCGACCTATATACCACGAAGTACAAATACGATTCTAAATTTTGGGATAACTATGAACCGGTAAGCGATTATGAACTGGATGAAGACATAGTGAAAGACCTGGAACACGCCAAAAAGCTGGATGCCCAGTTTGTGGAAGCCGGCAAGTAGGTTAGTGGTGCGTAGCAGATTTAAACGAAGAAACTTTCAATTTCCGCTTGCAGTAACGCCTGCGGTACTTTATCAATGGGATGAAGAACTCCTTGGTACGTTTTGAAAGTGGAATTCTTCAGCAGGCGGTGTACGTATTCTGTTTCTTCAGCAGTAACCATATTGTCGTTATCTCCGCGCGCAAGTAAAACGGTACTGCCAATTTGAATAAAATCCTGATCGGTTAAATGGGTGTGGGCCAAATCGCGCATAAGCGCGGCGGTTTTGGTCATTACGCTCTTCCATTCGTGCTCGCCATGCAGTTGCGCTAAGGCCTGTGCAAATGCCGGAACCTTCTCCACTATTTTTTCGGGGTTAAGCAACTTAATCTCGCGTTCGGCTTCTTCCTCATTCCACTTCAGTTTGGTGCCCAGGGTAAATATTCTGCCTATGCGGTCCGGATAAAAACGGGCCATCCATAAGGCCACGTAGCCCCCCATGCTGTACCCAAACACGTCGAGGGTCTTTATATAGTTTTCGTTCATCCAGTCCAATACCTCATGACAGAAGTTCTGAATAGTAAAAGCATGATGATGCGATGGGCGCCTGCCATGCCCGGAGAAGTTTAAAGTGTGAACTTTGAATTGAGAACTAAGTGCGGTTTGTAAACCGTCAAATTGATCCTTTGAACCCAGGGCCCCGTGCAAAAGCAGTATCTCCTTCATGTTACTAATATAGGGCGAAACTACTGGTTATTAAATGTTTGAGTACTGATGTTATTCAGCAGAAGTAATCGGGCTTTTTGTTTTAGTAATAATTTGGCCATCTTAGAGTTATCTATATAAGTAGAGCGTATGTTTCCCCTGGCAACCAATACTTATCCTAAAAGCTATTTGCGCGCACTGTTTTGTGCCGGTTTAATGCTGTTTGCTGTTGCTGCTACCAAGGCGCAGGTGCCCGACTATATAATGCAGGCTTCAGACGGTGCGTTTTTTCTTGAAGTTTACCGTTCAGGTAATACCGTTAAGCTTATGGTGCAGCTAACTAATTCTTCGGAATACAGCTATGTTACCATTGAGCGTAGCCTTGATGACTTAAACAGTTTCAGCCAGTGTAAATATTTTGTACCTGCCCAGGAAAAGACCTTACATGGCGCTATTGTAAAGGACGACGTGTATGCAATAACCACTTCAAAGGATATGTATTACAGAATTAAAACGGTGAGTAAGGATGGCGTTAGCCGCACCTACCCCCCCGTGCGCTTACCCGCTCCGGGCACTGAAGAGGAAACCGTGGCCCGTTTACCTAAATAAATTAATGCGCTGTTTTGTCCTGCTCTGCTTTTTGAGCCAGGTGGTCCACCCCCTCTTTTACAGCAGATATGATAGTGTCATATTCCGCAATTTTTTCCTGCAGGTTTAGTTTGGCTGTTTGTCCCTCCTCTTTTGCAAGATCAGCCTGCGCGCGTTTTTTCTTTTCCTCAAAGGATTTTGCAATGCGCTTCAAGGAGCCCTTAGCTGCGGCCTGCATATAGTGGCCTTCCAGTTTCAGGCCGAGTTCCTCAATACTTTTTGCGCCTTTAAGCACAACGTTCTTATCCATACGGGTAAGAAAATTGGCATAGTAATAAAACATATAGTATTGGGTAAAGCCATCAGTGGTTCTCAGTTTATCTTCAAAGTAATCCTGGTAACCGGCATCACCCTCGCGTGCATAAACATCGGCTACTGCGGTTTGCATATCCATGGTTTTGTTGCTTTCAAACTGCTTGGCGTAGGTCATTGCTTTTTTAGAGTCCTGTTCGTTTAAGGCCTTGAGGGCGGCGGCTACCACCATGTATGAGCTGTCGCCTACAGCTGTTTCGAACAGTGCCACATAGTTAGAGGCCGCTGTGCTTTTGCTAAGCCTTTCTATAGCAGCTGTTCGCACCTCGCTTTTCTTATCGTTTCGGGCAAGGCCTTCGATGGTGGAAAGAAGCGCGTCCTTATCGTTGCCGGAGAGATCAACCTCTTCCACCGCAATTTTGCGCAGGTAGAAGAAAGAATCGTTCAAAGCCATAGCCACCGCTTCCTTGGCAGAAGGGAAGGTTTTTTGTGTATCAACCAAAGCAATAAGGGCCTCGTAACGCTGCAGGAACAAGGGGGTGTTTTTATATTGGAAAGCGTAATTATCAATGGACTTATTCTCTGTCTTTTCGCAAAGCACTACGCGGGTTGCATCTGCGTCAATTAACAGAGGCGTTCCGGTTGTCTTGAAAGAAAACTTCTGCTCTTTTTTAGTCAACTGAATATCATAGGTGCTTTTGTATTTACCGCCTGTAGACGGCCCGGCGCACCAAACATCTACCTTCATAGGCAATACATACACTTGGCCTTTCTCAACATTGTGTTTCTGGCTGATGGTTACATAGGCGCTATCAGCATCGTAACTGTAATTTATGTCCAGTATAGGGTGGCCTGAAGAAAGAAACCATTCGTTAAAAAACCAGTTCATATCGCGGCCGGTTACTTCTTCAAATGCCAGGCGCAACTGGTGTATCTCTACGTTTTTAAACTGGTTGTTTTTAAGGTAAAGCTCCAGCGATTTAAAGAAGGCGTCATCGCCTACAATGTTGCGCAGGTAGTGAAGCAGCAGGCCGCCTTTTTCGTAGCTGTGGCGGTCAAACATGTCTTCGCGGTCATTATAATAGAAACGGATGAGGTCTACATTTTTGTCGGCAGACTCTTCCATGTATTTTTCATAGTTGTCCCAAAGCTTGTAGTCGGCATATGTTTTACCATACTTATGTTCATTCCATAGGTACTCGCCATAAGTGGCAAACGATTCGTTAAGCGGGATATTACTCCAGCTTTCTGTAGTAACCAGGTCGCCAAACCATTGGTGGAACAATTCATGCGACACCACATCTTCGTAATTCTCGTCCAGGCGTTCGCGCGAATCGCGCTGAATAAAATCGCCATGTAAAGTGGCAGTAGTGTTCTCCATGGCACCACTTACATAATCGCGTACAATAATCTGCGAGTACTTAGGCCAAGGGTAATCGAAACCCAGCTTTTGTGAGAAGAACTCGATCATTTCAGGTGTGTTGCCGAAAATACCCTGGGCATCGTTGGTGTATTTCTTCTCCACGTAATAATCAACCGGAATTTCGCGCCAGCGGTCCTGCACAATAGCAAATTCGCCAACGGCCATCATTACCAGGTAGGGGGAGTGCGGCAAATCCATCTTCCAATAATCGGTTACAGTTCCGTTGCCGTTATCAGTGCTTTGCACTAAAATTCCGTTGCTTAGAGAAACGTACTTTTTATCGTGCGTAATATAAATCTCGTCTGTCATCTTCTGGTCAGGCTTATCGATGGTAGGGAACCAGCATGAGTTGGATTCTGTTTCGCCCTGTGTCCATATCTGAATGGGTTTGGTAGAATCTTTACCAAGTGGGTTAATGAAATATAGTCCCTTATCGCTGTTAATGGCAGCGCTGCCGCCTGCACTTCTTTCTTCAGGCTTGGCGGTATAATCTATATACACGGTAAGCTTTTCAGCAGCCTTGTATTCGCGGTCTAACTGAATTTTAAGTTGAAGCGAATCATATGTATAGGTAAGTGGAACATAGGTGTTGTCAGCTTTTACCAGGCTCACGGTATGGATATCAAATTGTTTTGCATCAAGCACCAACGTGTTTTGCGGGTAGAAGTGCGGGCGCAGGGTGATAAGCGCTTTGCCTAAAAGGTGCTGCTTTTCGTAATCAAAAGCTACTTTAAGGTTAGTGTGTATCAGGTCAAAATCTTTAGTGGCCGAAGCGCGGTAAGGGTTCTCGCGGGAAACGGTAACCGTAACCGTATCCAGGTTAACACTAACACCGTCTTTATTAAGTTTTTTAGTTGATGAGCAGGAGGAAGCCATTGCAACAAGGGCAATAGCTACTAAAATACGTTGGAACATTTGATGAATTTAAAAGGGCGGTAAAGGTAATAAACAGCCGCTATGTAAGTGGTTACGCTTGTGGAATGTTTATTAAGGGCTGTTAAATGCAAGCTTATTTTACAAATAGATGACAGATTGGTAAAACTTACCACGGGCAGCCCATATAAAAGCAAACTTCTTTCGCTTACCGGTAAACCGATAAACGAAAGAAGGTTATATGTGGGCAGTAGTTACTTTACGAAAGGCAATTCGATGTAAGCCGGCGAATCGGGTAAAATGCTGAACGTGAAATTTTCGGGTTTTTCCTGAGGAAAATCGAAATGGCCGGCATCGGCCCCGGCAAAGGAGATGCGGATACGGTGGCCCCCGGCAAACAGGTACGATATAGGCAGCAGGTCAAATTCCATCTCTACCATTTGCCCTTTGGCATAAGGTAAATTATCGGCCTGCTGGTAACTATGGTCGGGGTAAGCAGTTTTATACACCCTGTCATCGGCCACTTTACGGCTACAGGCACGCAGCATACCTTCGGTAACATAGGTCACCGAGCTATCGGGGCCAACATCTTCCAGGTAACAAAACAAAGTGGCATCGGCTGCATCAGCGCTAAAGTTTACATGTATAACAGGGTGGCCCGTAATTTCAGTGGCGGTGGTAAGCGGCGGTGAGTTAAAGCTCAAAAGGTTAGCATCTTCAATGCGGCGGTCCTCATAATGCGTGGGGCCATTCATATATAAAGTGGTAACACTGTTCCAACGCGATGTTTTGCCGCTGGTGGCCGCGTAGCTAACCATGTAGTTAAGTGTGCCGCTTTGCTGTTGGGCTGCGCTTGCTACTAAGGCGTTATCGGTAGAGAGGTAAAGGCGGCCGGCTTCTGTTTGCTTAGGCGGCCATGTGTTGCTTCTCTCCCACCTCTCCTTACCTACGGTGTAGTACGTAATGGCCGGCTCTGCATCAATACCATTGGCTATGCCCTTAAGGTGGAAGTCAAAAAAGCGAAGCATTTCTGAGAGCACATCAAGGTTAATTTCATTGCTTTTGGCAAAGGGGCTAACGTTGTACTGCGGGCCGTGGTCCCATGGGCCAATGAGCACTTTTTCAGTATTGGATGTATTTAGGAAACCATCAGTACACGAACGCGCAAGAGCGCCATCATACCAACCACCGATACGATAGATGGGTGTGCCTGAAGCTTCAATTTTATCGCGATAGTGGTGGATGCTGAAGTTATCGGGCGCAGCGCCAAGGGTGGTATTTAAATCATCGCGGTAGCGCACGGTTTTTAACCCACTGAACACATCAAAGTTCTTTTTATGGTGCGCCAGGGCCAGTTTCAATAAGGCTTTTTGCCTATCGCCCTTAACGGGTTGGGTACCGGATAGCAGCCTCCATTTTTTAGTGAGCGGTTGAAAGTTGTTGTTATCCAGGCAGCGTGTGGTTAACCCCCATACATCTACAAAGGACCCCTGGCAAACACCACCGGGGTACAGTATGTCATTATACAAATCAAAGATGTTGGAACGGGGTATGCAGGCCTTAACGTTTGGGTGCTGGTTTACCAACAACATTTCGGCGGTAGTACCAAGGTACGATACACCCGTAACACCAATGTTACCATCGCACCAAGTGCGGCTTACCAGCCAGTCCACAATTTCTTTTCCGTCCGCAATTTCTTCCGGGCTAAACTCCATACGGCGGGTGCCGGTAGAGGCACCTGTACCACGCACATCCACTATTACGCAGGCGTAACCGTGCGAGGTAAAGAATTCCACCTCTTTTTCTTTAACCACAGTTAGAATAGGATTTTTGAGAATGCTTAAAGGGAATTTTGCCTTTACTGAACGCACATAGCGTGTGAGGTAAAGTATGGCGGGCACCTTTTTGCCCTTCTCTAAGTTTTTTGGTAGAAACACATCCGCAGCCAGCAGAATGCTATCGTGCATGGGGATGTAGTAGGAGTTGTAGTCGAATCCGCGGTAGGCAGCCGTAGAATAGCCTTTGTAAACACCTACGTCGCTTACTTTAACAGGGGCTGCACTTTTGTTCTTGTTTTTATCGCCGGCAAAGGCAGGTAGCAGGCATAGCGATGCCTGCAGAAAAAGTAGAATTTTTTTCATGTGGGCAAGATTGGCCGAGGCCCGCTCTCCCATACAGGAGAGCGGCTCAGGCAATTATTTAAATAGGGGAATTATTGCATTTGGATAACGAGCGGATTGAAGGGGTCATCGCTCATTTGATACTTAACGGTAGCGCTGCTTTTTTCATCACTGCCTTCGGGTTGAAGGTAAACGTCAACATCTACATAGTTGGCAGATTTTTCAACGCTCTTAACCACATAACGCTTATAGCCGGCTATTTTGAAGATAACACGAACCGGTTCGCCCAACTCTGTTTTGTTAAGCGCAAGCGCATAGTTGCCCTTATCGTCGATAGAGGCCTTTAGCAACTCATCGCCGAACTTATCGAAGTTGATTTTGGCGTTAGTGATAGGCTTACCCGTTGAAGCATCATAAATTTTTCCTGTTACTACCAACACATTGGGGTTAGTAACAGCCGAGTTAGCTACTGCCTGCGGACCGGCAGTAAGTGTGTTTTCTCCTGTTTTCTGTGTGCTTTGAGCGGAAAGATTTCCACACACAAGGGCGAACAGGAAGCCCAAGCCCATAGTAAGCGCAAGTTTAAGTTTCATGGCCGACCTCCTTTATTATTGAATTGTTTAAAAATATTGATTATGAACCACTTATATTGAAAATGGATTGTCCAAACCATTTTCGTCCGCTGCACGCGAAAATCCAGATCGAGCGAATTTTCGCAACAAATATACAATAAGGAAAACGAATGTTTGTGGAAAAAATTGTAGAAAAGGCATAAAAAGTGTAAAAAAAGCCGCTGAAGCGTACCTACAAAGGGTTGAAGTGAAAATAGGTTATGTGCCCTGGCGAAAATTCAGTTTACGTAAACTGCTCCAACAATTGAATGCGCTTTTCAATTGGTGGATGCGTAGCAAAAAGATTGCTGATGGAAAAACCGCTTTCCTTAACCTTGGGGTGTTCTATAAACAGCTGGGCAACATCGCGGTTTTCTACTGCTTCTATAAAAGGGTCGGCCTGAATTTTTCGGAGCGCGCTGGCAAGCGCCTGAGGGTTTTTGGTCATTTGCGCTGAGCCGGCATCGGCCATATATTCCCTGTTGCGGGAAATACCAAAGCGCAGTAGTGTTGCTAAAAAATAGGCAAGCGCGGTAACCAGTATAATGGCTAATATCATTACCAGGCGGGCGCGGCCGTCTTTACTGCTGCTTCCCCGGCCGCTGAACCTAAGACTGCGCAAAGCCACCTCGCTGATAAAAGAGAAAATACCTACGAAAATGATGGTGATAATAAGCAGGCGCACATCGCGGTTTATAATGTGCGTTAGCTCATGGGCAATAACAGCTTCCAGTTCAGCATCATCCAACTTATTGATAATGCCCCGCGAAAGCGTAACCGAGAAGGTGCGCTCATCAATACCGCTGGCAAAGGCGTTTAGCGAGTCATCTTCAATTACGTACACCTTTGGCATTTTCATGCCTTGCGAAATGCAAAGATTCTCAACCAGGTTGTAAACACGCTTATTCTCGGTGCGCTCCAAAGGTTTAGCACCGGTAGCGGCCATTATTATACGGTTATGAAAGAAGTAAGCGATAAGGAACCAGAGGCCCGTACCGGCAAAAGTGGCAACAAAGATGTAGGGGAAATTTTCGTTGGCCCGGCCGTTGTTATAACCGGCCGCTAAATAAGCAATAGCATAGATGGTTACACCCAGCAACACAGGAAAAAGCACTAATTGCAGGGTGGAGTAAAAGTTGTTTCTCCTGATTTGCGTATGGATGCCCACGTATTCCAAAACCGTATGTATTTAAGCTTACTGGTTGAAGGAAATTTTTGGAGGCTCTTCCATTTTGGCGCGGTTCTCAGTTCCTAAATCGTACATGGTGGCGCGGGTAAAACCAAAAGAGCCGGCGATAAGATTGCCGGGGAAAGACTCCACCGCATTGTTGAGCTCCTTAGCGGCCCCGTTAAAGTAGCGGCGGGCAGCAGCCAACTTGTTTTCGATGTCGGAGATTTCTTCCTGCAGTTGCAGGAAGTTAGTGTTGGCCTTAAGATCAGGATAGGCTTCGGCAGTAATACGCAGGCCCTGCAGGGCAGATGTAAGCGCATTATCGGCCTGTACTTTTTGATCAATAGTAGTGGCGCTGGCTAAACCTGCGCGGGCTCTAACCACGCGCTCAAGCACATCTTTTTCGTGGAAGGAATAGCCCTTAACCGTTTCAACTAACTGCGGAATTAAATCGCTGCGCTGTTTTAGCTGCACATCAATATCTGCAAAAGCGTTTTCGCGGTTATTGCGCATGCGCACCAGGCCGTTGTAGGCGCCAATAACCCAAAGGGCAATAAGCACAACAACTACTAATACAATTACTAAAGCTATCATGGATTCAAATTTTGCTTGAAGCTAAAAAAATTGGATGAGTTGCGTAAAAACCAAATAAAAACCTGCGCCCCGCTTACCACCTAATAAGCAGAGCGCAGGTGAAGAATAAGCTTAGTCCTGTGGCAGTATGGTTATCTCTTCCTCCATCTTACCATCGCGAAACATGCGCAGGTAGTGCTTTTTATTGCTCATTTCTTCGCTGCTTAACTCATAATTGTAGGTATAAACACCGTCGCGCTGGTTCTCGTTGTTTACATACACTTTTTTCATGTGGTTGTCTTCATCAAAAAGGGCTATAAGCACCTTATGGTTACCGGCAAGGCTGTAGCTTAAACTGCCTGAATAAACATAATGGGTAGTGTAAGTTACAGGCGCTGCTGCCTGGGGTTCTTTTTCGTAAATGCTTGCCAGCGGCAGGTTTTTAGCCTTGGCAATAAAGCGGCGCAGGTCATACATCATGGTAGTATCGGTTGAATAAATGCTGTGCACATCGTGATTATCAGTTAAACACCACACGGCATCCTGGCCTGCATCATTCTGATATTTTTTGCGGTTAAGCAATTCGGCAAGGCCCAGTAGGTTGCCGGTGCTTCGCTTGCCTATTTTAAAGTTATCATCACTGCCCGGCGAACCATCGCTTGCTTCGGTACACATGGCATACAGGCGGTAGTTTTTCTTTTGCTTAGGATTTAGAGATGCCACCAGGCTTTGGGTAACCATCATAGCCTGGGTGCTGCTATCCTCGGGCATAAGAATGAAGCCATACTCCAGGTTTATCTGCAGGTTATCGGCGCTAGCACTGGCAATTTCCATACTTATACAAGGCCCGTAATGGGAACTCTGCATCATATGGGCAGTATCATCTTTAGCGCCGGTAAACTTTACGGATACCAATTTTTTTTGAATGGCCTCAGATAGCTTGTAGGATACTTCCGCTGCCTGGCAAAAGCAGAGGCAGCCGGAAAGCAGCAGTGATAGCAGGAAGGGTTTCATACGCAGGTTTTAGTTTGTAATACAGGGATGCGCTGAAAGCAACAACTGCACAGCCGGAAGAAAAAATTTTAACGGATTTAAGGAAATAAGATGACCGCACTGCAGGCTGCTGCGGGAATGTTCCCACAGGTTTTCGGCTGAAGCGCATTCTATTTATATTGGCGCAAAATTCGGGGGATGCTGATAATAGGGATTACGGGAGGCTCAGGCTCAGGAAAAACCACAGTGGTAAGGCGCATACTGGAATCGTTTAGCCATGGCGAGGTTACGGTAGTATCGCAGGATAGCTACTACAAGGACAATGCCCATATACCTATGGAGGAGCGCCTGCTGATAAACTTTGACCACCCCGAAAGTATAGAGTTTGATTTGCTGGTACAGCATATGAAGGAACTGCGCGATGGTAAGGCAATTGAAGAACCCACCTACGATTACATAACCAGCACCCGCCAAAAACAAACCATACATATTGAGCCCAAGCATGTGATAATTGTGGAGGGCATTTTGCTTTTTACCGATAAGCGGGTGCGCGACCTTTGCGACATTAAAGTATTTGTGGATGCCGAGCCGGATGACAGGCTTATACGCATAATTGATCGCGATATGCGCGAACGTGGCCGTACTGCCCAGCAGGTAATTGAGCGCTACGCTGTTGTTAAGGAAATGCATATTCAGTTTATAGAACCCACCAAACGTTTTGCCGATATTATAGTGCCGCAGGGCGGCGAGAACCATGTAGCGGTGGATATGATGGTTGCCACCATAAGGATGAAGCTGTTACAACAGGAAGTTACGGACAAGGCATAATTGGCACAATATTTTATCGTTAAAATCTAAATACGGAACCATGCGCAGAAGAATAGTAGCAGGCATTATTGCAGTAATTTTAATAAGCGGCATAACAGGCCTTGAAGCCTGTAAGAAAGGAGGCGGGCTAAACATATTTACTATACAGGACGATAAGGACCTGGGCCTGAAAATGGAACAGGAAATTGCCGCAAACCCGCAGGAGTATCCATTGCTGGACCGCACCCAATACGCCAGCGCATATGCTTACCTGGAGAACATTAAGCTGCAGATACTGAACAGCGGCCAAATGCAACACGCCAGCGACTTTGAGTGGAAACTGCACATTATAGATAATGACACCGTGCTGAATGCCTTTTGTACGCCCGGTGGTTACATTTACGTTTACAGCGGCTTAATTAAATACTTGGATAACGCATCATCCTTAGCAGGTGTACTGGGGCACGAAATGGCGCACGCTGACCAGCGCCATAGCACCAAGCAACTTACTGAGCAGTATGGCATTGCTACCCTGCTGGAAGTTGTTTTAGGTAAAGACCAGAATACACTTACTGATATTGCAGCTAACCTTACCATTTTGGCCTTTAGCCGTAGCGATGAAAGTGATGCAGATGCGCATTCAGTAATTTACCTGTGCCCAACCCAATACCGTGCCGACGGCGCTGCTGATTTTTTCCAGAAAATTGTGGATTCAGGAAGCCCGCAACCACCGGCCTTTTTAAGCACACACCCTAACCCTGACAACCGCATTGCTAATTTGCATGCAAAAGAAAGTGAGTTGGCCTGCAACAACAGCCCTTCAACTCAGGTGGAACTTACCGAGTACGCAGCGTTTAAAAACAGCCTGCCATAAGCAGCCTATAAAAGCTATTTAAAACTCATTTCGTTTTGAGCCGCTTTGCGCGAAGGGAAGAAGGCTGCCAGCAGGCTTATAAATACAATTATACCTACCGCTACAACAGGGTCTATTAGCTTCAGCTTAACCGGGTAGTAGTCTATAACAAAGCTGGAACCGCCACCACCACTCAGTTTCAGGAAGTGGAACTTTAACTGCAACAGGCAAATGGTATAGCCCAGCAACAGGCCTATACCGGCCCCGATAAGTGATGCTAATATTCCGTTAAGAAGATAGATGCGGCGGATAAGAGTTGCGTCGGCCCCCATCGCTTTCAGTATGCTGATATCGCGGGCTTTTTCAAGCACTAACATGGAGAGGGAACCGATGATATTAAAGGATATAATTAAAATTATAAATGCAAGTATAGCCGTGGTTACCCAGCGCTCTATTACCATTACCCGGTACATTTCGGCCTTTTGCTGGTAGCGGGTGCGCACTTCAAAGTCTTTGCCAAGCAGCGCACTTAGTTTTTGTCGGCTTGCTTCTAAATCGGCACCGGGCTTTAATTTTAACTCGTAAGCCGAAATGCGATTATCACCCCCCAGCAACTCCTTGGCAAAATCAAGCCCTACGAAAATATATTTGGAATCGAACTCCTGTTGGATAGAAAAAATACCTGCCGGAATAATTTGCTGGGTGTTAAAGGCATCAGCCGGGTTGATGGTGCTTTTAACGCCCTTGCGCGGCACGGTAATGCGCAGGGTTTCGAAAGTAGGGTCTGTAGTGATGTTCATGGAAATGGCAATGTTGCCGCCCACTACCGCCTTATGGCCCAGGCTATCGCCAAGGTCAAAATCGCCTATGCGCACATAATCGCGTACGCTGTTTACATCATTATACTGTTCGTCAACACCCTTAATAGTGCCTATCTGCGCTTCGTTGCCGTACTCCAGGTAAGCATTCTCTTCCAGTGTGCGCGATACCTTAACTACATCCTCATACTTTAATATAGCAGCCAGTGTTTCGGGTTTATCCTCAAAGGTTTTGCCAACCGCAGCACGCACTTCAATATCCGGGTAAAAGGAATTGTAAAGCGAAAGCACCAGCCCCTCGAAACCATTAAAAACGCTAAGCACCACAATAAGGGCAAATGCACCAACAGCCATACCGGCCATGCTAACCCACGAAATGATATTAATGGCGTTGGTTGACTTTTTAGAAAAAAGGTAGCGAAAGGCTATCCGTAGGGCCAGCATGTGCTTGTAGTTTACTTTTTCCCTTTAGCGCTTTTTTTAACGGCGGCTTTTTTTGCCTTTGGCTTAGCAGCAGCCTTGCTTTTTTTAGCAGGTTTAGCTACTTCTTCAGCAAGGGCGTTGTCTTCCTCCTTTATCTTTTGAAACACCCCTTCCATATGGTAAACATAATCCAGGGTGTCATCGCGGAAAAATTCAAGTTCCGGTATACGGCGCAGGTCGTGGCGAAGCCTTTCTGCCAGCTGTCGTTTAATTTCAAACTTATGCTCGTTAAAGCGCTCAACCACCTCATCGGGGTTTTCGGTATTAAATATGCTAAGGTAAAAGCGAACCAGCGTAAGGTCAGAGGTTACTTTTACTTTGGTAACCGTTACAAAGGCCTTACCGTAAATGCTTTTTCCGTTGCGGAGAAGTATATCAGCAAAAGCTTCCTGAATTACAGAGGCAATTTTCAATTGGCGGCGCGAATCCATATATCACGTTTTGTGGCGAAAATAAAATTAAATCGGGCGTAATGCGTTAAGCCTGTTTATATGAACGTAATAACCGGTAGCTGTAATACGAATCCGAATATATTTGCCTGTTCATGAAGAACCTGTTCAGAGTACTTTCTTACGTAAGCCGCTATAAGGGGTATGCCCTGCTGAACCTGCTGTTTAACGTACTTACCGTATTCTTTTCGCTCTTCTCGGTAATGATGATCATTCCCTTTATGAAGCTTTTGCTGGGGAATATACCGCCCGTTATGGAAAAGCCGGTACTGCACCTGGATGTGCAAAGCCTGCTTGATTACCTGAAGTACTTTTTGAGCATGGAGATAAACAGCAAAGGGCATGTAATTGCCCTTGCTGAATTTTGCGCTTTTATCGCCGGGGTGTTTTTGCTGAAGAATCTTTTCCGCTACCTGGCGGTATTGTTCCTGTCACCAATCAGAAGCGGTTCCATACGCGATCTTCGCCTGGATATTTACACCAAAATACTGGCGCTGCCCTTAGCCTATTACAGCAAGGGCCGCAAGGGCGACATAATAGCCCGCGTAACTGATGATGTGCGCGAGGTGGAAGCAAGCATTATAAGCTTTGTAGAGATTACCGTGCGCGAGCCGCTTACCATCATTGTATTTCTGGCTTTTTTGCTGATGCTTAGTCCGCAGCTAACGGCTTTTGTCTTCGGCATGTTGCTGATAACCGGCTTTATAATTGGCCGGGTGGGCAAAAGCCTTAAGCGCCAAAGCACCAAAGCCCAGGAAACCACCGGTCGCCTGATTTCTTTGATTGATGAAACACTGAGCGGCCTGCGCATAATACATGCTTTTAATGCTGAAAAATTTATGGCGTTGCAGTTTGATAAAGTAAACCAGCGCCTTTTTGGCTTAAACACGCGCATGAACAGCCGCAGAGAGTTGAGTTCCCCACTTACTGAGTTTTTGGCGATGTGCGTGGTATGTATGGTGTTGTATTACGGCGGCACACTGGTACTTAATAAGGAAGGCCTGGAAGCAGAAACCCTTATTGGCTTTATGGTGTTGTTTGCCATGTTGATTCCACCTGCCAAGAATTTTTCATCGGCCTTTTATAACATAAGAAAGGGCCTGGCTAGCGCACAACGTATTTTTGAACTGATAGATGCAGAGGTAAATATTGCCGAAAGCAAAACAGCAATAGCAGTAAAAGAATTTAAACAGGAAATTGAGTACCGCCAGGTGGGCTTTACCTACCACAATTACGACGACAAGAAAATATTGGACGGCCTTAACCTTAAGATAAGTAAGGGAAAAGTAGTGGCTTTAGTTGGTATGAGCGGCGCAGGTAAAACTACACTGGTTGATTTGTTGCCGCGCTTTTATGATGTAAGCGAAGGTTCTATTTTGATTGATGGGGTAGATATACGGGAGTATAAGCTGGGCGATTTGCGCCACCTGTTTGGTATAGTCAGCCAGGAATCAATACTATTTAACGATACCGTGTTTAACAACATAACCTTTGGTACCGAAGGTGCAACGCTGGAAGAAGTGAAGAATGCCGCCAGCATAGCTAACGCTCACGATTTTATTATGAAACTGGACCAGGGCTACGATGCCCTGATTGGTGACCGTGGCGGTAAGCTCAGCGGTGGTGAGAGGCAGCGACTGACCATTGCAAGAGCAGTACTAAAGAATCCGCCCATACTGATACTGGACGAAGCTACCTCATCGCTGGATTCCAACTCAGAGAAGCTGGTGCAGGATGCATTAACTAAACTTATGAAGGGGCGCACCACCATTATTATTGCGCACCGCCTTTCTACCATACAATATGCCGACGAAATTATTGTGATGCAGGAAGGTAAGATTGCCGAAAGAGGCAACCACATTGGCCTGCTTGCCAAAGGCGGCATTTACAAAAAGCTGGTGGACCTGCAGCAGTTTTAAACTGCAGGCGTTTTCAAGACTTTACGGGATTGCGATTAGAACGTAACGCCTATGTTTAAGGATAGGCGCTGATAGGTGCGTTTTACATTGTAAGCAGGGCTACCTTCATAATTGTACGCCCATTCGGTTTCGCTGAACATACGCTTGTAAGCGGCGCTAAGTATTACTGAAGCGCGGCCGCGGGTATATATACGTATGCCGCCACCTGCTGAAAAATAATAGCCTCCTTTGTTTTTGTTATAACGGTAACCGTCCTGTGCTTTTTGCTTCCACATTACGGCATAACCCCCATCGGCAAATACGTAAGGGGTAACTTTTGTTTTAAGGAATTCAGTAGCCAGCCGTACATAAAAAGGCGAGAAGGTTTGTTTGTAGTTAATGTAACGGTCAATACCTACACCCCCACCAACATATAAATAAGGCCAGAACTGGTAGCCGTTAACCGTGTGCAGAGAAAGGCCAAAGTCATCGCCGGAATTGGAATAGTAATAGATGTCCGTATTTTTTTGTGGCGGGCCATAAATGATGCCGAACTCCGTCATATTGCGGAAGCCACGCGAACGGCGGAAGTAATCCTTTTTAATGTTGCGCAGCTTTTCCTTCAGTATGTTTTCCTTTTTAAGGCTGTCAACCTCACTATTACTGAAAACGAAAAGACTGCCACCGGCCAGTTCAATTTTCAATTTTTCGGCGTTTTGCTCGGTTATTTTACCGCGTATAATGCTGCCATTTTTAAGATAAACCACATCCTGTATATCAGATTGGCTATAGATTTTGGTGCAAAGCAGCAGGGTGATGAGTGAAAAGAGGTATTTCATACGAAAATTTTGATGCAGGCAACGGTTTTCAAAGGACAAACGTTTGTATATGTAAATTGGTTGCCTGTTAGGTTGGCTCCTCTTCTTTTAAAGAAGGGGAGACAACTAACGGAAAAGGCGGCCCATAAACCAAACTACAAGCAATATGAAAAAAACGATGACCCTTACGCTGCAACTGCTAACCCTGGTTACGCTGGTTGTTTTTTCGGCCTGCAAAAAGGATAAGTGCGATCAAACAATGACCTATAAGACCTACGAGCCGGTTTATATGAGCTATGAAGAAATGCGCAGCTCGGTTAAAAGCGAGCCGGCCCAACCGCTGCACCTGCCGGGTAAGATTTATATAAAGGGCCAGTACATTTTTGTAAATGAGCGTAACAAGGGCATACACGTAATAGATAACAGTGTGCCCACCGCGCCGCAAAATATTGCCTTTATTAATGTGCCGGGCAATATTGATATAGCAGCCGTTGGCAATGTACTTTTTGCCGATAGTTATGTTGACCTGCTGGCGCTTGATATCAGCAATCCGCAAAATGTTACTGTATTAAAAAGAGTAGAGAATGCACTGCCATATGAGATGTATGCTAACGGCAACTATGCCGACCCGCAAAAAGGCGTGGTTAAGGAATGGAAAGAGGTTGTAAAAACCGAGAAGATAAGCGACGACTGCAGCGGCAACGGCTTTTGGGGCAAGGGTGGTGTATTTATGGAAGGCGACGTGATGACTGCCAATGCGCAATCGGCAGCATTTGTTAGTCCGCAAACACCGGGCATAGGCGGTTCAACCGCTAAATTTACCATTGCCGGTAACGCTCTTTATATAGTAGATAACACCAAGCTGCACGTTTACGATGTAACTGCGGCAGCTAACCCAACCAAAGTGGGCGAACAAAATGTGGGCTGGAGCATAGAAACGATATTCCCGTACAAGAACCACTTGTTTATTGGCTCAAGCTCGGCGGTTTACATTTACAACAACAGCAATCCTTTTGCGCCGGTTTACGTTTCCTCCTACGACCATATAAGCGCTTGCGACCCTGTGGTGGTGGACGACCAATACGCTTACTTTACCTTAAGTAACGACGCACCATGCCATATGGGTGTTAACCAACTGGAGGTGATAGATATTACCAACATTAGCCAGCCAACCTTAAAAGTTACTGTGCCTATGACCAACCCCAAAGGACTGGGCATTGCAGATAAAACCCTGTTTATATGCGATAGCCAGGATGGCCTGAAGGTTTATAATGCGCAGGATGTGATGACCATTGGCGAAAACCAACTGGCGCACTTCAGCAACATACACGCCTTTGATGTAATACCTTACAACAACCGCCTGCTGATGATTGGCAGCGACGGACTTTACCAATACGACTACAGCAACCTTAGCAACATAAGCCTGCTAAGCAGAATACCGGTGCAATAAGCACCGGCAAAACACAGTGAGTAAAATATTAATACAACAAAAAACCCTTTAAACGTTTAACACCGCAACAAAAACTAAACTGTTACTTTACAATGCGAATAGCATACAGCGTGAGCGAGGAAGAGATTATTAAAGGCTGCATAAAGGGAGAACGGCTGGCGCAGAAACACTTATACGAGCGTTTCTACGGTAGAATGATGGGAGTATGCATGCGCTACGCTGCACATAAGGAACAGGCCCGCGAGATGGTGAACATCGGATTTTTAAAGGTGTACCAAACCATTGAAGGCTTTGGAAAGAAAGGCGGAAACCTTGAAGCCTGGATTTACCGCATAATGGTAAACACCGCTATTGATTATTTGCGGGCGGAACTAAGACACCAGCACAGTGAGATTGAGAAGACCGTATATATAGAGGCAAGTAATGATGTACTGGCTGACCTTGCTGCGGAGCAGATAATGGAAATGGTAAACAAACTAACGCCGGCTTACAGAACAGTATTTAACCTGTATGTAGTGGAAGGGTATAATCATAAAGAAATTGGAGAGATGCTGGGAATTTCGGAAGGTACCTCAAAGTCGAATTTGGCGAAAGCGCGCGTTAAGCTGCAGGATATGTTGCTGGAACAAAACAAAGTGAACACAAACGTATATGGAAAATAATACGGATAAGAAAATAGCCGATAAGCTGAAGGGCATAGAGATGCCTTATGAGCCGGAGGCATGGCAGGAGATGGAAGCCCTGCTTGATAAAAAGAAAAAACGCCGGGTAATTTTCTGGTGGTTTTTCGGGAGCGGTATAGCCGCCTGCCTATTACTGGGCGGGCTTTTATGGCAAAACATACCGCAGGCTGAGCAACATAATAAGGCCTCAGAAAACATAACTGCTGAAAACAAGGTTGAGGTAAAAGAACCCGTAATCAATGCACAAGGCGCTATAACAACTAACGAAAATGCGCCGGTGGTTAACGGAGAAGAAAGTAAAAGTGAAACGACTACAACTACCGCTAATAACGAAAATTTAGAAACTGCAAAAACAAATAGTGCGAAAAACAGCAGCGCCATTGCCGTTGAGCGCTACTCTAAAAAGAAGGAGACAGCGCAGCAAGGCAATCAAAAGCAAACTGCTGAAAAGGTGAAGGCAGTTGAAAAAAAGGATAGAGCCCCAATAGCAATTGTTACCCCAAAACAGCGTAAGCTGGAAAAAGTGAAAGAGTTGGTTGCCGGCACTGAGGAGCAAAGTGGCCAGAAGCAGAAAGAGACAACCCCGGTAAACCTGGAAGCAAAGGAAGAAGTTATGGCCTTAAACGGCACGGCTGCTGAAGAGAACAAGAAAGCGGAACAGGCTAACGGATTAACCATTGAAACTGTTGTACCGCAGGTTGAAACCACCGCTAAAACTACTGAAGAGGAAATGCCGGTAACTGCAGAAGAAAAGAAGGAAGAAATGCCTGAAAGCGCTACCGCTAAAAAGGAAGAGAAGGATGGCGGCAGGAAAAAAGTATTCAGCTTTCATTTGGGCGCACGGACCGATTTCTATGATGTAATTCCATTACACGAAGGGGCAAGAGATACCTTCGTAAAAGCGAAAGGAGTTGGACGCTTTGCCTGTATGGTGGGGCCGGATATGGAGTTTATGTTTGGCAAGCACTTCAGCATTTATACCGGGGCGCTCTACTCTTACAACAGCTACCGCGTAAACAATCCTGTAGTTGACCCCGGTGCCTTGTATCTACCCGATTCAGTAAGCACCTACGGCTCTATTGTTTGCAAAAACTATATCAGCATCGCACATGAAATAGTGCTGCCGCTTGGCTTTAAGGGCTATCCATATGTTTCCGACAACTTCCGCATTTCTATTGCAGCCGGTATCTTCAATCATATAAAAATTAAGGAGAAGTTTAACACAGAGGTAGTTACCACGCCTTATACCTCAATGAATGCTCCACTGGTGGGGGAGGATAAATTTGTAACTACTACCAGTAATCCTTTTACCAACGCCTATACCGATATGTATGATAATAGCCCAACTACCCAGGCTTTAGAAAAAAGACAAAGCCAGGCCAATTGGTTTAGTGTAAGCGGTACCAGCCGTTATTATGCATCCTTTTACGCTTCAATAGGCGCTGAAGTAATTCTTAAAAAACGCTTGAGAATTTTGGTAGAGCCTGTTTACCGTATGAGCATAAGTACTATCGGCGAGCAGCAGCAAAGGCTGCATAGCTTTGGCGGAAGCATCGGCTTTAAGTATCAATTAGGCAAATAGCCTTTTAGATAAAATAACGCAAAAAGGGCCCGTTGGAGCCCTTTTTGCGTTTATGGTACACAGCAGAAACCTGAAAGCCTCCACCTGTAATTCAAAAGAAGATTAACCTTTGATATCGGAGTTGTCCTCGCGGGCAACAAAGAAGAAAGTTAAGCCGATAGTAAGCAGAATTATACCTAATACCAGCGGCACCATGTGGCCGGTTTGATACATGCTTTGGTGCAGCTTAGGATCGTTATAGTTTAATGCCCAACTGGTGTTGGCCATTACAAAAGAGTAGTAAAGGGTTAATAAAGTGCCCACGAGGGTGAAAATGCCGGCAATCACTTTGCTCATATCAATAGAAATTTTGCAGTGCGAATGTAAGGCAAAATGTGAAAAATACAAGCCGCAGGGCCTTATGAATACACGGTTTGAGCGTGCTGGCGTTCAGCGGGAAGGACAGTGCCTCGGGCCCGGCCCGTGCCGTCCTTAACACTCATTTAGCCGCCGGGCTTTGGGTTTGGGCTGTACTCTTCGTATTTTCGCGCCCTCTAATGATAGCAGTATCCAACATACAATTGAGTTTCGGCGGGCGTATTATGTTCGACGGCATTTCGTTTTTGATAAACGACAACGATAAAATTGGCCTTACAGGCCGTAACGGGGCTGGAAAATCAACCCTTTTAAAGGTATTAAAGGGAATACAGCAGATTGATGGTGGCGACATCATGTATCCCAAAGGAACCATAATAGGCTACCTGCCTCAGGAACTGCACTCGCAAAGCTCCTTATCGGTAATGGACGAAACCAAGAAAGCTTTTGAGCTGGTAACCCAGTTTATGGCTGAAAAGGAGAAGATTATGCACGAGATGGAAACCCGCACTGATTACGAAAGTGAGGGTTACATGCAATTGATCGAACGCCTGGGAGAGGTAGAACACCAGATAGAAATACACGATGGTTATACTATTGATGAGCAAATTGAGCGCGTATTAAAGGGGTTGGGTTTTGAGCAGGACGGATTTGAAAAGGAAATGAAGAGCCTGAGCGGTGGATGGCAGATGCGCGTGGAACTGGCAAAAATTCTCTTACAGAAGCCTGAGCTTATTTTGCTTGATGAACCTACCAACCACCTGGATATTGAATCGGTATTGTGGCTGGAGAAATTTTTGAAAGATTACCCGGGCGCTATTATCATGGTATCGCACGACCGCAGCTTTTTGGATAACATCACCAACCGCACCATTGAAGTAGTTAACGGAGATATTGACGATTACCCTGCGCCTTATACCCGTTATGTGGAGTTACGCAAGGAACGCCGCGAACAACAGATTAATGCGGCTAAAAACCAGCAACGCGAAATTGCCCAGATAGAGCGAAACATTGAGCGTTTCCGTGCAAAGGCCAGCAAGGCTACATTTGCCCAATCGCTTATTAAAAAGCTGGATAAAATTGACCGCATTGAAGTAGAGGAAGAAAACATGGCGGCAATGAACCTGCGCTTTCCGCCGGCACAGTCTTCGGGTAAAGTAGTAGTAGAAGCCGAACACATTAGCAAAAGCTACGGCAATAAGCAGGTATTAAAAGACCAGAGTTTTCAAATTGACCGCGGCGATAAAATTGCCTTTATCGGTAAAAACGGTATGGGTAAAACTACCCTGACGCGCATACTGGTAGATGGCCTGCCACACGAAGGAACAGTAACCCTGGGCCATAACGTAACCGTTGGTTACTACGCTCAGCACGCTGCCGATAGCATGGACGGCAACGATACAGTGTTGGATGTGGTGGACCGCGTTGCAGTTGGTGATATACGTACCAAGTTGCGCGATTTGTTAGGCTGTTTCCTGTTTAAAGGAGATGATGTTTACAAGAAAGTGAAAGTATTAAGCGGTGGCGAGAAGGGCCGTTTGGCGCTTTGCCGTTTGATATTGGAACCAAGAAATTTTTTGGTGCTTGATGAACCGACGAACCACCTCGATATGCTGAGTAAGGAGATCATGAAAAACGCGCTTAAGCAGTTTGAAGGCACCGTGGTTATCGTATCGCACGACAGGGACTTTTTGCATGACCTTACTACCAAGAGCTTTGAGTTTACCAAAGAAGGAATTAAAGAGCACCTGGGAGATATAAATGAGTTTTTGGAGAAGAAGCAGATGGAAGACATACGCCTGCTTGCCAAGCGCGATGATGAAAAGGTGAAGAAAGAAGAGCCAAAGCAGAAGGCATCGAACAACCAGCCCAATAAGGACCAGGAAAAAGAAACCAAAAAGCTGAAGGGCGAACTGGATAAATGCGAAAAGCGCATTGCTGAGTTGGAGGAAGAGATAAAGAAGAAAGAGATACAACTGGCCGACCCGGTTCAATTTCAGGAGTTGAGTAAAACGCCCAACTTTTATACCCAGTACGAAAAGCTGAAAGCAGAACTTACCACTGAAATGCAACGATGGGAAGAGTTGAGCGAGAAGCTGGCCTGATAGCAGGGACGCTTACCTAAATAAGCACCCTCATTTTTGTTCTACCTAAAGTGCCGTAGTTTTAACGCGCAATGCACTATACCGAACTCAAGGTTTTATTTGAAGACAAACACCTGTTAGCCGTCAACAAGCCGGCCGGCATTGTGGTGGAGGACAGCCACCATAAGTTTACCCTTGAAACCCTGGCGCTGGAGTATGTAAAGAGCAAGGATCAATGGCCCTGGAAATGCTTTATAGGTGTGCCCCACCGTATAGACCGCCCGGTAACAGGGGCAGTGCTGTTTGCCAAAAAAAGAAGCGTATTAAAGCTGTTGGTAGAGCAGTTTAAGCACCGCGAGCTAAAGAAGATCTATTACGCTATAGTTGAAAAGCGGCCGGCACAGGATGAAGATGAGTTAATTCACTGGCATCGCAAGAACGATGAGTTACGCAAAGCGGAGTTGTTTGACGATGAACGCGAGGGTACTAACCGCGCCCGGTTAAAATACAAGGTGATAGCTGAGAATGCTAAAGGCGTTTTGCTGGAGGTGCAGTTAATAACCGGAAAGTTTCACCAGATACGCGCACAGCTTGCCAAGTCGGGTTGCCCCATTGTGGGTGATGATACCTATGGTGGTACAAAGGTTTATAAACCTACCACTATTGCACTGCATGCGCGCAGTTTACAACTGCGCCACCCGGTTACGGGCGAGCAGGTCTATATTGAAGCGCCTGTGCCTGATGATGAATTATGGCAGAGCTTTGCTACGGCCATCAACGAAACCGTTAAGGCATAAGCTACGCCAAAACAGTTTCGGCGGAAAGCGTTTGCTGTGGATTGGAGATGCCAAGCTCCTCAGCCGGGATAATAAAGTAGAACGTGGTGCCGTAGCCTTCCTGGCTTTCGAACCAGATTTGACCATTGTAGAACTGCACAATTTTTTTGCATACAGCCAGGCCTATACCCGTACCCTCGTATTCGTTTTGGTGCAAACGGCGGAACATATGAAATAGGTGTTCTTCATACTTTTTATCTATCCCGATGCCATTATCCTTAACGCTAAACAGGTGTTGGTTTTCGCCGTACTTCAGGTGTTCCACCGAAACCATAGGGTTTTTGTTTTGGTTAAACTTTAAACCGTTGGTTATAAGGTTTTGAAAGATGTGATATAGCATGGTGGAATGTACCTTACCCAACACCGGCATTTCGCTGTTAACAATCAGGCGACCGCCACGCTCGTTAAGCTTTTCAGTCAGTTCAATTTCAATGGTTTTAAGCAGAAGGCCGATATCTACATTGGCGCAGGGCGGAAGATTGCGTCCTACACGACTGTATGCAAGCAGGTCGTCAATTAGTTTAGATAGGCGGTGAGAGCCGGCATAGGACATTTCGAGGAATTCTCTTCCTTCTGCCGGTATAGTATTGTTAAAACGTTTGATGTATAAATTGAGGAAGCTGCTGATGTTGCGCACCGGTGTTTTTAAATCGTGCGAGATGATATAGGCAAACTGTTGAAGGTCTTCGTTAGAACGCTGCAACTCTTCTGAAAAGTCATGAAGTTTGCGGTTGGAGGTTTCCAACTGCTCTTCGGCACGGTGGTTATAAAGTGCCAGTATGTAAATGGCTGCACCGAAGAGAAAGAACTTCATGGCCAGGTTTATTTTATAGATATGTAGCTGAGTGTTTAGATCAAGATTGAAAGAGGTGAAGAAAGGATAAAGCAGGAAGTAGGCGAAGAAACCGGACAGTGCAACTGCAACTGCAAACAACAGCTTTTTGTGTTCCTTAATAGGAAAGAGAAGAAAGGGGATAACGTTGCTGAGGTAGAAGAACTCGTGCACCTTGCTTTCGTACCCTATATAGAGTGCATTAAACAGCACAAAGCTGTTTACCACCGCTATAAATGCAAAGCGAGCAGCATTATGCCTGCCCTTGCTGTTTAGATACAGGGCGCTTACAACGCATAGCACGTCCACCAGTTGAATTGCAGCCAAAAAGTAATAGCCGCGTAACAGGGAGAACGGGATATAAGCAACAACCGAAACCGCCGTTAGGAACGAAACAAGGTTGGTAAAAATTACAAACTTTGATTTACTGTAGGGGTCATCCTTCTTGACGCCCAGTGTAATAATCCGGTTCCACAGGCAGTTAAAAAAAGCGCTTACCATATGGAAGTTTAGCCTATTTACGTTAGGAGTAGGCAAGCGGTTCACTGTTCCGTAAAGGAGGCCCTCAATTTTTTTTGCTGATGTAGTGATCCGGATTAAACCCGGCGGCGTAACTGTATTCAAACGTGTTAAACTAAAAGCGAAACAATATGAAAAGCAGAATAATGAATATGATAGTAGTGGGAGTTGTGGCCATGGGTATTGCCGGATTAGCATCCTGCGCCAAGGAAGATAAAACCCTGCGCACGAAAACGTATACGATGAGCGAATACAACAGCAGTGGTGTAACCGGCACAGTAACTTTTAATGAGAATGAGGACAATACGACTAATGTAAAAGTGCATATGATGGGTACGGTTAACGGCCTGGCCTACATGATGCACATCCACAGCGGGCCGATAACCTCGCCGGGTGGTGTTGTATTTGACCTTGGCTCGCCCGTGTCGTCAGGCGGCATGATAGATAATACCGTTAAGGTATCGCAGACATTTGATTATATGACAACTTATAACGGATGCTTTGTGGCGCATGACCCGCAGGCTTCAGACCCTTTAACAACTTATGTGTTAGTGGGCAATGTAGGAAGCAACGCACCGTAAAAGATCGTTCTTTCTTTCCGATAGTGGGTTACAAGGGAGCGGTTGCTCGCAATCGCTCCCGACTTTTTTAAGATGATTGTTACATTCGGTTTTTAAGTTTTGAAGGAAAGAGAAAAATATAGCGAAGAAGAACTTATAAAGGAGTTAAAGACCCGGAGCAGAAAGGCTTTTGACTACCTGTACGATAACTATAGCCCTGCTCTATACGGTATTATCATAAACATCATTCGTGATGAACAAACTGCACACGACCTGCTGCAGGAAGCGTTCATTAAGATTTGGAACGGAATAGATAGCTACGACCCCGCTAAAAGCAGACTTTATACCTGGATGCTGAATATTGCCAGAAATTTATCGATCGATAAAATACGCGCAGGCAACTCACTTTCGCGCAAGGAAAACAAAGACTACATACGGAAGGAAAACGAAAACACCAAGCAAACGCCTTTTGTGGAAGGCATAGGCTTGCGTGGTTTAGTAAATGAACTGGAAATAGAGCAAAAACAAATTATAGAATTGCTTTATTTTAAAGGATATACCCAAACGGAGGCGGCTGAAGAGTTGAATATACCGTTGGGAACAGTTAAGAGCAGGGTGCGGTTGGCCATGGTTAAACTGAGAAAATTTTTTTAAACGGTGGAAGCAAGAGAAATTATAGAATCAGGAGCGCTGGAGCTTTACGTTCTGGGAGCACTACCCGCCGAGGAAACCAGGCAGATAGACGATTTGCGCCGTACGCATCCTGAGCTGAACGAAGAAATTACCCGTATAGAAAGTACGTTTGAGGAGCTGGCTAAAGCACAGGCCGTGATGCCTGAGCCGGAGTTAAAGGAGAAGATTGCCAACAAGCTGCAGTTTGGTGTGGAACTTGACCTGGATATGGAAAAGGTGAGCTCAGTAATTGTAGAACTAACCCCGGTGTTTAAGTTGGCTGCTGCCGCTGCCGTATTAATTATTGTGGGATTGGTTTCTACCACTTATTACTTCAGCAGCCGTTATACCGAAGCCAACCGGGAGATAGTACAACTGAAAGCCGATAAGGATGTTTTAGCACAACAGGTTAAAATGTTAAGTGGTGAAAGTGAAGCGATAAAGCAGCAATTGGCTGTAATAAGCAACCCCGCTAATAAAGCCATTGCTCTTAAAGGCTTAGCCATAGCCCCTAATGCGCAGGCAGTGGTTTATTGGAATGCGCAAAGCGGCGAAACCCACTTGAATGCCGCCTTGCTACCGAAAGTTGGAGGTAATGAACAATATCAGCTTTGGGCCATAGTAGCCGGCAAGCCGGTTAACCTGGGGGTGATAAACAAGGATACGCTGTTTGATAGAATGAAAGATGTTAGAGAGGCGCAGGCCTTTGCCATTACACTTGAACCACTTGGTGGCCGCCCGGAACCAAGCCTGGATAAGATGTACGTTTTAGGCAGCGTTTAGTTTCCGCTTAAAGCTTACATCGTTTTTACACAGCAAAAAAAATCCCGCCCCTGAGAGAGGGCGGGAAAACCAACTTACACCGCTTGCTTGCTTTTTTGATTAAGGATAATTGCGGTGAGAAAAGTTTAGCCTATTTGTCGTTCAGTCTTTCCAGTTTACGTTCCAGCTGTTCTATTTTGCGCTCCAGCTTTTCGTTCTCCTTCTCCACTTTGCGCTGCAGTTTTTCTTCTTTATCCTGCATATAGTGGTTTTCACCAACAACGCATCTTACCGCGCCGCTGTCTACTGTCCATACGGTATTATTAAAATAGGTGTCATCATATTTTGGGTTTCCTTTAACCGTTGCAGCCCAACGGTCCAGGTTATCGGCAAAGTGCACCATTTTACCTTGCGGTATAGCCAGTTGCAGCTTAACGTTTTGGCCACGCCATTTACCGCCTTTAGGCATTTGCAGGTACGGTGGTAAATTCAACACGGTATCAATTTGCTTAACCGGGTATTGCACCAGGGTAATATTGTGCAGCGCATCAGCACGGGTGCTGCCGCGAGAGGTGAAAACGGTAAACAAGTGGAATGAGGAATCGGTAGAAGGAATAAGTTGCAGGTCCGGCTCGCCAACCGGTATAATGTCCATTTTGCTTACGTCATCGCCGTTAATAAACACACCATCGAAATCAATATTGAAATCAAAATCGTCATCGTCGTCGGGGTTTACTTTTTTACCGTTCTCATCGGCAATTTGAACCAGTAGGGCGTTATTAGGCGGTGTAGTAATAGCTACCTCCTCGGCCTTAGTAGCGCTCATTTTATAATTGCGGGTAGCTTTCCAGCCTCCTATACTCAACAGAACTATACCTACAACCCACAGCAGGGCAAATATCCAACCTATGCGTGGCGTTTGCGCACTTTTGCCGATGATTAAACGGATAGCGCCATATATAGCGGCCATAACAGGTGCACCAATAAGCAAAATGAAACCGATTTTAAGCATGGTGATTACGCCGGGGCTATCAACCACCATGTAAGGGGCCTTGGTAAGTACGGCGTTGCCTGCCACCGAGATGCCGAACATACCCGCCAATAGAGCAAAGAGGATAATTGCACCAATGAAGATGACAAAGGCAAGCAGTACTTTGAGTACCGCTTTAAGTATAGTTACAAAGGCAGAAGAGAAACGCTCGAAAATGGTTTTATCATTCACCAGACCTTTTACCGATTCACCTGTGCGCGCCGCCGCTTCTTTAAATTCCTTTTCAATGGTTTTTATGTTGATGGGCTCGCCGCGCATCTGCAGTTTTTCAGCAGCGCTCTCCGCCTCGGGCACTATAATCATTAACAGAATATAGATTGGGATTATGGCACCTGAGGTGATAGGGATAAAAACTACAGCCAGTATGCGTAACCAAACAGGGTCGTCAATGCCCAGGTAGTGGCACAAGCCGGAGATAACCCCGGCTACACGCTTGTCGTCAGGGTCGCGGAACAGCCTTTTTTTCACTGGCTCACCTTTGGGGGCAGCGTTGCTGGTAGCGTTTGATGAAGCAGCCTTCTGCTCGCCTGTTGATGTTGTTTCATCTTCGCCTGCTATATCCTCGGGCTTACCCATTATATTAATAATGTATTCAATGTCTTCCAGGCTGGCAACTTCCTTGCGGTCGCCTATGCGTTGGTTCAGCATTTCAGCCATACGGCCTTCTATATCGGCCATAATCTCGCTGCGTTCAGTTTCGTTACTGAATTTGCGCTTAAGCGCTTCAAGGTAATTGTGCAGGGCTTCGAATGCGTTTTCATCAATAATGAAAGCTATGCCACCCAGGTTTATGTTAATTGTCTTTCTCATTTTTTAGTTGGTTTTAGGCGTTTGGTCAATAATTTGGTTTACTGAAGCAGTAAGCTCCTTCCATCCATCAATCAATTCCTTCAGAAAAACCCTTCCATCATCGGTGAGGGTAAAGTACTTACGGGGTGGGCCGCTTTGGCTTTCTACCCAGCGGTAAGAAAGCAGGCCATCGTTTTTTAAGCGGGTGAGCAGGGGGTAAAGGGTGCCTTCCACAACCAGCAGGCGGGCTTCTTTCATCTTCTCGATAATCTCGGTAGGATAATGTTCGCCATCGGCCAGTATGGAAAGGATGCAGAACTCCAGCACTCCCTTCCTCATTTGCGCTTTGGTGTTTTCTATATTCATAAACTCTCCTTTTTATTTAATGAAGCGTTGGTTTATACCACGCGGAATTTTATCACAAGCACAAACTTTTCATCGTTGCCGGCCGAGCTCAGCTTCATGCGCTGTAGCTGGTTGTTAGCGTAGGCTTTAAGTTTTTCGTTGCCGCTGTAAATTTCAAACACGGTAATATGGCCCTGCTCATTTACCGCTACTAAAGCCTTAACATCGTTGGCCTCGCTGTTTTCGGTAACAAAATCGGGGCAGGTAATTTTGCCTACTATCTCGCGGCGGATAGTTTCTTTCAGGTTTTTTGAATTGCCACCTGCGGTAAAGTTTGCTGTGCCGGCTACGGCTTCTGCAATGGCAGGTTCCTCAATAGTGGTTTCTGTGTTTATTACGTACTTGCTTTTAAACTCTTCCATGTTGCTTGCACTACAACAGTTGTTGGCGCCGGCTCCAAAACCGGTAAGCGCTAAACCGGTAAACAGTAAGGCTTTTGTGATAATCTTTTTCATATTGCTTGTGGTGTTATGTTTTACAATCTAATTGACAATGCAAAGATATGTTTGAAAAAAGGTATTATGCAATACATAATACTATGTTTTTTATAAAAACGCCATTAAAACATTGATTATCAACAAGAAAAAATTTCTGAATTCGGTCTTAAAAATTGGGCAGAGGAAGGTTTGGGTGTTCAAAGTCATATTTAATAAAGGCTAAACCATGCCTATTTTTGAGCTTTTAAATCCAATTCGATGCAAAAAAATCTACTCCTGGCACTGTTTGGCCTGCTTACCCTAAACATGGCCATAGCTCAAATAACTGATTCTGTAAGAGTTGAACCTATTGTAAAAAAGAAACCTAAAGTGGTATTGGGAGGTGATGGTATTTATCTGCGCGACTCAACATGGAAAGTAGGGGGATACCTTGGTGTTACGCTGAACCAGGTTGCCCTTTACCAATGGGCGCCGGGCGGCTCTAATAGTTTTGCCTTTTTAATTGGTGCCAGTGGTTATGCCAATTACAAAAAGAAGAACCTGATGTGGGAAAACAGCCTGGATATTAAATGGGGTATGGTGGCAAATGGTCTTATCCGCCGAGCCTCGCTGGCAAAGCACAACTTTCAAAAGAATATTGACCTGTTGGCGTTAAAGTCTAACTTCGGCTATCAGGTTACCAAGTCTTTATATGTTTCGGCTAAAGTAGGTTTCGAAAGCCAGCTAACCCGGAGTTATGATTATACGTTAACAGATACTGTAGGTGGTGCTTACAGGCAATACACGGTATCAAAATTCGGTGCCCCGGCTATACTTACAATAGGCCCTGGTTTAACCTGGAAACCTAAGGATTACTTCTCTTTGTTCTTCTCTCCTGTTGAAGGTAAAATGACTTTTGTTACACCCGACCGCGATGGCCGCGATACCACTACCTTGGCAGATGGCCGCTATACCGATAACTACTACAGAGATGTGGATGAAACGCGTTTTGGCCTAGAGCGGGGTAAAATGTTTATGGGCGAACTGGGCTTAGAACTGGATCTCCTGTTCCAAAAGGACATAGTGAAGAACGTAAACTGGAAAAGCCATCTAAACGTGTTCTCCGCTTACTTAAACGCCAGCTACAATACGGAAATGCCTAAATACTTTGAAACAGAAGATTCCATGGGTGTTATGAGCATAGCCCAAACCACGCGCCATATACCCGTAATAAAGTGGGATAATGATCTGGTATTTAAAATTAATAAGTTTTTGAGCGCTACTCTAAGCGCACGTTTTGTTTACCAGTATAACGCCCAAACGCCGGTAGATAAAAGGGACATCCGCAGCGGCGAGAAAAAACCGGATGGTATTACTGATAAGGACAAATTTGGTAATGCAGTGTTAAGCTTCAATAAGCTGCAGATATTTGAACAGTTCGGCATAGGACTGGCGGTTAAATTTTAAACCGCATCCTGTTTTGCTATGCGTTGTTACGAAGGGCCGCTAAAGCCCTTTAGACACTCTTGAGCGCACAAAAAGCGTTAACCGGGGCACTAAAAATGCAGTTACGGCGGTTATTCTTATAGGTTTAAGCGGGCTTAACTCTAAGCGGATGGAGTGGCTTTGTTTTATCCATAGTTGCTAAATGGTTTACTTAAACCCTTGTGGCTTAACAAATTTTGAATTTTAACAAATGCCACTCAAACTACATTTGTCATCCCAAAAAAATAATGCATGGAAACAACCAATGCCCCGGTAGACATAGCCTCTTTAAACGAGCGCATAAAAAATGAAAGTGCTTTTGTTGATGTTCTGGGTATGGAACTTGGCAAAACCATTGTGGGTCAAAAATACATGACCGAACGTTTGTTGCTGGCCCTGCTTTCTAACGGACATATTTTGTTAGAAGGCGTACCCGGCCTGGCAAAAACCCTGGCCATAAAATCTTTAGCCACTGCCATCCACGGCAAGTTTTCGCGCATACAGTTTACGCCTGACCTGTTGCCTGCCGATTTAATAGGCACCATGATATACAACCAAAAGGAAAATGACTTTGCGGTGAAGAAGGGGCCTGTGTTTGCCAACTTTGTGCTGGCAGATGAAATTAACCGTGCCCCTGCCAAAGTACAAAGTGCCTTGCTTGAAGCAATGCAGGAGAAGCAGGTAACCATTGGCGAAAGCACCTTTAAACTGGAGGAGCCATTTTTAGTACTGGCTACGCAAAACCCGATTGAACAAGAAGGAACTTACCCCCTACCCGAAGCGCAGGTTGACCGCTTTATGCTGAAAGTGATTGTTACTTACCCTAAAAAGGAGGAGGAGCAGTTAATTATACGGCAAAACATGAGCTTATCTGATAAGCCAATTAACCCGGTAGTAAAGAAGGAGGACATCATCACCGCACGCAAAACGGTACGCGATGTTTACATGGATGAAAAGATTGAGCGTTACATTTTAGATATAGTTTTTGCAACACGTAAGCCCGACGACTATAAGTTGGGCAAACTTAAGCCGCTTATCAATTACGGCGCTTCGCCGCGTGCAAGCATTAACCTGGCGCTGGCCGCCAAAGCATATGCCTTTATTAAGCGCCGCGGATATGTAATACCGGAGGATATACGTGCAATATGCTACGATGTAATGCGCCACCGTATAGGCTTAACCTATGAGGCCGAAGCGGAAAACATTACAACGGAAGAAGTAATAAGCGAAATATTAAATGCGGTAGAGGTTCCATAGTATTCATCCTGTTTAAACAGTGTAATAGTGGCAACCAAAGTTTCAAATACCAACGAGGATAAGCGCAGGAAACTGCGCCGTATTGAAATTCGTACCCGAAAACTGACCAACCAGATTTTTTCGGGCAGTTACCACTCTGCATTTAAGGGTAAGGGTATATCATTTAGCGAAGTACGCGAATACCAGTATGGTGATGATGTGCGCCTTATTGACTGGAACGTTACCGCACGTAACCGCAAGCCTTTTATTAAGGTGTTTGAAGAAGAAAGGGAGTTAACAGTAATGCTGCTTATTGATGTTAGCCGCAGTTCTTTTTTTGGTACGCAAACCGACTTTAAAAACCACGTAATGGCCGAGATAAGCGCAGTGCTTGCTTTTTCAGCTATTTCAAACAATGATAAGGTTGGTGTGATGTTCTTCAGCGATATAGTAGAGAAATTTATTCCGCCTAAAAAGGGGAAGAGCCACATACTGCGTATTATTTCTGAAATCTATGACTTTAAGCCGAAGCACGTGGGTACTGACATTGCAGAAGCCCTGCGCCACTTCAATAACATGGTTAAGAAGCGCAGCATAGCCTTTTTAGTATCTGATGTTATTTACAACAACGAAGGATTGAAGAGCGCATTGACCGTTGCTGCCCGTCGGCACGATTTGATTGGCCTGCACGTTTATGATAAACGCGAGGCGGTTTTACCTGATGTTGGCCTAATGCATGTGGTGGATTCTGAAACGGGCAATACCGCCTGGGTAGATACCTCCAACAAAAAATTCCGCGACACCTACGCAAAAACTTTTACTGAGAACCAAAAGAAAACCAAGGATCTGTTTTCAAAAAGCGGAGCTCAGTTGGAAAGTATAAGCACAGAAGACAATTATGTAATTGCTCTTATGAATATGTTTCGCAAGCGTGAAATGAGAAGAAGATAAAATGGAAAGGGATGCACAAAATAAGAACACACCACATTATACAAAGCCCTATGCTTTGATTAGGTTGTGCTTTGTGCTGTTGTGCGCCGGTGCAGCTACATTTATCTCATCCGCGCAAAGCATATCCGCTACTTTTGTTTCTGATAGTGCCGAAATACAGATAGGCGACCACATTCCTGTAAAGTTGAATCTGCGGTTCTCCGGCGGTATACAACCGCAGCTACCGCAATGGCGCGATACTATAGGCGAATTAGAAATTGTAAAAGCGGGCAAGCTGGACACGTTTGATAATGGAAAAAGCACCGTACTGTCGCAAAACTATGTGCTTACCGCTTTTGATAGTGGCGAGTACCACACCGGGGTAAAAACCATCTATTATAAAACGGCTTCCGGCCGGTTGGATAGTGTACTCTCCAATGATTTGCTGGTAGAAGTGCGCACTGTACCGGTGGATACTACAAAGCCGATTAAAGCCATTAAAGCGCCTTTGCAGCAACCTTATACCTGGGATGAGTTTTTGTACTATTACATAGCTGCTGCCGTTTTACTGGCTGCAGTTATTGCACTTATACTGTATTTGCGTTGGCGTAACAAAAAGCCTGCGCCTGAAGTGCGGCCTAAACCTAAAGAACCGGCACATGTGTGGGCCCGTGCCGAATTGAAAAAACTGGAAGAGGAAAAGCTGTGGCAAAAAGATGAAACCAAGCGCTACTACACACGCCTTTCTGAAATTCTGCGCTTATATATCGAGTTCCGCTACGGCTATTACGCTATGGAAAGCACAACGGCGGAAATAGAAGAGAGAATACAATCGTACCATGTAAAGCGCATTGCGCAGGAAAAACTATTGGCCATATTAAACCAGGCCGACCTTGTAAAGTTTGCGAAGCTGTTGCCATTGCCCGATGAGAACATAAAGAATATGGAAAGAGCCTATGGCTTTATTGATTTAACCGAACCTAAAGAAGAACAACAAAAACAGGAAAAGTAGTAGAAGATGTTTAATCACTTAACAGAAATATCATGGGCCTACAAGTGGGTACTCTGGTTTATACCGGTGGTGCTGCTGTTGTCGGTTATGTGGTGGTATTTCCGTTCGCGTAAGGAACATCCTCTGCTCACTATTTCTTCTTTGCGTTCCTTCAAGGGTTTTGAGCATCCGCTTAAAGCAATTATTAAACGCCTGTTGCCCATATTGCGCGTAGCTGCATTGTTGTTTTTGATAGCTGCCCTTGCCCGGCCTCAAACTTTGTACGACGAAGAGAAGGTTTCTACCGAAGGTATTGATATAGTTATTGCCGTGGATGTTTCCACCTCAATGCTGGCAAAAGATTTTGAGCCTAACCGCCTTGAGGCGGCAAAAAGAGAAGCCACCGCCTTTATTGAGGGCCGCCCGCATGATAGGATTGGCCTGGTAATTTTTTCCGGCGAAAGCTTTACGCAATGCCCGGTAACAGTGGACCATGCCATTATTAAATCGCAGCTAAAGGAAATTAAAAACGGACTGTTGGAGGATGGCACCGCCATTGGTATGGGCCTGGCTACTTCGGTGCAGCGCCTGGTAGAGTCGGAAGCAAAGAGCAAAGTGGTGATTTTAATGACTGATGGTGTAAACAACCGTGGTATGATTGACCCAATGACCGCCTGCGATATTGCCATGCATATGGGTGTGCGGGTATATACCATAGGCATAGGTTCCAATGGCGATGCTATGACCCCGGTGGGGATGATGGCCAATGGCACCCTTGTATTTGACCGCGCACCGGTGCAAATTGATGAAGCCCTTTTAAAGGACATAGCGAAAAAAACAGGAGGCAAGTATTTCAGGGCGGATAACAACGAACGCCTGAAAGAGATATACCAGCAAATTGATAAGCTGGAAAAAACGAAGATTGAAGTAAGCGCATTTGAACGCAAAACCGAGAAGTTTCATGTGTTTGCATTGATAGCAGGAGCGCTTGTATTTATAGAACTGTTATTAAAGTATTTGGTAACGCGCTCAATTCCATAAAGCATGCCCAAGGATAACAACATAAAATACCTGTGGTTACTGGTGCTTTTAGTGCCTGTGGGCGTGGCGTTGTTGCTTACGCGTGAGGTAGCCTTCCGCTACGAGCATCCGCTTTACTTATGGGGCCTGGCGTTGGTGGCCCCGCTTATCGCATTTTTTATTGCCGGGCAGATTTGGAAGGCAAAAAAGATGAGACAGTTTGGTAACCCGCACCTGGTACAACAACTAACGGCCGATGCATCAACAGGAAAGCAGTTATTGAAGTTCATTTTAGCTGCACTGGCGTTCGAATTTATAGTTATAGGTTTTGCTAACCCGCAGGTGGGCACCAAGCAGGAGAAAGTAAAACGCCAGGGTATTGATGTAATTATTGCATTGGATGTTTCTAACTCCATGCTCAGCGAGGATGATGTAAAAATCTCGCGCCTGGCACGCTCCAAAAACTTCATTAGCAACTTTATTGAGCAGTTGAGTAACGACCGTTTGGGTATGATTGTTTTTGCAGGCCGCGCCTACCTGCAAATGCCATTAACGGTGGACTATAGCGCTGCCCGTATGTATCTAAAGGCTACCAACACCGGTATGATACCTACACAAGGCACTAACATTGCCGAAGCGGTAAATCACGCAAGGCAATCGTTTGTGCAGGGCGAGGACAAGCACAAGGCTTTGATAATTATAAGCGATGGAGAGGATAATGAAGGCGGCACGGATGAAGCAATTGCTGCAGCAGTAAAGGAGGGCATTAAGATTTATACCATTGGCGTAGGTAGCGAAAAGGGTTCGCCGATACCTATGGGTAACGATTTTAAGCATGATGAGCAGGGCAATGTGGTATTATCGAAAATGAATGCGCAAATGTTGCAGGAGGTTGCTGCAAAAGGCAATGGTAAATATTACACCATGAGCGGTGGTAAGGAAGAGATAAAGGCCATATTGAAGGATTTAGGTGGCCTGGGTAGCAAGAACCTGGAAGATGTAGTGTTTACTGATTACGACGATCAATTTATATGGTGCCTGTTGGCTGCCGCAGTATTATTACTGGTTGACTGGTGGTTAACAGAAACGAAATTTAAGTGGGGCTTTAAACTGTAAGTATGAGGGCGATGATGATGAAATATACGCTTGGTGCAGTAGGCTTGCTCTTTCTGCATGTGGTGGTATATGCACAGCAGTTAAACATTCCGTTTACATCAGTGCCTTATAAAAGTGATATACGGGCCGGCAACCGCCTTTTCCAAATTGATAGCTTTAGCAATGCCGCTGATGCAGAAGCGCAGTACAAAAAAGCGCTGGATAAGGAGAACAACGCCCCTGTTGCCATATTTAACCTGGGCGATGCCATTTACCAGCAGGGCCGCTATGATACTGCTGCTAAATGGTTTGAGCTTTCCGCAAAAACAAATATCGATTCATTGGTAAAGGCTAAAGCCTACCACAATTTAGGGAACAGCTATGCTAAGGCTAAAACTCCTAATTGGGAGGCTGCCGCAAAAGCCTATAAAGAAGCTTTGAAGTTAAACCCCAAAGATGCCGATACCCGCTATAACCTGGCTTATGCCAACGAAATGCTTCGTCAGAAAAACCAGGGGGGCGGTGGTGGCCAAAACAACAAGCAACAACAGAAACAGGACGATAAACAGCAGAACAAAAAGAACGATAAGAACCAACAACCGAAAAACGACAAGCAGCAACAACAAAATAGCGGGCAGCAGCCTAAGCTAAATAAGAAGGATGCCGAACAGTTATTACAGGCTATTTCCAACGAGGAGCAGAAGACAAACCAGAAAATGCAGCAAAAGCAAATGAAGGTTGCCCCTGTTAAGATTGAGAAAGACTGGTAAATTGCCCACGGGCAGGCCGCTTATTCTGTGAAAAAAATTTAAGCGGGCCACCTTACCATTGACTATCCGTAGGAGAAGTAGAATTTTGCAGTATAATATGCGTGCACAAAAACCCATAGTTCAAAATGCAACTGTTGTAAGGCAGGGCGCCTTGCTGTTGTTACTGTGGTTTGCCTGTGTTACCACCTTTGCCCAGGTGCAGTTTTCGGCCTCGGCGCCGGCCAGTGTTCCGGTAAACCGCAGTTTTCAGGTTGATTTTAAATTGAACGGTGTAATACGCGGCGGCATTAAAGCTCCCGCTTTTACTGATTTTACAGTTCTATCGGGCCCCAACCCTTTTACCGAGCAAATGAATATTAACGGTAAAAAATCGGAGGCCATTACCTTCAGCTATGTGTTACAACCCAAAAAGGAAGGCACTTTTAAAATAGGTAAAGCCAGCATTGCCATTGATGGGGTAACAATGGAAAGCAACGAGCTTACTATAAACGTTACAAAAGCGGCAGCACAACAACAGCGCCAGCAGGCTCAACAGCAATACGACCCCTATGATCCGTTTGGGATGATGCAGGACCCTTTCCAGGACCCCTTCTTTCAGCAACAGCAAACGCCTGAATATTCAAAAGAAGAATTGCAGAAACGCTTTAAGGATGATTTCATCGTAAAGCTGGAGCTGAGCAAAAGCGCTGTTTACAAGGGCGAAATGCTGACGGCTACTTACAAACTTTACTACCGCCAGAATATGGCCGGCTTTAATGTTACCAAAGCGCCTGCCTTTGACGGTTTCTGGAGCCAGGAAGTAGAACTGGACCCTAAGCGCAAACAAAAAATAGAAACACTTAACGGCAAACAGTATCACACTGCCGAAATACTGCAGTATAACCTTTACCCGCAGCGTGCAGGTAGTCTTACAGTATCATCTATAGAAGCTGTGGCTAACCTGCAGGTGATGCTTGGCTCGCGAAACCCTTTTGATGTTTTCGGGGGGCGTGTGCAGCCTTTTGATATGCAGCTAAAAACCAATACAGCAACTATAGAAGTTAAAGAACTTCCTGAGCAGGATAAGCCGGCTGATTACTCGGGTGCTGTAGGTAAGTATAGTTTCGAAACCAAACTTTCTACCAAAGAAGTTAAAACAGATGAGCCTGTAACCTATAGCATGAAAATTGCCGGTAGCGGTAATCTTAAAATGGTAGAAGCCCCGGTGGTAAATTTCCCTAAGGAGTTTGAAGCCTACGACCCCAAGGTTAGGGAGAACGTAAATAACGGTGCAGGCGGCATGAGCGGTAGCAAGGAATACGATTACCTATTAGTGCCACGCCAACCCGGCGATTATGTTATACAACCGCAAACGTTTTCGTACTTCGACCCTTCAAACGGTAAATACATCACCATTAAATCTCCTGAGTATGCCTTAAAAGTTACCGGCGAACCAAAGCAGGTAAGTGAGGTGATTACAGAAGATTTGAAACGAAAAGATGTAGTAACACTGGGCAAGGACATACGCTATATAAAAACGAACCTGCCCGACTTTTCTGGCAGCGGTTTGCTCTTTGGCTCAGCAGGTTTCGTAGCCATGTATTCTACGCCCTTCATTTTGTTTTTGGCATTGGTGGCTGCAAAGCGAAGGAATGAGAACCTTGAAGCAGATGTAATAGGCACTAAACGCCGCAAGGCATTAAAGCAGGCTAAAAAGCGTTTGACGATAGCCGAAAAATATTTAGCGGCTAACGATAAAAACAACTTTTATAATGAGGTAAGCCGTTCGGTATGGGGTTACCTGGGCGATAAGCTGAGCATGGATATGGCCGAATTGAGCAAGGATAATGTGGAAGAAAAGTTGCTGGCCAAAAGCGTAAGCGCTGAAACCATTTCAAAATTGAAGGGCTTGATAAACACCTGCGAGTTGGCGCTTTATTCGCCGGTAGGTGAGGGTGGCGAAATGAAACAGAATTATGAATTAGCCATGAACCTTATGGCCGATTTGGAAAACGAGATCAAGAAATGAACGGCGGCATAAACATATCAGCGTGTTACGGACATAAGCGCATGCAGTGGCTTTTTGCCGGGCTCTTTATGTTTCTTACAGCTTTCAGTTTTGCGCAAACCACCGCGCAGTTGTACCAAAGTGCTGCTAAACTCTACCAGCAAAATCAATTTGCAGAAGCAGCCGCGGCCTATGAAAAAATAATTGCACAGGGTGGCGCAGTGCCCGAAGTTTATTTTAACCTGGGCAATTGCTATTATAAACTAAACAACCTGGGCAAGGCCATTTTAAATTATGAGCGCGCCGGCCGTCTTGCACCTGATGATGAAGACATCATCCACAACTTAAAGCTGGCACAAAGCCATGCGGTTGATAAAGTAACCCCCGTACCGCAACTTGGTGTGGTGCGCTGGTGTAACGATTTAGTATGCTCTTATTCTGCCAAAGGATGGGCGATGTGGGCTTTGGCCAGCGCATGGATGGCGTTTATAGCTTTTACAGCTTATCTGTTTATGGCTTCTTACCGGGCTGTGCCCCGTTTTGCGGGTGTTGTTCTGTTATTACTTTCATTTACCTTTTTGTTTTTATGGCGTTGGCAGCATAGTAACGTGCATAATTCAGGCTATGCAGTTTTAGTAACTGAAAATATTTATGCTAAAACCGCGCCTGACGGGGCCGCTAACAACGCATTCCAGATTCATGAAGGCATTAAGTTTTTGTTGTTGGATAAGGTAGGCGAATGGAATAAAATACGCCTGGCAAATGGCAAAGTAGGTTGGGTTGCTTCCGGCAGTTTTGAGAAAATATGATTTGCCGGGCTCTCCGCTAACGCAAAATCATATTATCCAACTTTCTATGTTTCCTTAATCTTCTATCTTAGCTAAATATTCAACCACCTAAAATCTATTATTTATGGGCTTTAAAGAAGAATTTAAAGAGTTTGCCCTTAAGGGAAACGTACTTGATATGGCCGTTGGTATCATCATCGGTGCCGAGTTTGGAAAAATTGTAAACTCTATGGTAAACGATGTTATCATGCCGCCAATCGGTTACGTCATTGGTGGAGTTACGTTTACCGATCTTAAGCTGGTATTAAAGCCCGCTGATGCTGCTGCTAATGCCGCCGAAGTGGCTGTTAAGTACGGTTCCTTTATACAAAGTTGTTTCAACTTTTTGATTATTGCCCTTGCCATTTTTATGATGATAAAGGTAATTAACAAACTGCGCCCGGAAACAGTAAAGGAGAAAACCTCCTAAGAGTTAAAAGGTGCCTACGCGGAAGAAGATAAGTCCGCTAACGCCGCTCAGGTCCATAGCTTTTAAGCCAAAAAGCTGTGGACCAAACACGGCTTTGTAGCTAAGCCCTGCCCCCAACCTGAAATAGGGCGTAGCATTATATATACCATACACAGCAGGTATAACCGCTCCCCAATCCCTACGCTGGTATAAATCCTTTGGCCATTCAAATTTTGCTGAAGCCCAACCGGCGCACAGTTCCGGTTGCAGGCTGAACATTTTCTTTTCAAAGAAAATATAGCTGAACGCCAAACCTGCAAAATGGTGTTTCAGATAAACGGGGTTGCTGTAATAGGGCACAACGGTTGGCTGCACATTAATTTGTGTAGTAGGTGTTTGGTAGCGTGCACTTACCACAAATTTATGATTGATAACCCAGTTAAGGCTAAAGCCTATGTTCATGCCGGCTTTACCTTTATAAACCTGGCCCACACCGGCATCTACCCCAACATAGGCCCGGCTGTTGAACTTTTTGGCTTTAAAAAAGGGCTCGTTGGTAGTGGTATCCTCTAACATTAACTGCGCTGAAGCAGAAAGCGTTATTGCTGAAAAAAGGAGTACCCAAAGGCTTTTCACAGCACGATTATAGCAAAAAGCAGCCTTAGAATGGCCCCTAAAACCAAGTAATACACGCGTATGGATTATAAGTAGTTTCACAAACTGCCATAATTTCTATTTTCACGCTGCATGTATGCTATCATAGACGTTGAAACTACGGGAGGCAGCCCCAGCATGGACCGCATAATAGAGGTGGCCGTGTTTGTTTATGATGGCGAAAAAGTGCTGGATTCCTTTACTACACTATTGAACCCCAAGCGGTTAATAGACCCCTACGTTACCAAACTAACCGGCATTACGCAGGAAATGGTTAACGATGCCCCTTCGTTTGAAGATGTGCATGAACGCCTGCTGGAAATGACCCACGAGGCCATTTTTGTGGCACATAACGTAAAGTTTGACTTTGGTATGGTGCGCCAGGAGTTTAAACGCCTGGGCATTGATTTTAACCGCCGCCAGTTAGATACGGTTAATCTTTCGCGCCGTGTGGTGCCCGGCTTTAATTCATATAGCCTTGGTAACATATGCGATAGTCTGGGTATAGAAATAAACGCCCGCCACCGCGCTTATGGCGATGCGGAGGCTACGGTTAAGTTGCTGGAGGCTATCCTTGCAAAACCATCCTCTGCCAAGTATATCGAAATTGAGTTGAACCACGGTATTGATGTGGACCTGTTGCCACCTTATTTATCTAAAGCGGAAATAGAAAAGCTACCGGAGGATGCCGGCGTATTCTATTATCGCGATGAAGTGGGCAAGGTGTTGTTTTTGGAAGGGGTAAAAAATATACGCCGTAAGGTTATTTCTCATTTTTCCTCTCCTGCAGATTCAGTAGAGCGCAAGCGAATGTTTGAATTGATGCGCAGCATTGATTATGAGTTAAGCGGTAATGAACTTACAGCAAGGCTGCTTGCCTATCGCGAATTAAAAAAGCATCAACCGGAGTTTAATAAGAAACCCCGCATACAACCTTATACCCACGGTATCTTTTTATCAAAAGATGAACAGGGCTTCAATCAATTAAAAATTCATCCGCTTAGTTGGGAGTTAGGAGAGCTGATGCTGCGCTTTTCATCAAAAGCTACGGCCAATAAAGTGCTGGGCAAAATAATACGCGAGAACAGCCTGCACGGTTGGTTCGCCCTGCGTTCTAAAATGAAAGAGAAGGGCGTAGACCAGAAATCGCTGAAGAGTTACAATGCCATGATAGAGAAGGCTGCACGTAAATATTTATACAAGCATCCTAACTTCTTTATTGTAGCAGAGGGCATACACCCAGATGAACACTCGGTAGTTTGGATAGAGAACAACGTATACCAGGGCTTTGGTTACTTTAACCCTGAACTTACTGAAATGGTGCCCGAAAAACTTAAGGAACTGGTAAAGGCGGATGAAGATGATTTTGAAGTGCAGAAGATTATAAAGAGCCAGCTGCGCCGTATGAAAGGCATTAAAATAATTTCTTATTAATTACTTGCCCCAATAAAATGAAGAAGGTATTGTTTATTGACCGTGACGGTACGTTGATACTGGAGACGGATGACTTTAAAATTGAAAAATTTCATAAGCTGGTTTTTTACCCCGGTGTGTTTCAGTGGTTAGGGCGTATTGCGCGCGAGCTGGACTATGAACTGGTAATGGTAACCAACCAGGATGGCTTAGGAACGCCGGATTTTCCGGAAGCGGATTTTGGGGAGGTGCAGAATTTTATAATGAAGACCTTTGAAAATGAAGGGATAAAATTTGCCGAAGTGTTTATTGATAAATCGTACCCGCACGAAAACCTGCCTACCCGCAAACCGGGCACCGGCATGCTAACCGCCTACATGAAAGGGCATTACGATTTAAAGAACTCCTTTGTTATAGGCGACCGCATTACTGATGTTATGCTGGCAAAAAACCTGGACGCGAAATGTATATGGCTTAATGACGGCCGCAACCTTGGCGCTACAGAAGTAACCGGTAATAGCCAAACCCTTAAAGATTACATTGCACTTGAAACCCGCGATTGGGAAGTACTTTATAACTACCTGAAGGGATTAAAATAAAAAAGGGCCGTAAGGCCCTTTTTCTTTTAGTGGTGCGAATGGTCGCCGTGCTCGTGCACGTGGCCGTGTTCAATTTCAGTTGGGTTGGCTTCGCGCACTTCAATCACTTCGCCGCTGAAGTAAAGTGTTTTGCCGGCGAAAGGGTGGTTAAGATCCACGGTTACTTTATCATCAGCTACTTTTACAATACGGCCCTGGAACGGGTTACCGTATTGGTCCTGCAGGGGAACGATATTGCCAACGAAAATCATTTCGTTTTGCACTACGCCTTCATGCGAAAAAACGTTTTTATCCAATTCAATTACAGCTTGCTCATCGTATTCGCCATAACCTTCTTCAGCAGTTAGGGTAAAGCTGAACTGGTTGCCGGCAATTTTGCCTTCCAGGTTTTTCTCAAATTTATCTAACACATTATTATGTCCGAAAAGGAAACTGAACGGGTTTTCGCGGTCGGCCGCATCTCTTACTTCGCCATTAGGCTCGGTACGTAATTCATAGGTTAACTTAACAACGGTATCATTACCAGCTTTCATGTTTTACTGTTTGTAGATTAAAGAATTGCAGACTTTATGCCAGTGACGATGCCGGAGGGTATGTTAATGGATTAGTCTGCCGCAAAATTAAAAAACGTGGCGAGAATGCACCCAAATCAGGGTTTTACGGCCAAAATATATTCGGCAAAACCAAAGTAATCCCAAAAAATGCTGGGGATTATTTTGCCGTACACTACAAGGTTATGAGGAATTTTGAATGGCATCAACAGCATGGTGGGCAAATGCCTGCGGTAGCCACCTGTAAGCACTTTCATATTGTTACGCATGGCCAGGTTCATTAGTTCGGGCACTGAATAAATGCGCACATGCGTAGGGTCGTCGTAATAATTAAGGGTGCCGTCCATATGCGGCAATTGCGTAGAGCGATAGCCCGGGAACTCAATATAAATCAACCCGCCGGGGCGCAGTTTGCTTAATAGTTGTTCTACTACATCATCGCCATTGCGCAGGTGTTCAATTACATGCGCCATCATTATAAAATCGAAATAGTTATCGGGAATAGCGTTGAAGTTTAACTCCTCCAGATTCATTTCATAAAAGGAGTGCATAACCTTAAAATCGCTCTCGTCGTTGTTGTAGTTTTTATCCAGGTCTACACCGTGGTATTCGCAGTTAGGGTACCACTTTTTGGTTTTGGAAGCCGAATGGTTACCTGCACCAATATCCAACAGCCGGAAGGGTTTGTTTCCGATATGTTTTTCGAGAAAGCGGTATTTAGGGGGTAGTGTTAGCCAGCGAATCAAACCAAATGAGTTTTAGCAAATGTATAAAACCATTTTAAAGCCTAAGGCTTTGCAAACAGCAGGCTGCTATCGCCATAGCTGAGAAAGCGGAAGTTGTGCTCAAGCGCATAATCATATATCGTGCGCCATTGTGCACCCACTACTGCAGCCACCAGCAACAGCAATGTAGAGTTTGGTTGATGAAAGTTGGTTATTAAAGCCTGCGCAATCTTAAGTCGGTAAGGCGGTGATATAAGAATTTGCGTTTTGGTATTCAGCCTCTCAAGGCCATGCAGTTCCATCCACCTTAGTAAGTGTTTCAAAGCGGCGACGGGGGTAAGGGTTGTGCTTTCTGCGTAGGGGTCCCATTGCCTTATAACCATTTCTTCGGGAGGCAGCGCTTGTTGTGTCCCTGCTTTTACCCCCATCCAGTAAAGGCTCTCTAAAGTACGCAGCGAGGTGGTGCCCACGGCAATCACCGGTAACGCAGCCTCTAATTGCGCGTACAGTTTTTCAATAACAGCCAGCGGAACATCAATCATCTCAAAGTGCATGTCGTGCTCTTTAAGTGTTTCGCTTTTTACGGGTTTAAAGGTACCTGCCCCAACATGCAGGCTAAGTTCTGCAGTGCTTATTTGTTTGTTCTTAAGCGTTTCTAAAACGGCGGGTGTAAAATGCAGGCCGGCCGTAGGTGCTGCCACTGAACCCTCGTACCTTGCATATACGGTTTGGTAGCGTGTCAGGTCAAGTTCCTCACTTTGGCGGTGCAGGTAAGGGGGTATAGGCATAACGCCTGCCTTATCCAGTATTTCGGCAAAGCTTAAATGTTCGGGCTGCCAATTGAACTCCACTATAAAGTTGTCCGCATCGCGGCCAACCAACTCTACCTCCAGTTCAAATTCTTTGTGTTGCAACTTCAACACTTTCTCCTTCCATTTGCTGGCACGGCCTACCAGGCATTTCCAACGTACGGTTTTCATGCGGCTCATTGCGCTGGCCATGTCCCGCAGTTCATCGGCAGGCTCCAGGCAAAACACTTCAACCTTTGCACCGGCGGCGGTGGTAAAAAATAAACGGGCCTGCACCACTTTGGTGTTATTAAATACCAGCAGGCTTTTTTCCGGCAGGTAAGAACTTACGTTTTTGAAAATATCCTCTTTTATATCCTGATTATAAACAAGCAACCTGCTTGCATCGCGTTCGGCTAACGGGTATTGCGCTATGCGTTCAGCGGGTAGGTTGTAGGTGTAATCGCTTATGTGTATTTCCGACGGATGCACACCGCAAATCAAAACAAAAAAGCCATGCGCAAAAGCGCACGGCTCAATCTTATCTTAAAAACAGATTGTTAGAACTTAAAGAAGAAAAAAGTAACCGCAGCCCATTCTGCCTTTACGCCGCGGGCGTAACCTATAGTGCTGTGGCTGCTGTTTTCTACAGTGCCATCACTTTTAATGTAGCCAATGGTGCTATGACTGCTGTTTTCAACGGTGCCATCGCTTTTAATGTAACCTACGGTGCTATGGCTGCTGTTTTCTACAGTGCCATTGCGCACGTATCCTATTGTGGAGTGGCTGCTGTTTTCAATGGTGCCGTCACTTTTAATATAGCCAACAGTGCTGTGGCTGCTGCTTTCAATAGTGCCGTCGCTTTTAATATAGCCTGCCGTGGAGTGGCTTCCGCTTTCAATGGTTTGCGCCTTAATGCAAAACGCAGCGCCTGCTAATATCAGTGAGAAGAAAATCTTTTTCATGTGTACTTGCTGTTTGGTTTAATTAATACCATAAAGCTACTAAATGCGCTAAGCCACAAAACTTTTTAAAACGTTTTTTGATGGATATAAGCGGCAGGTACCATAAAAAGCGAAAAGCCTTCCCGACACAGGAAGGCTTTCGCAATTTATCAGCATGAAGGGAAAACTACTTGTTAACTACCATTCTAACCACTTTGTTTTCAGTGCTGTTGTTAACGCTTACAAAGTAAATTCCGTTGGCCAGCTCAGCAGTGTTAAGGCTAAACAGGTTATTACCCGAAACCAACTGTGCTGCATTTTGCATTACAACCCTGCCGGTCATATCGCTAACGGCTATTTCTGCCTCAGCATTTCCAAGAGCATTGATCTCCAGGTTGACGCGGCCATTGTTCGGGTTAGGGAACAGGCGGATAGTTTCAATGGTTTTTGCAACTTCTTGTATACCTACACCGGTGATGGTGATGTTCATAGTGTGGGTGTCATCGCAATTACCGTTTGATGCCGTAAGTGTAACGGTGTAAGTACCGTTGGCAGTGTAAGTATGGGTTGGGTTCTGTGATGTTGACGTTTGATTATCGCCAAAATTCCAGTTGTAAGAAGTAGCGTTTGTTGAAGCATCAGTAAAAGCAATGGTGTAAGAGCTGCCACTGGCGGCTTGGGTAAAGCCGGCAGCAGGTGTGTTGGTTACTGTTACAGTTATGCTGTTAGAATTGCCTACGCCATCACAAGGGTCAGCGTTGGTAACGCTAACGCTGTAATTGCCTGATTGCTTAACAACAATAGACTGCGTAGTAGCGCCGTTACTCCACAGGTAAGTATCGCCTGAAGTAGAAGTGATAGTAACAGAATCGCCGCTGCAGAAAGCTACTGCACCATTGGCTGCAATAGTTGGAGTTGGCGAATTGCTGACGTTAGTGGTTATAGCATTAGATACAGCGCTGCATCCGTTTGCATCAGTAGTTGTTACGGTATAAGTGCCGCTTGAAGTAACTGCAATGGTATCGGCAGTGCCACCGGTGCTCCAGTTAAAGTTATTGTAGTTGCCTGCATTGTTTACACTTAATGTAACAGTGCCGCCTGTGCAGAAGGTGGTTGAACCACTTGCCTGTATAGCGGGAACGGTTGGCGTGTTTTCTGTAATTTGTATGGCATTAGATGCAGCAGTGCAACCGTTAGCATCGGTAATGGTTACGGTATATGAGCCTGCATTGCTAACTGTAATTTGCTGTGTGCTGGTGCTGTTGCTCCAATTGTAGCCGTTGGCTGCAGATGAGCTAAGGGTTACATTACCCCCGGTGCAAAAAGATGTTGCGCTTGGTGTAATGGTTGGTGCTGCAGGATTGCTGTTTACAGTTACAACCTGGCTGAATGTTTTAATGCAACCGCGGCTGTTGGAAACTGTAACGGTGTAAGTGCCGCTTTGGGTAACAGTGATAGAAGAAGTAGTGGCGTTATTGCTCCACAAATAGAAGTTGCCACCGGTAACACTCAGATCAACAGAGCCGCCCTGGCAGAAAGTGGTAGAGCCGCTTGGCGCTAAAGAAGCTGTGTAAGCGTAATTAAGATGCGGAGTAGAATAGTCCTCATCCTGCGGGGTGAATTCGCCCCAGCAGTTAACCCAGTTATCCGTTCCGCTAAAAGCGCCGCGATAAGTGGTTGGTGTAACTGAGCTTAACTTGGCGTTGCTGAAGTTAGCACCACTTAAAGCAGGCGAGCCGGCTTGCGGGCGAAAGTCGTAGTATGGATATCCGTAAGGTGCAATTAGCTTAACGCTGTCGTTAGCATTGCCGCCATATACTGTGTTACCATTGGCAACATTCATAAGGTAGGCGGTATCAAAAGCCGTTTCGCCATAAGCTTCTTTGCAGCCGCCTATCAGGTTGTATTTAAATTCCAATTCGTTGTTAGTAGCGTTTGTTTGTGCAGCAGTACCTTCAATACGTAAACCGCGCTTGTAGCCAATAGCTACGGAGTTGAACACATTGATTTTGGTATTGCGGCGCAGGCGGCCTACCCAACCGTATTTGGCATCAATAGTAGAAGCAGTTGTTTGTGCCGGGCCAATAATGGTTACGTTGGTAAACACACCGGCTGTAAACGGGCTGTTGGTTGAACCGTTAGCATCATTATCAGACTCAAATCCGTTTGAGATATCGCCTTGGTCAGCGATGGTATCAACACGTACAACAAGGGCGTGGTTAACAATACCGCTCCAGCCGTTGTCGGTATCTAAATCGTCATCGCGGTTGCCGAAGGAAACGATATGGTCAGGCGATGAAGTACCGCCGAAAAATTCGTAACCGTCATCCTGGCCATAGCTGGTCATAACGTGGCTTATAACCGTTTTACGACCAACGCCGCATAGGGTAAGGCTGTTCAACTCAGTATTAGTACCGCACACATAACCGGCATACTCAATACGAACATATTTTAACACGCCTGAGCTATCGTCAGGGTTGCTGCCGCCGTAATCGTAATCTGTGGTTGTACCACATTCTACACGGCCTTGTATGGCGTTACCGCCGGCATCTTTAAAGTTAACCGGTGCTAAACCGCAAATGGTTATGCCCGCCCAGTCAGCACGTGCGCGAGAACCGGCAGGTTGGTTTGAGGTAAAAACAATAGGTTCATCCGGTGTACCTACCGCGTTAATTTTGCCGGTAGTAGAAACAACAATACGGCTTAAAGTAGTTTTATCGCCACGGATGATAGTGCCGGGCTGTATAGTTAAAGTAGCGCCGTTTTTAACGATTATGTCGCCATACAGAATATAGATGCTGTCGTGGCTCCACGTGCGGTCGCTGGTAATGTCAGTAGCTACTGTTACTGTATTTTGCGCAAAGGCACCAAAAGCCAGCAGCGTTGTAGCAACCATTAGTAAACTGCGTAGAAAATTTTTCTTCATGTTAGTGGTTATTTTTTATCCGCAGCAAAAATCAATTTGGGGATTTGCGTGAGCGTTAGCGCAGGGTTAAATAATTGTTGCGCCCCATATTTCCATAGTATTAAAAGCAAAAAGCAGAAAGCGTTTCCGCCTTCTGCTTTTGAAAGATGCTTTATAAACTAAAGGTTAAAAAGTGAAGCTCAACTGCACGCTGTAGGTGCGGTAGTTCTTACGGCTTAATACCACATAGTCTGTGCTTGGGTTATAAGCGCGTTTAACATCCGGCAGGTTGTTTTGGTAAAAGATGGTTTTCTTGGCAACCAAATCGCTTATGGTAAAGCGAATCATTGCACGGTCTTTTAAAAACTTCTGGCTTAACTGTAAATCCAGCAGCGGCCTCCAGTGTTCATACCAACTTGGGTTGCCCACTTCGCCAACCGCGTACAGGCGCTGGCCGCTTTGGTTGTAAAGCAGTGTGGCTCCAAAGCCGTATTTAGGGTGCAGGTAAGATAAACCAAGGTTAATAATGTAAGGTGATTGACCCTGCATAGGGCGTTTCTTTTCATCGCCCGCGTTGTTTTTAACGTTGCTGAGGTTAACACGCGAATAGATGTAGGCCAGGTTGGCGGTAAAGGTTAAGCCTTCCAGCTTTTCGCTGGCAAAACCAAAGTTTTTACGCAGTTCCACTTCGGCACCTACCAGGTAGGCTGACTGCGCATTGCTGTAAACAAACTGTGGAACACCACCGGCAGCCATTGAAGTAAGTTCAATAGTATTGGTAAAGTGCTTGTAGAAAACGCTGGCGTTAATTGCCTGCCCCTTGCCAAGGAACCACTCATAACGCAAATCAGCATTATGGATAAAGGTTTGCATAACATTTACGTTACCGCTAAGGTTAACATCGCGAACGAAGTCGTAGTACAGGAATGGCGAGTTCTCGCGAAACTCAGGCCTGCTCATACTTTGTGAATAGGATGCGCGCAGGTTCATGTCCTCGTTAAGCTTGTAGATGAGGTTAACAGAAGGCAATAGCGGGAACACAGTTTTTACATTGCCAAGCGTATCGTATTTGTATGCGCCTGAAAAGTATGAACGAACGTAGGTGCTATCGGTAAGTTTGGTTTTAATGGTTGGCACATCGCCGGGGTTATCAATCACCTCAAAGTCAATATTGGTTGGCGAGGTCAGCGCTTGTTTGTACGACTCAAAGCGGAAACCCCATACTGCTTTAAACTTTTCACCAAAATTGTTTTCCATCATAACATAAGCGGCATGCGTAGTGGCTTTGGCGCTGTATTGGTCCTGCGGAAAGGCAACCTGGTTAAGCGTTAGCTTGCCATTATCGAAGTTTTGCTGGTTGATGATATTGTCAACGTTAGGATCGCGCAGGGTGCTGTCGTACGTATAGTTGGCGCTGGTGTAATCGAAGAATAAGTTACGGGCTTCAAAATTACGTTGGCGCATTTGAAAGCTATAGCCCACCGTTACAGCCTGTTTAATTCCCTTAATCTTAAACGGCACGCTAAGGTCGGTTGAAGCGCTGTAAACTTTTTCAGCAAGCTTGCTGTAAAACATAGCGCTTAACTTAGGATCAGAGCCGCCATTTTGTATCTGGTAAATAAAAGGATCGGCGTTAGCATTGGGTTGGCCTTCACCCCCGCTGGTATAAAAGCGCTCGTAGGAGTAGCGCATGGTTTTAGGTTGGTCGCGGTTTATTAACGTAACGCCTCCATTCCATTTCCAGCGTATTTCGCTGCCTTTAAAAATATGGTCGCCACCAAGGTTAGATGATAATACTCTTGAGCTTACAAACTCAAGATTGGTGCGTTGGGCTTCAGTAGCGCTAAAGTAGCTAACGCCATCGCGCAGTATTGTGTTGTTATCGGAGTTAACGGTATAGATGTTCTTCCACGAAATTTTGTGATTACCTTTTATTACCAGGCCTAAGTTGCCCAACAATGCGGAAGTAACGGAGTTGTTGTACATCGCATCATTGTAGTCGTAGTACAACGCTTTATCTGCCCAGTCATAACGTTTGCGGGTTCCCTCGTTATACTGCAGGGTGTTGTTATACGATAGGGCAAACACACCGCCGAATTGTATGTCGTTTTTGCGCACGGCAAAACCACCGCTCATTTGCAGGCTTTGGCCCGGGTAGGCCATTTTCCGTTGCTTAACCTTCCAACTGCTGTTGTTAATTTGTTTGCCTAATTGCACCAGGGTATCAGATGGCAGTATCTGTAGCTTTAAATCATTAAGTGCTACTATGCCCGGAAAGTTGCCCGGTAACGGGCGCACACTATTATCAAAACCCAGAAAATCAGTTTTGCTGCCCTCGTAAGTTTTAAAGGGTTTAAAAGTGGTGCCTTCGGTAAAACTTTGGCCTATTGTTACATTAAAAAAGTTTTTCTCAGGTATTTCTCTGGTGTTAAGCTGTATTAAACCACCGGCCCATTCGCTTGGCAGGTTGGGCTGTCCCGTTTTCATGATAATGATGTTATCAAGAATGTTGGACGGGAAAACATCAAAGGCAAATGCTTTCCTATCCGGCTCGGTACTTGGCAACAGGGTGTTGTTCAACAACGCCATGTTGTAGCGGTCGGCAAGACCGCGTATTACGGCAAACTTGCCATCCTGTATACTGGCGCCACTTACGCGTTTAATTACTTCGCTTGAGCTTTTATCCGGCGAGCGCTTAATTTCTTCGCTGCTTATACCGCTTTGTATTACGGTGCTGTTCTTTTGCATAACTACCACTGCGCTCTCGTTATCGCGGCGTATAACCTGTGCTGTAACAACAGCCTCTTTCAGGTTAACCGCGTCATCCATTAACGATAAATAAAGGTTGGTGACCTGGTTTGGTTTAACGTCGGCATCCTCCTGTTTTTCCTGATAGCCCAGGTAGCGCACCTTAACCTTGTGTTTGCCTGCAGGTACTTTAGAAATGATAAAATTGCCGTCTATATCAGTTGCAGCGCCCATCGCGGTGCTGTCGTCAACCATTACCATTGCCCCTATCAGCGTTTCGCCGGATTTACCGTCAACCACTTTGCCTGAAATTACCCCTTCCTGCGCTGCAAGCAGGGTAATATTCAGTGTAAAGATAGCGCTAATAAGAAGTGTGATTTTCCCTTTCATACTCATTATTTTTTGCACTGCAAACGTAGGTTAGCAGTGAAACCAAATTTTGAAGGGATGTTTATGTAATGGTTAAGACAGTTTAAATTGGAAACAGGAAAAGCATGAGTGAAATCATGTTCTTTTTATAGGGGAAAGCGGCATCAATCTTAAATGTGTGGTAACTTTTTCTTAACATTACAAGGATAGCTTTGCCTCTGAAATATTAAGTATGGAAGTGAATGACGTTAAAATTTTGTTAGTAGATGACGAGGCTGATGTGTTGGACTTTATGAAATACAACCTTGAAAAAGAAGGTTTTTGGGTTTACACAGCAAAAGATGGAATTGAAGGTATACAGGTTGCAAAAAAGGTTAGCCCCCACATTATTATTCTTGACCTGATGATGCCTAAACTGGATGGCATTGAAACCTGCAGGGAACTGCGCCAAATGCCTGAGTTTAAGAATACCATTATCGCCTTTCTTACCGCACGCGATGAAGATTACTCGCAGATAGCAGGCTTTGAAGTAGGTGCCGATGATTACATAACCAAGCCAATAAAGCCACGGGTTTTTATAAGCCGCATACGCGCTTTGCTGCGCCGTATGGAAACCGATAACGGCCATGCTAAGCTTAAAGTGGGCGATATTGAAATTGACCGCGAGCGCTACATGGTAGTAAAAGCGGGCGCTGAAATTCAACTGCCGCGCAAGGAGTTTGAATTAATGAGTCTGCTGGTTTCAAAACCGGGCCGTGTTTTTAAGCGCGAAGAAATTTTGAGCAAAGTATGGGGTAACGATACCATTGTTGGCGACAGAACCATAGATGTACACATACGTAAACTGCGCGAGAAGATTGGTGAGGATTACTTTAAAACCATAAAGGGCATAGGCTATAAATTTGACGTATAGCCTCAAAAAGCTTCTTTAATGCCATCATGTTTTATACATTGGCACTATGCCCCGCTACATAACCTTATGGTTGCTTAGCTGTTTGCTTGTAAGTGCTACATGCTACGGCCAAAAAAAGATAGTTAACCAACAGCAAATTTGGTACAGCTATTTTAACCAGGCTGAGTTTGGCAGCAAATGGTTTTTGTATTCTGAATTAGAGAACAGGCAATTTTTTAAACCCTCTGTAGAGAATCAGCTTTTAATACGCGCCCACTTACATTACCGGGTGCATAAGCATTGGGATGTTGCCGCAGGTTTCGGGTACTTTTTGGTTTGCACACAGGACCCTGCAAAGCCCTCTAAACTTTTTAATCCCGAACTAAGGCCTTTTATTGAGGCCAATAACAACTTTAGCTGGGGGCGTTTAACGCTTACCAACAGACTTAGGGCCGAGGAGCGTTTTGTACACAAAGTAGCCGCGGGAGAGTTGGCGGACGGTTATAATACTAACAGCAGGTTTCGGTACCGCTTAGGGTTGGATTTTGTGCTGGTGAAAACAAAAAAACAGCACATCCTAAAGCTGCGTTTTAACGATGAGGTGATGGTGAATGTGCCAACCAAATTGGTAAAAAACGTGTTTGACCAAAACCGCGCTTACCTGGGTATAAGCTATACCCCGCCCGGGCCCATTACCTTTGAGGCCGGGTATATGCATTGGTTTCAGCAAAGGGCCAGTTTAACCGACTATTTTGACCGTTCTATTTTTCGCTTTTCTATAACACACAAGGTTAAGTTCCCCGAACGCAAAAGGGGTTGATTTTTAAGAAGAAATGCCTGCTTTCTGCCCCCTTAAACACTAAAAAGGACAACAGCTTTTAGCCTGTTAAATACTTTCAATTAACAATCACCTTTTTCAGGCTAATCCGTATAATCTTTAACGGTTACAAGCTATTGGAGCTTTTACTGAGATTGCGCTTTACCACTGTGAAGGGATTTTTAAAAATTACAGCGGCCTTTTTTCTGTTTTTCCTTTTTGGGGAAGCACGCGCCTCTGCGGGTGATTCTGCCTCTAACGACATATTTGAAATAGAGCGAAAAACAATAATGCAGCGCATAAGTTTTGAAAAGGTGCGCATTGCCAACGACTATCCAAGCGCCGATTTCCGCATAATAAATTTGGTGGATAGCATTGCCGGCTACATAAGCACCCAAAACTTTAGCCGCAATAAACGCAACCAATACCTGCTTCGCCTGCAGGTGTTTTTGGAAAACATCAACCGCTATTATTCCGATGGTTATTTGAAAAACGGCACTTACCTGGCGGTGTTAAGCTATTACCCGGTGCTTATTGACTGGGACCAAAAAGATGAGCTGCTGCGTAATGTTAAGCGTTATTCCAACTTCTCCATTAAAGCGGTGCGTCTTATACCCAGCGATACGGTAGCAGAAGATTTTTTAACGGACTATCTTAACGACCATCCCGATGATATTTTTAGATACGCGGAGGAATATGATGACCGCAAATTTGCCTTGCGCCTTTTAGAGAAAGCTGTGAGGCTGGCGCCGGAATCGGCAAAGCGTTACTACACCAGCACCAACACCGTTAATACCCTGCTTAAAGGCAGTAACGATTTATACGTGCGTAAGAGTTATGAAATCTACAACCGCTTCGGCATAAAATCGCGCGCCTACCTTTTGCTGGATGCTATACTTAACAACAACATGAGTATTGAAACAGCGGACTCCCTGGGAAACAACCCCAACCAGATGTTCTCGCTGTTAGTGCAGCTAAGCATGAAGTATGAGGCCAATGTAACGTACTCCATTTACCGCTACATGGATATCTTTTGTATTGATGCCATGCGAAAGCTGAATGAAGAGGCGTTAAACACAAACTATCAATTTGAAAGTTTTAAGAAGCGCAACCCCGAAGAGATGTTTGTGCTGATAAGTTACGGCTATAAGGAAACTACCCAACGCACTCTGCGCACTTTGCTGGAGATATTAAGTAAAAAATCTACCGGCATACCAATAAGCAGTGTTATGATAACCGGCATGGATAAAGAGAAGTTGAAGGAATTGGTGATTTACTGCGACAAGAACCAATTGCTGGATGAGTTGCTGGCATTGGTGGATGATGAGAAGAAAGATTACCTGTTGGCATTAACCACCATTGAAGAGCGCGAGGACCTCTTCCCTCCATTTAAAACCTTTGCCAAGGATAACCCCAAAATGGGCGATGAGCCGGAGGACCGGGCCATGAACGAAATTACCAAAGCCCGTCCGCCGAAATCGGTTATGGCAGATACTGCCTCGGGTGAAGTATTGATTGTGCGGCCCGAAAAGATTACTGAAGCTGACTACAAAACAGAAAAGGCCGAAACAAAGGAAACAACAACCACCCCACCGGTTGAGGTAGCGCATGCGCCGGTAGCAAGCACCACTGCTGCCAAGGAACCTGATATTGTACCAATACCCGTAACTGAAGTAATTGAACCGATAAAAATTACATTGGACCAGCGCACCCGCAGTGTTATTGTGCTGGAGAAAAACATCATGCAATCGCTGCAGAATATTCCGTCTTTCATAAATCTGGATTATTCTCAGGAGGTGCTGACCTATGCTGCGGAAAAGGAACCGGACGAAATGTTCAAGAAAATTGAACAATACAAAAACAAGCGTTATTCGCTGGCCTTATTGGAAGAGTGCGCCATAAACGCCCCGGTTTCCGTAAAGCGGTACTTGTATAACCCCAACCACCCCGTAAACTACATTTTGGGCTACAGCCAGAATGAAGTGGTTAAAAAGATAATGGAGATCAACCCGCAGTTAGGCTACCACAGTAAGCCTTTGCTGTTGCTTGATGATATTGTAAACGGCAAAACCACTGTTAAGGACGCCATTACCATCAGCACCGATCCGCTTAAACTTTTCAGCAGTGTTGTAAAAATTATTAGCAAGCCTAAATACCTGGGCAAGTACAGCATTGACCACGAAATGCGCGATTACAGCCTGCGCTTTATACGCGAGATAAATGATAAAATAGCAACCGGTTCTAACCAGCCCTTTTATGCCGTGGAGGCCTTCAACTCGCAGGAACTTTATTTCCTGATGTTGTATGGCCGCGATGAGGTTTTTAACTCCACATTTAATGGCCTGTTCAACCGGTTTATGCAAAAGCTGCCTAACGGCGATGGCAGCGCATTCCTAAAATCAGTAAGCAATAACAACTTCCGCGATTTTCTTTCACTGTGCAGCAACTACGGCGTGCTGGAAGAGTTCCTTTCCAAATTTACACCTGATGCCAAGCAGAAGTTGCTGGTAGCTTACATCTCCGGACTTGAAAAAAACCAGGATGATTTGTCGGGCATAGTATTAGTGGCCGAGGCTATTTCAAACCTTAAGGATAACCAGGTGTTGGGTGTGTTACAGGGCTCAATCAAAACCGAATACGAAAGAGTAAAGGCGGACAGCAATCAAATCGGCATTTCTATATACGGCGTATTATCCAGCATTATTTCAGGCAATGCAAGAGTGGAATCAGGCTGGTATAAAAAGGTGGCACAACAGTTTAATGTTGCCCCGGTAAGCCTGTTGGCCTCCTCTTCGCTGTTTACAGCTAATGTTTGTGTGGAACAGATGTACTTTTATAATGATGATGACGGCCGCAGTTCCTTCATCAACTTTATGAATACGTACAAAAATCAACCCAGCTGGGTGGTTGAAGACCGCAATAACTACGTCCGTATTTATTCCGTTACAGGCAAACAGGTAGAGATTTTGGCAAACAAGCCGGAGTATGAGGAGAACGGAATAAGCGCAATAGACGCGTATTTGCTTGAAAGGCACCTGCAACCGGCTGTTATTGTGCACAGGGGCCATAGTTTCCATACCGAAAGCACGCTTGAAAAAGTACCTGCCAGCGCAAAGCTTATCTTTGTGGGCTCCTGCGGTGGGTTTTATAAAATATCCATGGCGTTGGAAAATGCCCCCGAGGCGCACATAATAGCTACCAAGCAGGTTGGTACAAAAAGTGTGAATGATGTGATGATTTTTGCCCTAAACGAGATCATCCGCGATGGGAAAGACATAGTATGGAACGACTTTTGGGATAGAATGGGCGAAAAGCTGGGGAACAATCAGTATTTCAGGGATTATATACCCCCGCACAAAAACCTGGAGTCGATATTTATAAAAGCATATTATAAAACGCTTGGCGTTTAGTTTTTGGAATGAAGGAAATGAGATTGGGAAGGAACGATAAATTTTTAGAGTGGTTTAAGAAAGGTGTACTGTTGCTGGTATTATGCGGCCCTCTGTCTGCCTGGGCTATGCGCGATTCTACCGTAACCAACCTTAAGCGGCCCGACTATTACATTGATGATGAGCAGCAGCGCATTGATTTGCTGGATGGTACCGTTGACAAAATGGTGGATGTGGGCGACTCAGCAGAAACGGTTAGAGCAGGAAAGGTTTACCTGGTTTTAATTGATAGCATACAACGCTTTATAGATAACAGTGGCTTTGAAGAACCACGCAAAAAAGTTTTCAGGGAGCACGTTTATCTGCAATTGCGAAAGATAGGAACGCGCAATTATTACAACGTAAAACGGTACGACAATCTCTTCCATTTTATACTGGCGGAGCTGAATGGTGTGAAGCAGAAGAAGCTGTATAGCGTTTTAACCTCCAATGTATGGCAATCGTTCAACACGCTGGGCTTGTATAAGAACGAGAGTTGTGCGGACTCCTTCCTGATTTTTGCAGCGCAATACCGCCCCGACCTTGTTTTTAAAAGCTACGATGCTTACTACACCAAAGGCTACACGCTGCATGTATTAGAAGAAGCGGCAAAGGTTGCGCCGGTAACCATTAAACGCTACTTTGTTAAGGGCAATGGCATTTACGAAACGCTGAAAGGCAGCCAGGACACCGTAATTAAAACCCTGCTTAAAATACGCGAGAAGTACAACTTAAAAACCAATGCGTACGCGCTTATTGATGAAATAGCTAATGGCAATTTAACTATTGAACAGGCTAACACTATCGGCGAAAACCCGGAGAAGTATCTGCGCACTATGCTTAAGATACGTACAAAGAGGAACCCTCTTGGTGTGCACTCGCTGGAAGATGACCTGGAGATTTACTCTCTAAAATTCGTGCGGGTGCTTAACGACCTGCACAATGATAAGGACGAGGTGCGCTTTGCTTCTATTGAGAATTTTAGCGCAGAGGAGTTGTACACAATGATGGTGTACAGCGAAGAGGAGATTTTTACTTCCACCTTTAACGGGCTTTTTAAGCGCATGATGATAAAACTGGGCCCTGTATCAGGCTACGAGTTTTTGGGCACAGTAGGGGATAACAGGTTCCGTACCTTCATAAAAATGTCTGCCGGTTTCGGAAAGTTGACGCCCTTTCTGCAAAGTATGACACCTGTTCATCAGCAGATGCTGATGATAAAATTTGCCAGCGGGCTGGAGCAATACAACGATCTATCGCAGGCGGTTGAAGTGGCTGATGCCTTTGGCAGTATTACCGACAGCCTGGTGCTTAAAATACTACGTGGCGCAGTTAAGTATGAGTATGTGCGCCTTAATGCCGCTAAGGATGTAAAAGGCAAAGCCATTTACGGGCTGCTTTCAAACCTTTTTGTGGAGCGCAGTATTTCAAACGAAAACTGGTTCGCATCCGTAGCCAAGCAGTACGCCCTGCCAAGTTTCGACCGGATAGAGAACAGCAAATTGGTTAACCGCGATAGCGTTAGCCGCTGGATGATTTACTTTTATGATGATGAAGATGGAGAGGCGTCCTTCAGCTCGTTTGTAAAAACCTTTAATGATACGGCATGGCGTATTGTGGATTCAAGCATTTATGTAATTATAGAATCGAAAAAGGGTAAACCCGTACAGATATACGCTAACAAAAACAAGAATGAATACGATGGGCAGGCAAAGTTGGAAAGCATTTTTGCTGATAACAACTGGGACCCTAACGTAATGGTACACCGTGGCCACAGCTACTATGCCTATAAAACCATTGAGAAGATACATGATAATACGCAGGTGTTTGTATTGGGCTCCTGTGGTGGTTACCACAGCCTTTCTACCATTATTGAGCGCTCCTCAGATATAAGCATCATATCATCTAAGCAGATAGGGACCATGTTTGTAAATAACCCTATGTTGAAGTTGCTGGCCGAAAAGGTGCGCCAGGGTAAGGATATTGAATGGCAGGGTTTATGGGATGAGCTGGGCAAGACTGTAAAAGATAACTCCAAAGCTTATGAGCGTTACCAGGATTACATCCCCCCGCACAAAAACCTTGGAGCTATTTTTATAAAAACCTATAACAGGCTGATGGAAAGCGATTAAACTATTCGGCTTTCTTTTTAGCAGCAGCCTTTTTAGCCGGAGCCTTTTTAGCTGTTTTTTCTGTTTTAGCTGCTTTGTCCTTTTTGGCGGCAGCAGGTTTAGCGCTTGCTTTAGTGCGCTGCGGGCGTGAATTACCGTAGGAACCTTTGAAAATTTTTCCTTTGCGGCTTCTTTTGTCTCCTCTTCCCATATTGTATTTATTTTTTTAGTAGCTGCGAATGTAGAAAAACGCGCTGCAAATAAAAACCCCCTGCTTATAAGACAGGGGGTGGGTATATTTTATAAGGCGTAAAGCTTATTTATTAACCTTCTTGGCTAACTCGGCGCCGGCTTTAAACTTGGCTACCTTTTTAGCTTTAATAGTAATTTCTTTTCCGGTTTGTGGGTTACGGCCTTTACGTGCAGCGCGCTTAGAAACCGAGAATGTGCCAAAACCAACTAAGGTAACTTTGCCACCTTTTGCCAAAGTACCTGCAACACTATTGATTAAAGAATCTAATGCGTCTCCGGCCTGGCCTTTGGTAACTTTTGCATCCTTCGCAATTTTGTCGATTAGTTCGCCTTTGTTCATACGTTTTTGTTTTTTGGGTTGATTAATGTTTGGGATGGCGAATATAAAACAGGCTTTTACTCCTGCAAACAGCAATCGGCTGAAAGTGTTGATAATCGCGGGTTTCAGTGGATTTCGCCTTCGCGTATACTGTAACAAATTGCGTTAAACAGTTCTTGCAGTTGAATCAAAAACACATAGCTTTACGTTAATACCAAAAGGCTGTTTTAAAAGCCGGTCAACTTCAAAAGCATATGAGCTTCAAAACCATCTTAGTAGCCACCTTCTCCGCAACTATACTTTTAAGTGCAAGCGGCTGCAAAAACAATAAGATACCCTGCCCTACCTACGCGGATAGCATGCCTGAGAAAAAGAGCAAGAAGAAGAAAAAGCCTGAACCACAGATACCCAAAGCCAGCAAACCCAAGAGTGGAGTTCTGCCTCCGGGTTATGGTAAGTAGTTTAGTTGGCGCTGTTTAACTGATCTTACTCCACACTTTATCGCGTGTACTTTCCTGCATGTAGGCCAATAAGCCACGGTTTTGCGGCAGCTCAAGCATAGGGTCAACCTCCATAATTTTTTGTGCGCTGTTACGGGCGGCTTCCAGCACATTAGCATCTTCCACTAAATCGGCCAGGCGCAAATTAAGTGCACCACTTTGGCGTGTGCCCTCAATATCTCCGGGGCCTCTCAGCTTTAAATCCTCTTCGGCAATTACAAAGCCATCATTGGTTTGGCACATTACCGAAATACGCTTCTTACTATCCTCTCCCAGTTTTTTACCCGTCATCAGTATACAAAAGGATTGCTCTGCCCCGCGGCCTACACGCCCACGTAACTGGTGTAATTGCGCCAGGCCGAAACGTTCGGCGTTTTCAATAACCATTACGCTGGCGTTGGGAACGTTAACGCCCACCTCAATAACCGTTGTGGCAATCATAATCTGCGTTTCTTTTTTCAGAAAACGCTGCATTTCAAAATCTTTATCCGCTGCACGCATACGGCCATGTACGATGCTTATCTGGTATTGCGGTTTGGGGAAGGCCCTCGAAATACTCTCGTATCCATCCATCAGGTGCTTAAGGTCCAGCGCTTCACTTTCCTCAATTAAAGGGTACACTATGTAAACCTGCCTGCCTTTAGTCATCTCCTCCTTCAAAAAACCAAACACACGCATGCGGTCAGCATCGGTGCGGTGCACGGTTCGTATCGGTTTACGGCCCGGCGGCAGTTCATCAATAACCGATACATCAAGGTCGCCATAAACGGTCATGGCCAGGGTGCGCGGTATAGGTGTAGCTGTCATTACCAGCACATGCGGCGGTTTTTCGTTCTTGGTCCACAAGCGGGCACGTTGCGCCACACCAAAGCGGTGCTGCTCATCAATAATTACCATGCCCAGGTTTTTGTAAACCACCTGGTCCTCAATTAAAGCATGGGTGCCAATCAGTAAATCTATCTTTCCCTCTGCAAGGTTTTCAAGTATGAACTTACGCGCCTTACCCTTTACGCTACCGGTTAGCAAGGCTACCTCAAGCCCCATGCCGCGCAGCAATTCTAAAATGCCCTCATAGTGCTGGTTCGCTAAAATTTCGGTGGGCGCCATCAGGCAGCTTTGAAAGCCGTTATCAATGGCCATAAGGGCGGTTAGTAAGGCAACAATAGTTTTACCGCTGCCCACATCGCCCTGTAGTAAACGGTTCATTTGTTTGCCGCTTAAGGTATCCTTCCTTATTTCTTTAAGTACCCGTTTTTGGGCGCCGGTTAACTCAAACTTAAGTTGCTGTTTGTAAAAGCGGTCGAAGTGGTTATCAATTTTATCGAACACAAATCCCTTAGATACAGCAGCCCGTTTAGTCTTCACTTTCATTACCTGCAACTGTATAAGAAACAACTCCTCAAACTTTAAGCGGCGTTTAGCTTCGTGCAGGCTGCTTTCGCTTTTTGGGAAATGAATGTTCACCATTGCCTCATAGCGCGAGAGTAAACGGTATTGCTGCAACAGATCAGCCGGCAAAATTTCAGGAACATCTCTTTCTTTAACCTGGTCAACAAGCGTTCGTGTAAGCCGGGTGATGCCCCGGGTATCCAGGCCCTTTTTACGGGCTTTTTCAGATGAAGAGTAAACCGGCTGCATGCCCTTACCACGCAATTCAACTTCATCGGGCACAGGCTCTACTTCCGGGTGCGGGATGTTATACTCTCCATTAAACAGGGTAGGCTTACCGAAAACCAGGTATTCTATATTAGGTTTAAGTGTCTTTAATATCCAATCAATACTCTGGAACCAGATTAAATCCACTTCTCCGCTTTTATCGCGAAAGGTTGCTATTAACCGCCTGTGTTTTTTATCGCCCAGTTGCCTGAAACCTGTAAGCTTGCCTTTTAGCTGTATAAATTGGGTAAGCGGGTTAAGGTCTTTAACCTGGTGTACAACGCTGCGGTCAACGTATCTAAATGGATAGTAATGCAATAAATCTCCAAAGGTGGCTACATCCAGCTCGCTGCGCAGCAGCTCGCCGCGTTGCGGGCCAACACCCTTTAAATACTCTATGGGAGATTGAAGAAAACTTGCCATGGCACTACAGGCACGAATGTAAAAACATCTCCGTTAGCTCTATTGCATTGGCCGGTTGAGGCCTATTTTGATGTTAGATAAGTTGAATCAAACTTGTTTTGAGTTGTAGGTTTACTTCCACTCAAAGGTTTTAAGCATTTGCTTAAGGTCTTCTTTTACAAAGCTTACCACCGGGGCCATGCTATCGGTATTAGGCGGATTGTAGAAATATAAAGCACCGCGCACATAGTGGCTGGTAGTATCCGTTAAAAAGAACTGGATGTTGCTGGCAGCGTCGCCGCCAATATCATATAACACACCACCTATGCCGTGCTCGTTCTCAATTTTTATCTCGTCAATGTAATCGGCCCTTTTGGTGTGCTTGTAGCTTAGTTTGTGGGCATCTTCCAAAAGACGTTCGAGGTTGATGGTATCTGTTATATCCTTATAGGTAAAGTTGATATTGCCGTTAAAATCAGGAAAGGAAATGTTTAGCCAGCAGCGCTCATCGGTTTTTTTGCCTAGATAAGTAGTGTCATAGTCAACGCGGGCATATACCGGCTTTTGGAAACGGAAAGGACAATTGGGCGGATCGAACAATTCGTATTTGCGTTCAGGATAAACCACGCGCGGGTAAGCTTTAGGCTTGGCTGAGTAATCGCGGTTGCAGGAGGTAAATAGCAGAGAGAAGAAAAAAACCAGTAAGAGCGCAATACTCAAAAAACGTTTAGGCTGGTGTTTCATTCGTAATTTTTACGCGTTCGATACGGTTATTGCTAACGTTGATTATTGTAAACTTAAAGGTTGACTTCTTTATCTCGTCGCCGTTCTTTGGCAGGCGGCCTGTAATTTCAAGCACCAGCCCGCCCAGCGTTTCGGCTTCCCCTTTTATATCATCAAAAACCGAAGAGTCGATATCCATTAACCGGCAAACATCAATCAGCGAGGTTTTACCTTCAAATACAAAGTTGCGATCGTCCAGCTTTTTAAAGTCGCCATCCCCGGTTTCATCAAACTCATCCTTAATATCACCCACCACCTCTTCAATAATATCTTCCAGCGTTATAATGCCCGAGGTGCCTCCAAATTCATCTACTACAATGGCCAGGTGCTTGCGGTTCTGCTGTATCTCTCGCAGCAGGTCATCTATCATTTTGCTCTCCGGCACAAAAAAGGGCTTGCGCACCAGGCTTTGCCAGCCAAAGCTTTCATCCTGGTTAAAGTGCTCCAGCAAATCCTTAATGTTTAAAACGCCCAGGATGGTATCTAAATTTTCCTGGTAAACCGGAAAACGTGAATAGCCTACCTCTTTAACCTTATCCATTACCTGTTTAAAGTTAAGCTCGTAGTCTATAGCCGCTACTTCGGTGCGGGGGCGCATTACCTGTTTTACAGTAGTGTTGCCAAAGTGTACAATACCCTTTAGCAACTTGGCGTCCTGTTTCGATTCCTTCTTTTCTACCGTTATTTCAATGGCTTTGTTAATCTCTTCGCGGTCTATTTCAGTATTGTGCTTTTTCAGGCGTTTTTCAAGCACCTGGGTTGAGCCAACCAACACATAGTTTACCGGCAAAAATATTTTAACCAGTACCGAAAATGCCCCCGACATAAAGCGGGCAATTTTCAGTTTGTTGTGCGTTGCAAACACCTTAGGGGTAGCCTCGCCAAACAGCACCAGGAAAAAAGTAACGATTACTACGTTCCACAAAAAGTCTATCCAAAACTCGGAGATACCAATTGTTTCGGACAGTTCCTTAAAGTTGAACATTTGCCGGGTTACAAAGTAGGAGATGATAACTACACCGATGTTTACCAGTGTATTGCTTACCAGCATGGTTGAAAGCAGGTAACGGGGCTTATCAAGCAAGCGGGCAACGCGCCTGTCAGTAGGGTTGTCGCTATCGCCCAGGCTGTCCACTTCCGGCTGTGTTAGCGAAAAGAATGCCACCTCGCTGGCGGACATAAGCGCCGAGCAAACTATAAGTAAAAGGATAACAAGATTGGCAATTAAAACCGCCGTGTTAGGCGGGTTAACCAAATTCAATAAAACCAAAAGTGGTGAATGCCCGGGATAACTGTCCAACGTACGTTAGTTTAATTTAAAAGGGCGGTCGCACTAAAACGGCAAATCGTCATCGGCCTGGCTGTTGTTGCCGGATGAAACCTGGTCGTTAACAGGCGAAGAATACGAAGAGCCGCCGCTTTCGTAACCACCACCGCTATTGCTGCTGCTGCCGTCGCCTTTTTTATCAAGCATGCGGAAGGTTTCTGCAATAATCTCGGTTACATAACGCTTGTTACCGTCTTTATCGTCGTAGGAACGGGTGCGTATTTTACCTTCAACAAAAATGCTGCTGCCTTTTTTCAGGTACTTTTCAGCACGCTCGGCCATAAACTTGTTCGGCAGTTTAATGTTATGCCAATCGGTTACTTCATTCCACTTGCCTTCGCGGTCTTTATAAGATTCGGTTGTTGCTAAAGGAAATTCAGCAATAGCGCTATCATTCTGGAAATGCTTAATTACAGGGTCTTTGCCTAAACGGCCAATAAGAAATACTTTGTTTACCATGTTGCTGGAAATTGATTTTGAATTAATCGGGGCCTTTCGGCTGTTGTAAAACGAGTTTCTAAAGTAGCGAGTTTTGCTTCAAAAACAAATGAAGCGTTCGCGGAAAAGCAAATTGCTTTAGGCTTTTCTTTTTAACAAACACGGTATCAGCCATGTTTATATTATGAATATTTGTGCCGCTTAACTGCACAAAATTGAAGTGTATTTTTTGATGCGAAAGCATTTGTGTGCTTACCGGCCAACGCTTTACAATTTTCAAATCCTTAACACCGGTTAGCTTTTGCATTTCTTTCAGGGTGGGCTCTTTAGCGCTTTCTACCAATGGTAGCTGGTACAGGTGTTGCCATATATCCTTTGCGTTACGTTGTTGAATAAGCACTTCCTTTTCAGTAGTTATAAGCAGGTAATGAAAGTAGCGCTCCTTTATCTTTACTTTTTTGGCTTTAACGGGTAGTTCGTCCACCCGGTTTTGCAAATAGGCCTTACAGCTTTTATTAAATGGGCAGGTAGAACAAAGCGGATTTTTAGGCGTACACACTGTAGCGCCGAAATCCATAATGGCCTGGTTGTACGTAGCGGCTTTCTTTTTATCAATTAGTTCTTGAGCCAAAGCGGTAAACAGCTTTTTGCCTTCGGTAGTATCGTAGGCTTTGTCAATACCAAAGTAGCGCGCCAATACGCGGATAACGTTACCATCTACTACAGCCTGCGGGTGGTTGTATGCAAAAGATGCAATGGCTGCAGCGGTATAGGCCCCTATGCCTTTGAGTGCCAACAAGCCCTCGTAATCGGCAGGAAACATTTCTTTTAGTTCATATGCTACATATTTGGCTGTGCCATGCAGGTTGCGTGCACGCGAGTAGTAGCCCAGGCCCTGCCATGCTGCCATCACCTCATCCCGGGGAGCATCGGCCAGATGCTTAACCGTTGGGAACAGCTTTATAAAGCGTTGATAATAAGGCAATCCCTGTTCAACCCGGGTTTGCTGAAGGATAATTTCAGAAAGCCATATAAAGTAGGGGTTTTTCTCCCCTTTCCATGGCATTTGCCTCTTATTTTGGGCTTTATTCCACTTTAGCAGGGCGGGAGTAAAATTCTGTTTTAAGGTGCCAAAATCCATTTTACGGGCGCAGTAATAAGATTAATAATCTATACCGAACAATTACGGCACATATTTTGTTTTCTAAAATATTTCTTATATTTATGGGGTTCATCCAGAATATAATGTATATTGCTTAAGCCCAAAATCAATTAACCATGAGAAAAGCAGACGTAGTTACAAAAGTATCCGATCTTACGGGTGTTCCTAAGGTGGATGTGTTGGTTACCCTGGAAGCCTTCTTCCGGGAAGTTAAGAATTCGCTCAAAAACGGTGAAAACGTATATGTACGGGGCTTTGGTAGTTTTATAACGAAAAAGAGAGCCCGTAAAATCGGTAGAATTATAAAGCGCAACGAGGCCATCGTAATACCAGAGCACTATATCCCGGCTTTTAAACCAGCCAAAACCTTTGTTGACGCCATTAAAAAGGGGCGCAAGGGTGGCGATGAAAGCAAACCGGCCTAAGCCTTATACTCTTAAGGACAAAAGGATTCTTATTTTCGCGCCCTGATGAGCCGCAACCAAATCATCGTTATTTCAGCCTGCGTAGTTGTTTGCCTGGGTATTTACCTATTTGCCGATACCGCTAAGCCTAAGGGCAGTGCGCCCGATTCGGGCCATCAAGGCAATATGCCCCCACAAATGCCGCCCCAACAGGCTGCAGAGGCATTGAATATTGAAGAATACATCAACGGTTTAGAAAAGGCAACAACTGATGCTACCGTAAAACAATCTACAGAAAGCCTTAAGGCCCAGCAGAATTATACCGGCCTGGCCGACCTTTATACTAAACAGGACAAGCCCCTTGCCGTAGCCTACTACCTGGTTAAGGCAGCCGAAAAGGAAAACAGTGTAAAGGCGTTTGTTAAGGCCGGCGATTACAGCGCCCAATTAACGCAAACCGCCCCCGACGAAAAAGCGCATAGATACCTGATGAACAACGTTATAGCCACCTACGAAAAGGCTGTAGAGTTGGATAGTAACGTAGTTGAAAATAAGCTAAGGCTGGCCGGCGCTTACATTGAGGGAAGCCAAAACCCTATGCAAGGCGTTGGTATACTGCGCAATATAGTAGCTAAGGATTCCAATAATGTGGACGCCCAGTTAATGCTGGCCCGCTTTGGTATAGTTAGCGGACAGTACGATAAAGCCATTGCCCGTTTAGAAAAAGTGCTATATTTGCAGCCCCAAAATACAGAGGCCCTTTTATTAATGGCTCAGGCGTATGAAGATACAGGGTTAAAACCCAAGGCCATAGAGATGTTAGAAAGGTGCAAAAAGACCATAAAAGACGCTGAAGTGCTTAGGGAGATTGACAATAAGATTCAGGATTTAAAGAAACAGAGTTAATTCATTCAACTAAAACAAGAGCTATGCCTTGCGGAAAAAAAAGAAAACGTCATAAGATTGCGACTCACAAGCGCAAGAAGAGACTGAGAAAAAACCGTCATAAGAAGAAATAATTATAATGCTTAGTGCTGCAGCTGTCCTGCTGTGGCACTAAGTTTCTTCATCCTTTCCTTTCCTACATCGGGCTTACCTTATAGTTTTTGAAAACAGCCTGCCTTTGGCGGGCTCTAAATTTTTTTTGTGATAAAAGAGTTAGTCATACACTCAACCACAAACGGGGTGGATATAGCCCTGTTGGAAGATAAGCGTTTGGTTGAACTCCACCAGGAGCGCTTTAACAACCAGTTTAATGTAGGCGATATATTTTTAGGGAAAATAAAAAAGGTAATGCCCGGCCTTAACGCCGCTTTTGTTGACGTTGGCCACGAAAAAGATGCCTTTCTGCATTACACCGATCTTAGCCCCGATGTTCGTTCCTTAATGAAGTTTACCGGCCAGTGCATTGCCGGTAATGTAACGCCCGAACAAATGCTCAACAATTTTGAGCAGCAAAAACAAATAGTAAAAACCGGCAACGTAAAGGATGTACTGCAGAACAAGAACAACATTCTTGTGCAGATACTAAAGGAACCCATATCTACCAAAGGCCCGCGCCTTACCTGCGAAATTTCAATGGCAGGCCGCTTTTTAGTGCTAACCCCTTTTAATGATACCGTTGGCGTTTCAAAAAAGATTGATTCGGCTGAAGAGCGCAAGCGCCTTAAAGTATTGGTTGAAAGCCTTAAGCCTAAAAACTTTGGTGTTATTGTGCGCACCGTTGCTGCAGGTAAAGGCGCTGCCGAGCTGCACCAGGATTTACTGATGCTGCAGGAGAAATGGCAACTGATGATGAAAAACCTGAAGCACGCCCAACCGGTGGTAAAAGTGCTTAGCGAGTTGGATAAAACGCAAAGCATACTGCGTGATATGCTTAGTGCCGAGTTTAATAAAATTGTGACTGATGATGGTTCGGTAGCGCGTGATATCGAAAACTTTTTAGCGCGCATTGCCCCCGATAAAAAAGGGATAGTTCAACATCACACCGGCAAAACCCCTGTGTTTGATCATTACGGCATAACCCGCCAGATAAAAGCCAGCTTCGGCAAAACGGTTAACATGGCTAACGGCAGCTATGTTATATTGGAAAAAACCGAAGCCTTGCACGTAGTGGACGTAAACAGCGGCCACCGCTCCACTATGGATGGAGATCAGGAAAGCAACGCCCTTAAGGTAAACATTGAAGCGGCTGAGGAAATTGCCCGCCAGCTGCGCCTGCGCGATATGGGTGGCATTATTATCATAGACTTTATTGACATGAAGAACCCCGACAACAAAAAGGTGCTTTATGGCAAAATGAAGGAGTTTATGCAAAACGACCGCGCCACGCATACCATACTGCCGCTTTCCAAGTTTAATATCATGCAAATTACGCGCGAGCGGGTGCGTCCTGAAATAAACATCTCCACTACCGAGGCCTGCCCTACCTGTGGCGGCACGGGCCAGATAAACGCTTCGCTGCTGTTGATTGACGGCATTGAGGAGGACCTTGACCACTTACTGAATACGCATAAAAAGCTAAAGCTTTACTGCCATCCTATTATTGCTGCCTACCTTAAAAAAGGCTTCCCTTCATTACGCATGAAGTGGTTCCTAAATAAAAAGCGTTGGGTCAGCATTACCCCTAACGAGGACTTCGGTATTACGGAATACAAGTTCTTTGATGACAATGATGAGGAAATTAAACTGGAGTGATGCCGGCCCGGTAACTACCGCTTCAGGCCTCCCGTATAAACCTTACACGCCAAATAGCCTTTTAACTAATTTGTGTTTAAGCCATTAAAGGCTTTTCTGCATCTAAAACTTTTTTATTTTGGCAGACAAATTGCGACTATGAAAAAACTCTTCGCGGCGTTTATGTTACTGGTAGTGGCGGCAGGCTGCAATAAGGAAAAAATCTACAAAGAGAACCTTAACGGCGAATGGCAGGTTTACAAATACCTGCTTCGCAACGTGGATAAGACCTCTACCTTTGCTGCTACCTATCCCGATTACAGTATTACGTTTTCTGAAAGCGGTAGCTTTGTGGAATATTACGCAAGCCCTGATTCAATAGTAGTAAACGGTACTTTTTCCTTTGCTGATAACGATGAGAAACTGGTATTGGAAAACGAATACCTGGACTTAACCGATAGCACCAATAAAACGTATAGAAGAGAATTTACCATCTTTAACCTCAGCAAAGATCATGTGCAGCTAAAAACCGACTCTTCTCAGCTGTATATGAAAAAGAAGACCGAATAATTTTTTCGAACCCATAACCCATTCCGCGTGAAAAAATTCCTGTTCCTTGCCCTAGTGCTTACCGTGGCTTTAACTGCCTGTAACCGTAAAACCTTTGTAAAAAAACTGGTAGGCACCTGGAGCCTGGACCGCTACCTTTTTGACGGACAGGATAAAACCCTGTACTACGATACTACATACCGCGGTTGGGAAATTGATTTTACTGAAGACAACCGCTATACCCAAAAATACAGCGAGTTCAGTTTCTCAGTAGACTCTTTGATTTTATCAGACACACTGGGTTACGATAGCGTTAATATGCAATACGTAATAGATTACGATACGCTACGCTTTGTAGATACTACTATTACGCCGCATATGACCACCGGCCAATGGGAATTGCTGAACAGTGAAGAAGACCTGCAGTTGCGTAATGACAGCACCCCTTCGGTAGATATATACCGCATATTAGACCTGGATAAGAACAACCTGAAACTGCGCAAAGGCAACGAAGAGTTTTACCTGGCCAAGTAACAGCTTGCTATTAAGGATAAAACAAAGAGCCACTCCGATGAGAGTGGCTCTTTGTTTTTGATGAAATGTGCACTATAGTTTTACCGGTTCAACTTTAAAACCCTTGGCACGCAGCAGTTCAATTACACCTTCCTTTGCGGGCAAGTGTAAAGCGCCTATAGCGATAAATGTGGATTTATCTTTAATAAAAGAGGCAATTCTATCGGCCATGCGCAGGTTGCGGTCAGTAACCAGCGCTTTAAAAAACTTTGGCGGCATTTCGTTAGTGTTATCCATTGCGGCAACACTATCCAGGTTTTGGTCAAGGTAAAAGCGCACAAGGTCGGGCCCGGCAGCCGTATCGGTAGCCATGTTGTCAAGTTCTTTCACCAGCATATCGGCTTGTTCCTGGTATGTAAGAGAGTTAAGGGCGCTTAATTGCTCATCAGCAGTTTCTATACCTATTATTTTTTTCTTGCTCTTCTTGGCTTCTCCGTAAAAATGCAGGTCCAATACTTCTGCTGTACCTGCTGAATCGTTCAGGCCCATACCTGCTGATTCAATGATGGTCATAATAAATACCGGGGCCACATTGTCGAACAGGCCCAACGGAAAACTTACCTGTTCTCTTATCATGGAGTCCAGCAGGCTGTATTCGGGTTCCTTCACTAACTTCTTAAGGCTGTAGCCTTTTCCCATCATCAGTTTGGCCATAAGGCCCATGTCGAAAGCTTCGGAGGGGTCAAGTTCCATTGCGTAGGCACGGCTTTTATTAAAGTAAGGCATAGCCCCTTCGCTTACTTTAAGTATGCGCGGGTCCGAGGTGTGCATAGTGCCAAAAAGGTAGGAGGGTTCTGTTAACCCATTACCCGATATTTTCCAAAACAACGATTTGTATTGCGCCTGCAATCCCAGTTGCAGAAAAGCGAATACAACAAACAGCAACTTCTTCATAATGCTAATTAAGCGATATGTAATTCATAACGCAGCCTTGCCCGGTAAATTTTAAGGTTTTTGTGCGTATTGGTAAAAGGATGGCTGGCGGAGAAGCGCCAATGAGGTATTGTTTTATATTCGTTTCTTTGTGCCACTACGGGCTAATAACTATGATAGTAATTGACGATAAAATTTTAAGCGACGACATTATTGACGAGAAGTTTGTATGCGACCTTAATGCCTGCAAAGGCGAGTGTTGCGTAGCGGGAGATTTTGGCGCCCCCCTGGATAAAAGCGAACTGGAAATACTCGACAAAATTTATGATAAAGTAAAACCCTATCTAACCCCCGAGGGTATTGCCACTATCGAAAAGCAGGGTAAGTATGTTTACGAGAAGGAAAATAAAGAATGGTGTACACCATTGATGGAAAAACGCGGAGGTTGCGCCTGGTTAACCCGCGATGATAAGGGCATAGTAATTTGTGCCATTGAGAAAGCCTACCGCGATGGGGTAATTGATTGGAAGAAACCCATTAGCTGTCACTTATACCCTATAAGAATCAGCAAAAAGAAGGGCTTTGATGCTGTAAACTATGAGCGTTGGCATGTGTGCAAGGCTGCCTGCAAAAACGGCAAGGCGCTTAAGGTGCCTGTTTACAAATTTTTAAAGGAAGCTATTACCCGCAAATACGGCGAGGAGTTTTACAGCGCTATTGAACAATATGTAGCGCAAAAAGATAAGTAGCAGCTAGTTGCCCTCGGCGCAACCAAATTCTACTTCATCAACTTTATTAAGTGGTTAACCTACCTGCGGGGCACTTTTTGTGTCCCATTCATTAAACAAATTAACTAGCCTGTTATAATGAAAACCCGCCGTTTTCGTTTAGGTCTTATGCCTTCTCCTAAATTTGTTGCATAACATGGCTAAAACCGCGTTTAACGCAAACAACTTTTGGCACGTTTTTAAAAAGGTGCAGATAGCTCTTTGGAGTTTTATCGGCTTCGTCATCATTTTCTTTATCGGCGTAAACTATGGCCTGCTGGGCAAAATGCCCGACCTGGACGCCATACAGAACCCGCGCAACGAAATTTCAACTACTATTTATTCTACTGACCAGGAAGTACTGGGCTCTTTTTACACCGAGAACCGTATTGAGGTTTCGTATGAAGACCTATCGCCGTACCTGGTGCAGGGCTTGGTTGCAACGGAGGACAAGAGATTTTACGATCACTCCGGTATTGATTTACCGGGCCTGTTTAGCGCTATGGTTCATGCTGCTTTGCCCGGTAAGCGCGGGGGCGCCTCTACCATTACCCAACAGCTGGCCCGTAATCTATTTCACGATGATTTTGCCAAAGCGGGCCGTGTGCGAAGGGTAACTCAAAAACTGAGAGAATGGGTGCTATCCGCCAAAATTGAACGCACTTTTACGAAAGACGAAATCATTAATCTTTATTTTAATACAATCGGCTTTGGTTATAACTCGTACGGCATTAAAACCGCAGCATTCACTTATTTCTACAAAACGCCTAAGGAGTTAAAACCTGAAGAAGCGGCGTTGTTGGTAGGTATGCTTAACGGGCCGTCATTTTTTAACCCGCGCCTGCACCCTGAGCGTGCCAAGGAACGCCGTAACCTGGTTATGCGCCGTATGGTAGAAGCCGGCTTTCTCACTCAACCGCAATACGATTCGCTATCGAAAAAAGATATTAAGCTCAACTTTCATAACCCTGATTTTCGGGAAGGAACCGCTACTTATATACGCGAATACATCCGGCAGGAATTGCAGAACTGGTGCGATAAAAACCCTAAACCCGATGGAACCAAGTGGAGTGTGTACGAGGATGGATTGAAGGTGTATACCACTATTGATTCGCGCATGCAGCGCTATGCTGAAGAAAGTATGCAGGAGCACCTGAAGGTGTTGCAGGAAGATTTTTTTAAAAGCTGGAAAGGGAAGGATCCCTGGAAATTCGGCAGCCGTGCCAAGCCTGATTTGCTGGATAAAATGATGAAGCAAAGCGAGCGCTACCAAAGCATGAAAGCCGATGGCAAGAGCGATGCGGAAATTATGAAGGCGTTTAATACTAAAACAGAGATGACGGTTTTTAGCTGGCATGGCGAGAAGGGATACAGCGTAGATACCCTGATGAGTCCCATAGATTCCCTGCGCTATTACCTGCAAATAATACAAGTGGGCTTTTTAGCGGTTGATGCCAAAACGGGCGAGATCAAAGCATGGATTGGTGGACCTAACATCCGTTATTTTCAGTTAGACCACGTGAAGAAAAGCACCAAACGGCAGGTGGGTTCAACCATGAAACCGTTTTTGTACGCCCTGGCGCTGGAACGCAACTATGAGCCCTGCACGCTTATACCGTACCTGCCGCCGGAGTGCCCCGGTATTGATGCGAACTGGAACCCTGATGGCACGGATAAATGGAAGGATGGAGAACTGGTGCCTATGAAGGAGGGCTTAGCGGCCTCAGACAATAGGGTAACAGCGCGCATAATGTGCGATATAGGCGACCCTAACCAGTTAGTGGATATGGCACACCGTTGCCAGATTGAAAGCTCATTGGATGCTGTGCCTTCGCTTTGCCTGGGCACCTGCGATGTTTCGCTTTTTGAAATGGTGGGCGCTTACACCTGCTTTGCCAACCTGGGCACCTATAGTAAGCCTTACTTTATCAAACGTATTGAAGATAAGGACGGCAACGTGCTGGCTCAATTTGGTGTGCAACACAAGGAAGCCATATCTGAACAAACCGCTTACACTTTAACGCAGATGCTTAAAGGCGTTATAACGCACGGCACCGCCACACGTATTTATAAGTATGGTTTGCAAATGCCTTTGGCCGGCAAAACCGGAACAACACAAGGCAATGCGGATGCCTGGTTTATAGGTTATAACCCTGATATAGTAGCAGGCGCCTGGGTAGGTTTTGAGCAGCCAAGCGTGCACTTCTCGGGCAATAGCACCGGGGCCGGAGCGGCAGCAGCATTACCTGTAGTAGGCGGCTTTTTGAAGCGGGTGTTTAACGACCGCTCTATGCGCGCAAAAATTACAACCAACGATTTTCCGTTGCCTTCCGATTCGGCTTCTATAGCTAACTTTAATTGCCAGGCGGTTGACACAGTTTCAAACCGCGAGGACCTTGCGCCATGAGTAATACGCCCGGTAAAATTTTCCTGATTCCTTCTTTTTTAGGAGTAGACTCGCCACCTATTATTCCCCAACAGGTAAAGGATGTTGTGGGCATGCTGGATGAGTTTATTGTAGAAAATGCGAAATCTGCCCGCCGGTACCTAAGGGCCATTGGTTTCAGAAAGAATTTTGACACAGAAGTGCTCATCCGCGAGCTGGAAAAGCATGCCGATAAGCAAAACTGCGAATGGCTTTTGGAAAATGTGCTGAAAGGGAAAAACTGTGGTTTGATAAGTGAAGCTGGTAACCCCTGTATAGCCGATCCCGGTAATGAGATTGTTGCGTATGCGCACCGTAAGAACATTGAGGTGGTGCCGCTTGTTGGGCCTTCTTCTATACTGTTGGCGCTGATTGCTTCAGGCTTTAACGGCCAGCAATTTTCTTTTCATGGTTACCTGCCTATACAAAACCCCGAGCGGGATAAAAAGATAAAGCAGTTAGAAAATGCTTCGGGCGGTAGTACGCAGATTTTTATGGAAACGCCTTTCCGCAATCAAAAGCTGCTGGAAGAAATATTAAAAACCTGCCGCGATGAAACCCGCCTTTGCATAGCCTGCGACCTTACGCTTGAAACGCAGTTCATAAAAACGAAACCGATAAAGGAATGGCGCAAGACCGTGCCTGACATCAACAAGCGGTACTGTATTTTTCTTTTTGGGTAGGGGTGCTGCGCAATAACCTGCCTATTTGTTTGTTCTGCCGCCTTCTTTACGCTTTGCAATCCATCCAATTTTATAACTTCATTTTATAACACCCGTATATGAAAGAGTCTTTCCTGGATGCCCGCAAACTGCCGCTGGTTATTGAACCCAACGGAAACGGAAAATCGAAAGAGGAGTTGTTGGCCTGGATGAAAGCCAACAAAGAAACCTTCGACAAAAAGTTTTACGAAAGCGGAGCCGTTCTCTTCCGCGGGTTTGATATAGATGCGCCAAAGGATTTTGAATCGGTTGCCCTGCAAACAGACCCCCGTTTAAAAAATGATTACTACGGCACATCGCCCCGCAACATTGTAAAGGGCACTACTTATGTATATACAGCAAGTGAGTTACCGGGCTACTATCCTATTATGCAGCATTGCGAAATGAGTTACGTAAAGCAACCGCCAATCAGCTTGTTTTTTTATTGCCATGTTGAACCGGACTACGGTGGCGAAACACCCATCTGCAATTTTAGAAAGGTATATGCGGATATGGATCCTAAAATCCGCGAGGAGTTTGATAAACGCGGGTTAATTACTGTACGCAATTATTCCGCGCCCGGCAAAAGCAGCAAACTCAATTTGTTTGAGCTTAAGAAGTGGAATGAGATTTTTCAAACCACGGACAAGGCGGAGGTTGAGCGCCAGTGTAAGGAGCAGGAGATTGAGTTTGAATGGTTGAATAATGATAACCTGCGCTTGTTGCATCGCACACCAGCGGCAATAGAGCACCCGCTTAGTAAGGAGAAAGTTTGGTTTAACCACCTGCAGGTGTTTAGTCCGGTTGCGGCGCCTATCGAGTATGGCTATATCCATCAATACCAGCACAGGGCTAAAACGCTTTTCTGGAATATATTTTTGAAATTAATGGTGGGTATAAAAAAGATTACCACTGCGCCTATTGACCAAAGTATGAATGTGCTATTTGGCGATGGCAAAGAAATTCCTGATAGCTATGTTCAACACGTAGAGGAATTGATCTGGAAAAACCTGGTCATTTTTCCCTGGAAGAAGAATGATGTTATTGCCATTGACAACTTCAGCACCTCGCATGGCCGCCTGCCATACGAAGGGAAACGCGAAATATTGGTATGTTGGAGCGCTTAAATTTGCTTTTGTTTTATGCCTTTAAACCGCGATGCTTATTCCCGTTACCGATTGATAGATGCCCGGCTGCGCAAAAAGCCGTATCCTACACTTGAAGAATTAATTGATTATGTTTCAGAACAAGTGGACAAGCCGGTTTCTAAACGTACTTTGCAGTTGGACTTACAGGAGATGCGATACAATCAGGCCCTGGGCTTTAATGCCCCCATTGCTTATAACCGGGTCGAGCGTACGTATCATTATTCTGACCCTGAATATTCCATCAATAACCTGCCGGTAAGCGCTGATGAGTTGCACGGCCTCGATTTCGCCATTAGCCTTTTAGATCAGTTTAAGCACCTGCCGGCCATTAAGGAGTTTGAAGAGGCCATAATGAAGATTGCCTCTACCGTAAAAATGAATAAGGATGCACGGGGCGAAAGTGATTATATACAATTGGATAAGCCCTTTGTAATAAAGGGTATTGAGTTAGTAGAGCCGATATTAAAGGCCATTTCGGAAAGAAGGGTGTTGAAGTTTACCTACCAGCGCCATGGCAGCGATAGTATATCGCAGATATTGCTGGAACCTTATCTTATCCGCGAATCGAAGAATTTTTGGTATGTGATAGGTAATGGCATCAGCAAAAAGGACCACAAGATTTTAACCTTTGCGCTCGACCGTATCCACGACCTCCGCATTACGGAGCAGACTTTCAACGACGAAAAAATTGACAAGAAAAACTTTTACAACAACGTGTTAGGCGTAAGTATTGCTGAGGGCAAGCCGGAGAAGGTGGTGCTATCCTTTTCGCCGGTGCAGGGCAAGTACATTAAAACCATCCCGATACACCAGTCGCAAAAAGTGTTGAAGGATAGCGAGAAAGAGTTGCGCATATCGCTTGAGTTGGTAATTAATACCGAGCTAAAGATGCAGATATGCAGCTACGGAGATAAGGTGAAGGTAATTTCGCCACCGGCACTGGTAAATGAAATGAAGGGGGTTGCAAAAAACCTGGTAAAGGCCTATTCCTGATTATAAGGCCACAAGTATTTCCTTTTCTCTTTCCCACTTTAATCCGGGCTTGGGCTCAGGCCAACCGGCTTTATTGGCGGCATCAATTATTTCTTCCAGGTCCTTGCGGTAATCTTTAAGTTCAATCGGGAAATCTTTTTTGAACAGGCTGTCATCCACCGCAATACCGCCCGGTACAAACAAAGGAAAATCACCGTACTGCAGGTTGTGTTGCTTAAGCTGTTCTTCTGTAAGTCCAATAATTTCAACCTTCTTACTTAAAATAGCAGCGGCCATATTAATAAAGGTGTGCAGGCTATGTTGGGCAAAAGAAATGGAGTTATAAACCGATTGCTTCTTGTCGCTATCAATAGCCGTTATTATGGCAGAAGCCAAATCATCGCCAAGGGTTATGCTGGTGTTTGTTTCCTGCGTAGCAGGGAACAAAAGTCTTTCACCCATTTTAACGCGGTAAACCCAATAATAGAAGCGTTCCGTCCAATCGTATTTACCACTAATAAAGCTTGGGCGGAAAATGATAGGCTCCAACCAATCCTGTTTTAAAAGAGCGCGTTCCATTTCAGCTTTCTTTTCTCCATAAGCATCAGGTAAACGGGAGCTGCGTTGGGCTTCGGTACAATCCAGTATGCTGTCCTGTTCGGTAATTGTTTTTTTACCGGCCAGCTTTTCAAAATCAAAAACCGAAATGGTAGAAACAAAAATGTAACGTTTAACCTTTCCCTTCAGGTTATGAAGCAGTTTTTCAAAGGTTATGGGGTAATATCCGCTAAAGTCAATAATAACATCCCAATGCTGTTGAGTAACCTGTTCGATGTCCTCCGTTTCGCGGTTGCCATGCAGCTGTACCACATCTGCAAAAGCGCCTGCATTGCTTTTGCCACGGTTGAATAGTGTTACATCGTATTGGCCGTTGTTTCGGAGGCGTTCAGTTACCACACGGCCCACAAACATGGTTCCACCAAGTATCAGTATCTTTTTCAAATGCCCAGTATTTTGGCGTCAACAAAAAAGTTAGAGTAAATGTGCACGTTTACGTTGCTGGTTAACAGCTCATCGGTAGTGCTGGTAACCTTAAGCTTAAACTTATCAGCCTTTATATAATCCTGCAGTTCTGTATCAAACACAGTAAGGTCAATTTCGCTACCAACTGCATTATCTATGTTAAGCTTGTTTGCTACCTCGGTTTCAGGTAAGCCATCCGCAGCTATAAAAACGTGCACCTCCTTTAAAAAGGAAAACGTTTTGCCGGCAGGGGCAGTAATAGTTAATTTAAGCTGGGTTAGCTTAATGCTTTCTATAAGGTCTTTGCGCGTATCATTAATGGCAAACTCCTGGTCGCTGTTAGTAGTTACATCCGGCGAGAAAATCTGTACCGGTAAGTTTATTGGCAGGCCGGCACTATAGCTATAGTCGCTTTCATAATCCATGTTAAACTGCGTTAGCTTATCCAGCTTGCTGCAACCACAAAACAAAAGGGATATGAAAAGTAAAAGTACAGTCCACTTACCTGAAAATCGCTTCATGCTGCAAAATATAAATTTCTGCAGCAGTGTTTCTGCAACTGTTAAAGCGCACCTTTAACGGCTACGCCTACCTGGTCGAGCCTGCCGGAATCGAACCAGCAGGAGATTATGTAGTTGCCCATGTCGAACTCGCAGTAGCCACTGTTATAGCTGGCTACCGGTTTGCCTAACAGGCGTTTTACTTCGCTGGGCAACATATCAAATTGCAGTTTGTTGGGCAGCTTACCTTTAAAGGCACCATAAACTGCACTTTTGCGGTACAGGTGCATTTCATTTAACGAACCATTGCGCAGGATTAACTCGATACCACCTTTAGATAGGTAATGTTCATCGTTAGCCATCTCGCAACTATAGTTGGCTTTAAGGTCTTTTAGTTCCTGGCTGGTAGATGCTTTGCCTAAAAATGATGGAAGGCCATCACCTTCAAACGTGCTTTGGGCAAAGGAGGCGCTAAAAAGCAGGGTACACAGCACACCACACAGCAGTTTTACAAAATTCGGTTTCATATCGGGTAGTTTAAAAACACAAGGTATTATTTTAAAATGTATTAGGCAATAATTCAACTGCGCAAATTTGTGTTATAATTGGGGACTATTAAAAGAGAAAGTATGAAAAAGAACAAGCCGATTGCGGGCTATCATTTGTTGATGATTCTTTCAGCAGTAGACAATAAGTTCAGCGCTGCAGAAGATTTAGTAATAAGAGAATGGCTGGCCTCTCAATTTCCCCCTATCCATGTTAATCTGGATAGAGAAATAGAGGTGTTGAGTGCACTGGAGCCGCAGAATTACATGATTCATTTTCAGAAGTGCATGGCGGACTTTTATGAGGATTCTACAGAGAAGGAGCGCCACGAGCTAATCCAGTTTGCTATTCAACTGGCCAAGGCCGACAATAAAATCTCGAAAGAGGAAAATTTATTCATAAACGAGCTGTTCAACGAGTGGACCGAAACCCAGATTTAGGATGGGATTGGTGCCGCAAGACCTGATTGGCATTAACGGGGTAGCACTTTTGTTGCTGGCCTTTTTACTCAACGCCTTTGGCTGGTTAGATAAATCCAGTCGCGTTTACATTATGCTCAATCTGGTAGGAGCAGCCTTGGCCTGCTTCGCTTCGTTGATAATCAATTACTTACCCTTTGTGGTTTTAGAAGGCACCTGGGCAGTAGTAGCCTTGGCGGCATTTGTTAAATCCTTTACGGACGGGGCCAATAAGCCCCATTAAAGCATTTTACAAAAAATACCTTTTGCCACTCCCATAAAAGTGGCAACTTTACAGGCTTTTATTGCATCTATACAATAGAAGGGCACATTCTATTATCATACTCCTGAAGATGAAAAGAATTTTATCAGCATGTTTTTTTGCGTTTGTAGGTATTGGTGTTGCATTTAGCCAACCTGTAAACGACGAACCTTGTAACGCTATAGCGCTTAACGTAGGAACCACCTGTAACTTTAGTCAATATACCAACGCCGCTGCTACTGCCACCGCTAATATACCTGCACCGGGTTGCGCTAACTACCTGGGTGGCGATGTTTGGTTTACGGCAGTTGTTCCCGCCTCGGGCAACTTAACATTGGATGGCAATACCGGTACCATGACCGATGGCGCAATGGCCGTATATACGGCAGCATCCTGTGCAGGTCCGTTTACGCTTAACAGTTGTAATGATGATGCCAGCAATAACGGCTTAATGCCTTTCCTGAATTTAACAGGCCTAGTGCCGGGCAGTACTATCTACATTCGCTTTTGGGAGTATGGTAACGACAATAATGGTACCTTCTCCATTTGCGTTTATGATGCTACCGCACCGCCACCGCCGCCAAGCAATGCCTGTCTTTCGCCGATACCGGATCTTTGTTCAACGGCATGCGATTTAGGTACATTGCCTGCGCCACCACCCTGCGTAACAGGTACGTCCATCTCTCAAGGGGCAACAGCTACATTCAATCTTTCAAATATTGGCGCAACAGCAGGTAACCCTTACTCACAGGTAGGCAGTTGCGCTTCGCCTTCGGCCGATGTATGGTATCGTTTTACAGCAACCGGCACTCAGTTACAAATCGCTATAAACAGCGACCCAACTGACCCATTAAACTCACCTAACGTAAGTTTGTACAACGGCAACAACTGTAATGCGCTGTTGCCATTGGTTTGTTATACAGGCTCAGGCGGATCGTTAGTACAACAAACGTATGCCCCAATAACACCGGGCGATGTTTATTTTTTACAGATTGCAGGTGCTGACCCAACTGATCAGGGCTTGTTTACGCTTTACATTAAAAACAACTACGATTGCGATAACTGCCTTTTAGCGGATAATTTAACCGCAACACCACCCCCAACAAATGGAACGTACCCGCCCAACACAACGGTTAACTTTTGCTATACGGTTTCTAACTACAACCAAACAGCCGCCAACTGGCTGCATGGTGTAGATTTAAACTTTGGCCCCGGATGGAATATGGCCACTTTGACACCTGGCGCCCTTCCTCCTTCATGTGCAACTACAACCGGCGCCTTTTGGGGTTTTTACCAAAGCCTAACCGGAGGCAACTCCGGTGTTACCTATGGCCCCGGCTTCTTTTATGAAACATCTTCCGGCAATGCCAGTGGCGCTATTGATGCAAACCCCGGCAACAACTTTGGCGACCAGGGCGTGGGAACAAGCTGCCCTGTAACCTTTTGCTGGAGCATAACTACTAATCCGGCAGGTTCGTGCGTAAACGGTACCAGCCTTGCTGTAAACATTAACACACTTGGTGATTATGAGTCAGGTTCATGGAGCAGTACAGGTTGCCAGAATGACCCTGTAGGTAACTTTATTTCAACTCTATCGTGCTGCAACCCTCCAACAATGGCTTCCACTACAACCAGTTGCGGTTTAAACAACGGCACAGCCAGTGCAACCGGCAGCGCTTTCGGCCCCTGGGATTATACATGGTCAGATGATGTAGGAACAATTATTAGCACTGCAACAGCCGTAAATGGCACCAACACTATAAGTAACCTTGCAAGCGGCCAATACTTTGTTACAGTTACTGATGCCACAGGTTGTACCAGCACGGGTAACGTACAGGTACAAGCGAGCGCCGGTGGTGCCGCAACAGCCAGCAATACCGGCCCTTATTGCACGGGCCAAACAATAAGCCTTGATGTTACACCTGCAGGTATAGGCTATACATGGAGTGGGCCAAACTCTTTCAGCAGTACAGCGCAAAGCCCAACCATAAGTAGTGCTACTAACGCTATGGCAGGTGCGTACAACGTTACGGTTACTTATACGGGTGGTTGCACGGCTACTGCTACAACCACGGTTACTATAGGCAATAGTCTTACACCTTCTATCTTACCGGCAACGGCATCAGTATGTGCAGGCGGCAGCACAACACTTACAGCTTCAGGCGGCAACACTTATGCATGGAGTACTACGGAAACCACCGCCTCTATCACGGTTACGCCTGCATCTACTACCACTTATACGGTAACTGTTTCAAATAACGGCGCCTGCTCAGCTTCTACTTCAGCAACTGTTACGGTAAATCCTGCTCCAACTGCGGCAGTTAACCCGGCTACTACTTCAGTATGCCCTGGTAGCAGTGCAACGCTAACGGCCAGCGGAGGAACAACTTATTTGTGGAGCACAACAGAAACTACGGCAGCTATTACCGTTACACCGGCAAGCACCACAACTTATACCGTAACTGTTACTGATGCCAACACATGTACAGCTACAGCTTCTTCAACTGTTACAGTTAATACCTTACCAACCGCTTCTATATCGCCGGCCAACCCGGCAATATGCAACGGCAATAGCACTACACTAACGGCCAGTGGCGGTACCGGTTATGTATGGAACACTACAGATGTTACCGCGGCTATAACGGTAAGCCCTACTACTACAACTTCTTACAGCGTTACGGTAACTGATGCAAACACCTGCACTGCTTCTGCATCAGTAAGTGTTACAGTAAACAACAATCCAACCCCTTCAATTTCTCCTTCGGCAATAACTGTATGTAACGGCACGCCTGCAACTTTAACTGCCTCGGGCGGCACCTCCTATTTATGGAGTACAACCGAAACCACCGCAGCTATAACGGTTACTCCCGCAACTACCACCACTTATACTGTGGTGGCTACCGATGCTAACTCATGCACGGGTACAACTTCAGCTACGGTTACGGTAACGCAGCCGTTTACATTGTCAACGGTTTTAATAGATGAAAGCTGCCCCGGCGCTGCTAATGGCGCTATTGATTTAACCGTAACCGGAGGTACGCCTAACTTTAGTTATTTATGGAATGACGGTATTGCTACAGAAGACCGCAGCAATTTAATTGCAGGCACTTACTCAGTTACCGTAACGGATAACAGCGCCTGTTCCGGTTCGCTTTCGGTAATTATTAATGCAGGTAATTCTCTTTCTTTAAGCGAAACGCATACTGATGTAAGCTGCTTTGGTTTAAGTGATGGCAGTATAGATGTTACCGTTAATAACGGCAGTTCACCTTACATATATATATGGAATGATGGAATAGCCACAGAAGACCGCACCGCCATACCAATGGGCGCCTACACTATCACAGTTACTGATAACAATACCTGTAGCGGTACATTAGCTATCAATATTGCTGAGCCTACTGCCTTGCTGGTTTCAGAAACACACATTGATATTGGCTGTAATGGTACACCGCCGGGCAGCATAGATGTAACTGTAAGCGGCGGAACAACACCTTACGGCTATTTATGGAACGATGCAGCAGTTACTGAAGACCGTACTAATTTAACGGCCGGCACGTACAGCATTACTGTAACAGACCTTAACGGTTGCACGCAAGGCGTAACGGTTACCCTTACACAGCCTGCGCCATTAACGTTTACGCAGGCGCATACCGATGCAAGCTGTTTTGGCGGCAGCGATGGTACAGCTACCATTAACGTAACTTCGGGCACACCAACCTATTACTATTATTGGAATGGCGCAGGCCCATCAACCAATAATACTATTAGCGGCTTATTTGCCGGTACGGTTAATGTTACCGTTACCGATGCCAATTGCAGCGCTACTGCCTCTATTATAATATCAGAGCCTTCGCAGGTGCAAATAACGCAACTTAGCCAAACAGATGTAAGCTGTGCCGGCAGTGCAGATGGTTCTATTACAGTTAGTGCAAACGGAGGTACGCCGGGCTATACCTACAACTGGAGTAACCTTGCAAGCGGTAGCACGGTTAATGGATTATCAGCGGGCCCTGTAACTGTAACTGTTACCGATGCTAACGCGTGTGCGGCATCTCAAACCTACACTATTATTGAACCTCTTGCGGTTACTGGCTCGGCAACCGCCACTGATGCGTTATGTTACCAGGCCCCTAACGGCACAGCCAATGTAACGGCAGCCGGTGGCACTCCGCCATATAATTATTTATGGAGCGATGGCCAAACTACAGCACAGGCCATTGGGCTTGCTGCTAACTATTACTCAGTAACAGTGCTGGATAATAACAGCTGCTCGGCTACCGCCTCAGTAGTTATAGCCGAACCGACAGATATGGTAATAAGCTACACCGCTAAAGCAGTAAAATGTATTGGCGATAAGAATGGTGAGATTACCGTAAACGTTACAGGTGGCACTAATCCTTATAACTATTCTGCTACACAGGATATGGTGAATTTTGTATCTACCACTGATGGTGTAATTAAGGATCTGGACGCGGGGGACTATACCTTGGTTATATCCGATAACAACGGTTGCACCAAAACATTACCGGCTACAGTGCCTGATGCAACTCCGGATGCTTTCCAATCTTATACTGATTCAACAAGTTGCTATGGCCCTAATTACAATGATGGTGGCGCACATATTATAGCTACCTCTATCCAGAACGGCCCTTATATGTTTAGCATGGACGGCGGTTTGCCCCAGTATTCAGGAGACTTCTATTACCTATCTGCAGGCAACCACACCATAACCGCTTACAACTTTAACGGTTGCGAGAGCACTATACCTATTATTGTATTAGAACCACTGCCGATAATTGTTGATGTAACGCCTGATACACTTTATCTACCATTGGGTGAAAGCGGTCAGGTACAGGTTACTTATTTGAATGCAGGTAATGTTACCTACGCCTGGGAGCCATCTTTAGGTTTAAGTTGTATTGATTGCCCGAACCCATTTGTAAGCACCTACAATAGTGGCGACTACCTGGTAACCGTTAGCGAACAGAATGGTACAGCCACCTGTTACGGCACAGCAACGCTGCATGTTGACATTGCCGATGAGCAGCCTGTATTTGTACCAAACAGCTTTACACCAAACGGCGATGGCAATAATGATATCTTCTTAGTGTACGGACAGGATATTAAAACCGTTGACCTTAAAATCTTCAATCGTTGGGGCGAGATGGTATTTGAAACAACCAACCCGCTTTACGGTTGGGATGGTACTTACCGCGGGCAACTGCAGCAAAACTCAGTGTATACCTACTACGTAAACATCACCTTCCTTAATAACAAAAAGCTGGAACGTAAAGGCACTCTAACCCTTATCCGTTAATTGCAGCAAATAGTATAAAGCGAAAAGCCATGCATTGCGCATGGCTTTTCTGCTTATATGTGGTTAGCATATTAGTTAAGCTGTGGCAGGCCCATTGCATTAGCGGCGTTAACTTCCATATAGGTGTTATCGCTTATGCTGCCAACTTTTGAGTTTAAATATTCGCGCAAATGGTCAATTGAATCGGCCTCCCACAGGCACACGCCCGTAGCCATATCCGGCGAAGGCAACACCTGGTGAATTTTTATACCCGCAGGTAAATTAGGAAGTGATTCCTGGGCAGACTTCCAGAATGCCGGAACGTCGGAAATTTTGTGGTGAACTACGATTAGCATGTCTTGAAAATTTAATGATGAATAATGTGCCGTTAAGCGATTACCCTACAATGATGAGGATTATCCTGTTCTCCATAATTCCCAAAACAGCTTTATTCTTACTTCGCTATGCCGGGCTTATTTAGAACGATGTTGGCCTGTGCTTAGTATATAACCGCTTTTGGGCAAACTGCTCAGGCTTATGGTTTCATCCTCTTGCAGATACTTTCGCAGTTTGGCTATGTAAACATCCAGGCTTCTGCCGGTAAAGTAGTTTACCTCTTTCCATAGGTTGCGCAAAATATCTTCGCGCTTAACCAGCACATTGGGGTTGGCGCACAAAATGCGCAGCACGTCCGCTTCCTTAGGCGAAAGCACATAACGCGACGTATTGCTATACAGGCAACGGGTGCTGTAGTTAAAAGTGAATCCATTAATGCAAACCTCCTCTTCGGGTTCTTTATCCGGCTCGCTATCCGTTATGCGCTTTAGCATAGCGCGCACCTTTAGTAAAAGGATATCAGCATCTACAGGCTTTACTAAATAATCATCAGCGCCGCTTTCAAAGCCATTCAACACATCTGCCTTGCCGGATTTTGCGGTGAGGAAAATGATCGGTATGCGGCTGTTGTGTTGGCGTATTTGGGTAGCCAGTTCAAAGCCATCGCGTTTAGGCATCATTACATCTAAAATGCATAAGTCAAAATGATGGTTGCGGAATGTATTCCACCCATCTACCCCATCCTTCATATGGGTTACTTCAAGGTTATTCAGTGTCAGGTAATCCCGCAGAATTTTCCCGAAGCTGATATCATCTTCCACCAGTAATATTTTGGCGCGCTTATTCATCCCTCTTTAATACTACCACAAAGGTGCTGCCTTTTCCGCTTTCACTTTCAACCCAAACCCGGCCGCCCCAGCTCTCTACACTATTTTTTACGAAACTAAGCCCTAAGCCAAAGCCCTTTACATCGTGCCTGTTGCCGGTGTGCACTCTGTAAAACTTATCAAAAACCAACTTCTGATCACCCTTGCTTATGCCAATACCTTTATCGCTCACGCTAATCGTAACTTCCTTTGCCGCAACAGAAACTTTAACGGCAATATCAGGTGCGCCCTGGCTGTACTTTATAGCGTTATCCAACAGGTTATCTATAACATAGCCCAGTTTAACGGCCTCAGCTTTTACAACTGTTGCATCGGGTGTTTCCAGCACTATTTTGCCGTTCAACGACTCAATCGCGCTGTGGCAATGAGCGATACTTTGTTCTATTACAGGCCTTAATTCTACCCGTTCGGCCTTTGTGTTTTTTCCTTCAGTAAGGGCGGCTTCCAAAATACGGTCAACATGTGCCGATAGTTTTTTGGTTTCTTCTTTGATAAGGGAAGCATACTCATTTATTGCTGCTGTATTAGCGTTAACTGAAGGCAGTTTTAATGTATCGGCTGTCATGCCTATAGTGGCTAATGGGGTTTTCAACTCATGCGTCATATTATTGATGAAATCGTTAGTGATTTCATTCACCTTTTTCTGTCGCAGTATAAGCCATAAGGCCATTGCAAATACAGCGATAACAATAACGGTAAACGAAACGGACAGGGCGAGCAGGCCAATGAGGGATGCAAGAATAAATTTTGTCCTTCCGGGGAAGTCAAGGGAGAGTAATATGGCGTTATCCTCCGCATCACTTTCAATTACAGGAATACAGTAAGATGTTGAAGTATCTTTTTTATACGGCTTGGAGGATGCATAAAGAAGGCTATCGTTCCCTCCCTGGTGTAACTCTAATCTAAACTCTTCGGGTAGCTGGTTAGCTGCAAGTTCCTTAGTAACCACAGCCAGCAGTTTAATGGTATCAATTAAATCAATCCAGTTTGTTTTACTAACGGCATATTCATCTGCCGCACACGCAATAATGGAGAGAAACTTTTCCTTCTTGTCTTCTACTTCCGGCAGGGCGGGCAATTGAGGAGGTAGAGGCGGCTCAGGCAGGGCTTCCACAGTTACATTTTGCTCAGGAGGGCCGTTAGTGCGGGTTTTGGTTTGCACAATAATGCGCTGTTGTTTTTGGCTATCTATCCTGCTACGCACTGTTACGCGCACATCTTCTCCATTTTCGTTTGTTATGTTTTCTGTATTAATTATAAAGTTGCTGAAGCCGGTATCTACATCTTCAATACCCTTTAATAGGGTGCTATCGGCTTTTAGGCGATCTGCAAAAAAATTTAAACCGTGCCTGAACTCCAGTTTATCAATTGTGGCATTCAGGGCTGCGTAAACCCTTCTGTCAAACTCCTCGTTCTTCAACCTTATTGCATTGCTTATCCATAGGTACTGTATGCTAACAAGGCCTAATAAGGCTATGCTCATTAATACCACCAATAAGGTTATACGCGTACTTGTTTTCACTGCTGCTAAAATAGCTGGCCGGCTTGTATAGCTGCCGCCTTTAACTTTTTGTTAACCGGCCTTAACCCGGCTTTAACCGTACTGCTTTAAGCCATACCCCACCTTTGTTGCAGAAAAATTTATAACCTAAAACAATGTTTATGAAACCGATTAAAATAACCCTTGCAGTGCTTTTACTTCTTTCTGTTTGCCTGCTTAATGCTCAACAAAATACAAAGAAGGAGGAAAAGAAATACCGTGTTCACCTGGTAACTGAGGACAATGGCAAAACGGAGGTGATTGATAAAGAGTTTGCCACAAAGGAAGAAATGGAGGCCTATATGAAACAGCAGGAAGCTGCTATGCCTGAACTACCTGAGTTGCCCGAGCGCCCCGAAATGCCGGAACCCCCTCTGCCACCTACACCGCCCAGTGTTAAGGACCACCCCGTTATTGTAAATGTTACTTGTGCCGATACCGGCCACCACAAAAAAATAATAACTATCAACAAAGAGGTTGTTGGCGAAGATGGCGACCCGGAGATTGAAGTAAATGTTACCGATGGAGATGAACAGATAGAAAAGACTATTACAAAAACGAAAGACGACCAGGGTAAAATAAGGACGGAGGTTGTGGTTATAAAGAAAGTGATAAAGGCACAAGAGGAAGGCAATGCAAAGGGCCCTGTAATTGAAAAGGAAATTGTACCGGCTACGAATGAAAAGGCGGCTAATATTTCGGGGCTGAACTTTTACCCCAACCCTAACGACGGGCGCTTTTATGTTTCCTTTAATGTAGCACAGGCCGCCGATGTTACGCTGCGCATTACAGATATTAATGGCAGGGAAGTTTACCGCGATACCAAAACAAACTTTAATGGTTTATACGAGAAGAATTTTTATGAGGGCAGGTGGGAGTCCGGCA
>JBDHYB010000006.1:0-125000 GCA_039811145.1 Chitinophagales bacterium | reverse complement strand
CCACTCGTCAGCGATATTGCTATCCTGTTACCGTTCGACTTGCATGTATTAGGCCTCCCGCTAGCGTTCATCCTGAGCCAGGATCAAACTCTCCGTAGTAAAAGAGTTGATTCCTTAGCATTCAAAAGAATGGTTAGGAAAAAATGTATTAAGCATTTAATCTAACCTGTGTTATTCGCTTTGTATTTCTTACCTGTATTTCAAAGAACTTTCGACAACTCTGCACAGCCGAAACCGGCAGTATTATCATTTGTAGTTAGTTGAGTTTCAAACTCTTGTAACTGTTTTTCGAAGAACATTTCCGTTTAAAACGGGCCGCAAAGATATGCGATTGTTGTTCGACTTTCCAAATTTATTTTCAACTTTTTTTTCGCAGCTTATTTTTTATCAATGAAAACTGAATGTTTTCGGGTTGCGCTGTCGGGGAAGGTGTTTACCTTGCTTTGAGCCCTGGGCTGCATTGCTGCTTTGTAAGGATTGCTTGGTTCTCGCTGAGCGAGACGCTTGGAATCTCATCATGCCTCTCATCTTGCCGCATCACGCGTAAGTTCTACTTCAATTTAGTAGAAAGAGAGTGCCTAATATTTACAGTGTAATCACTACACTGCAAGTTTCCTTTTTCTGCGTTCCGGGCTTTCAAAAGAACGACCCTTTTTCCGAAACGGGACGCAAATATAAGGGGCTTTATTCAATTTGCAAGAGTGGTTGCAAAAAAATATTTGAAAAAGCGGCTTTAACCCTACCAACTTAAGCAGTTTTAAAACACAAATATTTGATTTTTAATACTTTATAAAATTTTCAGGCCCGGCATTGTTTTTATAAAATTAAATGGATGGCCGTTCTTAAAATCCGCCTATCGCGTGTTTACTTTCACAGCAGCTATCTTCAAAGTCAAAATGCAAACCCTTTCCTTATCCCAAGCCCGAAGGCTGCATCTGCAGGCCTCGGGTATTTACAGCAATAACTTCGGTAAAGGCAAGGCCGGTGTGCAACAGGTAATTGAACACCTGGGGTACGTGCAAATAGATACCATTAGTGTGGTGGAACGTGCACACCACCACATCTTACATAGCCGCCTGCCACATTATAAACCTGCCTTACTTGATGAACTGGTAGAAAAAGACAAAACTGTATTTGAATACTGGAGCCACGCTGCTGCCTACCTGCCCATGCGCGATTACCGCTTTAGCCTGGTACGCAAAAACAAATACAACAAAGGCCACTGGAGCTGGTACAACAACAAAAAGATGCTGGCCTATGTGTATGACCGCATTAAAGCCGAGGGCCCCTTGCAAAGCAGGCATTTTGAGGAACAGAAAAAACCCACAGGATGGTGGAACTGGAAAGAGGCCAAACAAGCGCTTGAGCAGCACTTTATGCAAGGCACCCTAATGGTTGCAGCAAGGGTAGGCTTTCAAAAAGTTTATGATTTAACGGAGAGGGTGCTGCCTGCCGATGTAAACACAAAGGAACCTACGGCTGATGAATTTGCGCAATACCTGATATTAAACAGCATACGCGCCAACGGTTTTGCTAATGAGGAAGAAATAAGTTACCTGCGGCGAGGCATTAAACCATCTATCAGTAAGAACGTAAAGCGCCTGACAAAGGATAGCGTTATTCAACCCTTGCACGTTAATGGGGTAAACAAAACTTACTACACTACTGAAAGTACACTTCAGTTGCTGAACGCCACAAGCAGCAAAAAACAGGTATTCATTCTATCCCCTTTTGACAACAGCATTATACAACGTAAACGAACCAACACACTTTTCGGTTTTGATTACACTATTGAATGCTACGTGCCGGAGCAGAAACGCCGTTATGGCTACTTCTGCCTGCCTATATTGTATGGCAATGAGTTTGTAGGTCGTATAGACTGCAAAGCCGACCGAAGTAGTAAACAGCTAATCATAAAAAGCCTGCACCTTGAGGCAGGCTTCAAACGAAGTAGCACATTTGATAAAGCTTTTAACACAGCACTAAAGAAGTTTGCGGTTTTTAATGGCGTAAGCAGTGGTATTTAAAAAAGGCAGGCAAACCGATAATAACCCACAAAAATAAATTACCGGCCGCCTGCCCAACCTTCGTAAAAGTTCAGGTTTTCTTTTTCAGAAGTTCAGCCCTGGCCTGCTGCCGGCTGCTCTCAGCGTAATCTGTATTAGTATTCAAACAATCAATCCAAAGGGGGAAATCAATGAAAATGGTGTTTACCCTATCTTTAAAATCATTCAGCAACACCGTTTTCAACTTCTTCAGGCTTCCACTTCCGTCAGAAGCCTTTACAGCCATTAAAAGGTGGCGTGCAATCAGCAGCTTGTAGTCCTTTTCTTTACTGGCCGGCTTATACGTGCGGATAAAGCTTTCCACCTGGTTGCCTACATATACATAATTGCGCAACTGATAGTGCAAAAACAGGTGAATCACTTTAAGTCGGTCACTATACATCTGTCCCAACATTTTGTGTTTGCGGTAAAATGAAAAGGCCTCATTAATGCAATCCAAGGCATCATCGTGCATGCCGTTTTTAATAAGCGCAATGGTAAAGTAGTAATACAGCTTTTGCTTTATACCTGCCGGTATGCGGTGCGAACGATCATTAAACTGGTCCAACAGATTTTGAATCTCGGTAAAATCATGCAGCGCCAGCATTTTTAAAACATGCACCTCCAGTGCATGGCCGTGTGTATCGGCCGTATAATCAGATATGCTATCGAAGCGCGAGATAATCTCATCTATTACCGCTACTATCTGATGCCTTTGCCCTGCATTGGCCAGGGCAGTTGCTATGTTGGCGCATATCAGGCTTATTTCCCTTCCGTCCTTTATCAGGTAAGGTTTTTTTTCAAGCAACTCAATCACATTCATGTTGTGGCGTACAATTGCCTCGTAATCCCGAAGCAAATGCGCATATAAATCCATTATTCCCTCCTTAATAATCTTAAGGCGAACGCTGGTTTCAACTATTGGGTCGCTAAGGGCTGTGTGCTGTATCAGCGCTTCAATTTGCCTGCGGTGATAATTACTATTGGGCAAAGCAGCCTGGTGCACCACCTTCAGGTAAATCTGGTGTTGTATTTCAGAAAGCTGCATGTGAATCATGTTGGAGTAAACCGCATCATGAAACTGTGCCCAGTAGTTATCGTTTAATGAAAGCTGGTGAAAACCAAACCTGAATTCGAAGTGGAGGGCATGCAAAAGGGTATCGAACAATTCGTACCTAAGGCAAAACTTTTTTAGCGCTTCCAGTTCCCGGTGTATGTGCTTAGTTAGCCCCTTGCTGCTCATTAAATGCAGCCGCTGCATTTGGGTTATAGCCTCACCTATTGGCGTTTTTATTAAGTGATAAGGCGCCATAGCCTGGGTAAGCTCGCGCCACAGGTATTCTTTTATTGATGATATTTTGCGTGCACAACCATGCTTTTTTAAAATACGCGAAAGCTCACGCTCATTGTATTCGTGCTGCCTGCAAATAGCATCAAACAGTATAACGTAGTAAGAGTTCTTGTTCGAATTCTGTTTAAAATAACCGCGCTCGTGCGCAGTCATTGATTGTATAAAATCAAACAGCTTATCTGTTTTTCTAACCATAGGGTAACGCAAAAGTAGTACTTAGCGGCACACTGTTATTTAGCCCGAAATGTAAGTTTATTCAGCTGCAAGCAACTATCAGTCAACTGATTAAATATTAAACAACGAGCAGAGAAATGTGACTTACAACTTAAAATTTCGGAATTTCTTTAACATTCTTTGTTGAAGCCCGGGAAACTTATGGCGGTGCGGATTGTGCACCTAAAGCGGTTCCCCAAGGCTGAATAACAACATTTTATATAGCAGATTTTTTTTAGCGGATAGCTATACGGAAGCTTTCTTCTCCGTGCCTGAGATACTTACCCCTGTACTTTTGTTGTTATGAAACACGTTATTGCCCCCCCTGCCAATAAGTACAAAATACTATTGGTTGATGATGACTATGCCGTACACTACCTAAGCCGACGTGTATTGCTGCAGGAAAATATTTCGGCCGACATTTTTGAAGTTTACGATGGCCGCGAAGCGCTCGATTTTGTAATCAATGTAGGAGCACCCGACATTATTTTGCTGGATGTAAACATGCACCGAATAGGGGGCTACGAATTCCTTATGTCGTACAAACACTACGGCCTGCACCACAGGCACACCCGCATTTTTATGCTAACAGGCGCCATAATAGATTGGGAAGTTGAAAAATTTACTGATACCGGAATTATAAGCGGCTACTTCGAAAAACCACTACAGCCCTGGCATGTTGAAACTATAATGGAACATGTGGGTACAAACTACATTCTTAAAAACAACAGTTAAATACGGAGGAGGCTAAGACCTCCGCATGTGCCGCGCGCAGGTGCCGGTGAACGCCCACACTGGCCCTGCGCTGTTTTTTAGCCTAAGTTGGCTTCGTAGGTGATATTGCAATTAAGCAGCTTGCTTATTGGGCAATTTGTTTTGGCGTTAGCAACAGCCTCCTCAAATTTATCAGCAGTTATACCCGGCACTTTGCCATTAACCGTAAGGTGAGATAGCACTACGGCTCCGTTTTCAAATGTTATATCGCATCGGGTATCCAGGTTTTCGGGAGTAAAGCCGCCTTCGCCTAAAACAAAGCTCAGTTTCATAGTAAAACAGCCTGCGTGTGCAGCCGCTATCAATTCTTCGGGGTTGGTACCCACCCCATCTGCAAAGCGGGTATTAAATGAATACTGCGTGTTGTTCAACACTGTACTTTGGGTACTAAGCAATCCCTTCCCTTCTTTTCCGCTGCCTTGCCAGTTAGCGGTAGCATGCCTTTTCATGTTGTAAAATTTAGTCCTTTAAATAATCGCTATATAAAGATAACAAACACCAATGTAAATGGTTTGCCGGTGGGCTAATCTTCTATCAGTATTCCCATTTTACCCATGCGGTAATCGCGCATGGCTTCCAATATCTGGGTGTCGCTGTTCATTACAAATGGCCCATTGGCCACCACTTTTTCATTCAAGGGCAGGCCGCTCATCAACAAAGCTTTACCGGGCTCCAGCACTTCAAAGCCTATTCCATCGCCATCGGCTTCAAATACGGCTGCATGTTTGTGCTCCATAAGGCCATAACCATCTAACATAATTCTACCATCCAGTAAATACAAAAAGGCATTATGGTCCTTTGGCAGGGGTATGTAAATCCGGCCTCCGGCATGTAGCTGTAAGGTTGCTGCATTTACGGCACTTATTGCAGTAATAGGCCCTTTAGTGCCCATTAATTCGCCCGCAGAAACATGCACACTTATTTTACCATCACCGGTACTATACACCGGTATTTGTTCTTTTGTTAGCGGAAAGTATTGGGGCAGGTCCATTTTATGTGTAGCAGGCGTATTCACCCACATTTGTATTATTTCTGTAACACCGCCTAAAGCCATAATATCCTGTGGTGGTCGCTCGCTGTGCATTACGCCCATACCGGCATTCATCCATTGTACGCCGCCTGCATAAATGGTACTATCGTTACCGCGACTATCGCGATGGTGAACACCTCCTTTAAAAATAAAGGTAACCGGAGAAAAGCCGCGGTGCGGATGAGGGGCTACGCCCGCATGCTTAAGGTTCATATGCTCCGTTACTTCCATCTCTCCGTGATGCAGCAATAGAAACGGGTCTACCATTTCTACTTTTGCTGTAGGAAAAGCCTGGCGAACGAATAAGCCGCCCATATTTAACAATTCAGCATGCAACAGGGCTTTAACCTGCCTATAGGTATTCATAAAATCTTCTTTTGTTTTAGTGGACGTTAGACGAGCAAGTCCGCAAAAAATTACACCAGTTAAAACAAACCCAAAGGCTCATTCAAAAGTTTAGGAGGCGTGATGTTTAGTTTGCACTTTTTATTCAGCTTATCAATCATGTACTTGCTTAACTCAGGGCTATACAGTTCATCATGCTGGTGTATGAAAAAGTAAAGTGTTTCCAATCCGTTATCCAGCCACTTATCTAGTCGATTTACCCAATCATCAATGCGCTCAAAATCGGTTTTATGCAGGCTGTTGCCCACAAAGCGGATAAAAGCTGTTGGCGTGGTAAGCTTCATGCTCATTACATCCCTTCGACCTGCCGTATCTGTTATAATACTGCTAACTCCCAACTCTTTCATCAGCGCGTACATTTCGTCTACTTCTGCCGATTTTATAAACCAATCAGGATGCCGGAACTCTATCGCTACATCAAAATCCCTCGGCAGCGATTTTAGATAAGCATGTATCTGCTCTTTTTGCTTGGGGCCAAAGCGGTCGTTCAACTGAATAAATGAAGTGCCCAACTTTTTACCAAACACAGAAACCGTATCTAAAAAAGCATCGGTATCTTTCTCTACATTCTTCAACCAGCGGATGTGCGTGATGATATTGGTGAACTTGGGGCAGAAGCGAAAATCATCCCCTGCCAGGTCCGCCCACTTTTGTACGGTTGGCTTTGGAAAAAGCCGATAGAACATAGCGTTAAGCTCAATGCAGTTAAAATGCTTTACATACTCTTTTAAAAAGTCCGCCTGCTTTGTTTTGGGTGGGTACAGTTTGCCTATCCAATCCGTACGGCCCCACTTGGCGCAGCCGATATAAATCTGCGGCTTCTTAGCTTTCTTGTTTCCCAGTTCTTTAAACAGTTGCGTAGTAACCTTATCATCCTTAGGCATGGTAAAGTCAACCTTATCTACATCATCAACACGTCCGAAATCCATAACAGAAATTTAGATGGAAGGTAAGCAATACCCGTTGAGTTACAGCTTGATTATTCTTTTCCTAAAAAAACGGTCGTCAGTTCTTGTACAAAGGAAATAGATACCGGGGTTTAGATGCGAAAGCGAAATAGAAGAACTTTGTTGGTTAAAGTCAATAACCAGTTGCTTCCCATCGCTTGCATAAAGCCACACATCATTTGGTAGCGCACCGCTGAAAAACAACTTGTCTGAAACCGGGTTTGGAAAAACAACGACTTGAGGGTCGGCCAAATCATTATTAACGCTAGAGTAAAGGTATCCTCGTCCGCAAACAGAATCCGGCCCGATGCAATAAGCGTCTAGGTAACTGGTCCAGCCACTTTCCAAAGGATGCCCCGGTGATTCAAAAAAACCGAATGAGGTTCCAATTCCTTCATAAAGGTCGAAGAAGGTAAACTCCTTATCCTCCACCGAATTTATACGCCATGTCTTTCTATTAAAACCGCTAAAAGGAATCTGAAAAGAATTAACTACGGTATCTATATAGAAGCTATCCTTCAGGCAACAATCCGGACAGGAGGAAAGTGAAATTATTATACTGTCATGAATGTTTCTGCTGAAATCAAATAACAACGTATCCTCATTAAGCGGACCACAGTGACCGGAATTTAAATCTCTGATATAAACCTTCCTTTCGACTGTATCCTCGCGAATCAATCCTATTAAAGACCAGGGGCTTCCATAAGTACTACTGTTTATCTGATCGAAATGATACGTTGAAAATGAACTTAGATAAAAAAGTTTATAGCTACTGGTAGCAACTATTGTATCTCCTTCTAGCTTATACCACTCGGTAGATTCTCCCAACGGATACAAAACATCCGGGGCATTAGGAGCGTAGATATTATGCTGAGTCCAGTGTGCCCCTTCAACAGCAAATTTTTGATAGCCCTGAGAAAAAGCTTTAAATGAAAAAAATGAGATGACGGCCAAGGCCGCAATTGTTTTCATATTGGTCATTAGGTAAATATATGAATATAGCTCCACGGTCATCAAAAAGAAAGGCCCCCGATAAATCGGGGGCCCCATTCAACCCAGAAACTGCCGCCTTACCCAAACGGCAGCTCTAAAACCAATGCTATGAAATTTTGATTTCGAAAGTGCCGGTTTCTTTGGCTTCTTCCTTTTTAGGAAGAGTAACGGTTAAAATTCCGTTCTCGTAGTTACCACCAACTTTCGCCACTTCAATTGTTTTAGGCAACGTAAAGCTGCGCTTAAACGAACTGTAGTTAAATTCTTTGCGGGTGTACTTTTCTTCTTTCACCTCGCTTTCCTGCTTTGTTTCTGCACTAATGGTAAGCAGGTTACCTTCTACCTTCACGCTGATATCTTCTTTCTTAAAGCCGGGCGCTGCCACTTCAATCTGGTAGCCTTCTTTGGTATCCTTAATGTTTACCAGGGCAGGCGTTTTAAAAATGTCGCCACCATGCACATTCGGAAACTCGTTTTCAAAAAAGTTGTCGATTAAGTTTGAGAAACGCGGGAAGCTGTATCTTCCATTTTCCGGTTTAACTGTTAACAGTGTCATACGTCTTATGTTTTTTGTTTTAGTAATTGTGTTTGATGATAGCTATAAGTCAAACCAAGTGCCAGTGCTACGTTTCAGCCATTTTGTCAAAATTTATAATAATTTAATGCCATATTGTCTTTTTTGCTTAAATAGGCAGCCTCGAAATGGCAAAAAAATAGCCGCAGAGTTCTATCCTGCGGCTATTTCGTCTTATAAGGTGCTTAGAAAAACTACTTCTTCTGATCTTCGATACTGCCTTTTTTCCAGTAGCGGCCCATCTTTTCATTAAGCTGGAAAACACGGCTTATGGTAAAGCCCAGGCGGAACTGGCCCTGGGCCCAGTTGCTGGTATTGTTTGGTAAAAAGTCCTGATCTAACATACCCTTGCTATTGGTAAGGTTGATATGAAACACGTGCCCACCGGTTTCAAACTCTACACCTATATGCAGGTTAGGATAGAAGGCGGCATTCTTCATACCACGTAGCATAGGGAAATAATGCCTATCGCCCACGCCCTCTTTTATAATCGGCAAAAAGTATTCAAACACTATAGCACTGCGCTTATTAAACTTAGCACGTGCACCCAAACCCAAAAAGAACATACCGTTCTTGTCATCGTAAGGTACTTTATTACGCCATACAAATGCCGGTGTTAACTGTACTGATAGCCACTCCGTTGCCTTAATGGCTATAAGCGCCTGGGCAGTGTAAGTCATGCGCTGGGCAAAACCTTTGTAGCCTTTATCAAAGTAGTTAAGGCTAACACTGTCCTTACTAGGGCGCATGCTGCTTATAGCGGCGTTGCCGTATAAAACTATCGTCATCGGTATTTTGAAATCCTTTGTTTGCTTCAGCACGCGATACTTGATGCTGGCGTTCCATAATTCATGCAACGTAGGGGTAATTACCACTCCGTTCCGTCGTACTTCACCTGCACCTTTCATACGGCCAATGCCCAGGCTTAAATCATTGGTAACACCAAAGTCAAACATTATCCCGATGTCTTCTGCCTTATCAAAGCCAAACATGGTATGGATGTGGTCGTTAGGGCTGCCGGCTATATCGCCAAACCGGTGGCTCACTCTAAAGTCCATACCGCCTTTACTCAGCATTTCAACGCTTTGCCCGTTAAGTATGCGGCCGGTTTTAAAGGTGTACTTCACATATTCCTTTTCCGGTTTTTGCTCCTTGGCCAGTTCTCCTAAAATGTCATCCTGTGCAAACAGTATAAGGGTAGATAAAGAACAGATAAGCGTAAATAATTTTTTCATGTGCATTTATTGGCTTACAAATAAGCGCTGCTTTTAGTCAAATAAAAAAGCGATTCCGTACGGAATCGCTCACTTCAATATGTTCGTTAAGTTCATTATTGTTTAGGCTGGTATTTTTGTAAATCGAAATTCACATCCACCGCAATTACTTCAGCTACGTTCATACTAACTGCCTGAGGAACCTTAATGTTATGGTCAACCAGTTTTACATCAAAGGTGCTGGTAACATTAGCCGGTTGGCCATTCTTAACCGTTAGCTTGCATTTAATTTCGCGGTTGGCTTTAACGCCGTGCATTTCCAACGTACCTTTAAAGGTTACATCGTAAACACCGTCCTTGCTGTAATCTACGTCTTCTACAATTACGCCATCTAAAACGCTCATGGGGTATTTCTCACTCTCCAGGTAGTTTTCGTTAAAGTGGTCCTGCATCAGGCTTTTCGGAAAAACGAAGGAGGTTATCTTAATCTGCACATTCACTTTTTTCGAGGCGGTGTTAAACGCGCACAGCGCTGTTTTAGAAGTAGCTTCAATATCCTCTAAAGGCGTAGCCGAGAAAAAATGGATTTTACCACTGGTAGTAACAAAGGTGTTAGCATACTTATCCTGGCCTTGAGCAAAAAGGGCGCATATAATCAACAGGCTTGCCAACAAAGTTCTCATAACATATAGTTTACTGCGCGTAGCAGTTATTCTTCCACGCGGTAATTTTAGTAATCAAACTATCTGCCAACTTTGGCTGGCCGCTTGGCATAACAGGCCCGCAGCTCCAGTCAATCACACAAAAAAACTTGGAATTACCCTTCGCTGCCGCCACTGCACCATCATAAGTGTCCAATATTAACCCTGATTGCTGGGTAAAAGACTCGTGACAGCCTAAGTTAGCGCAGTGGGCGTCTAAAATAGCTTTAACAGAATTTGTATACGTATTTACCGAATCTGTTTGCGTGCAACCGGTTAGGGGTGGCGCTGTTTTATCTTTTGAACAACTGTAGTACAACGAGACAAACGCAATAACCAATACCCCTAAAACAACCTTCTTCATTATTACTGTTTAAATACTTTCTTCACAACCTGGGCAGTGCCAACGTTTATTTTAACCAGGTAAACACCGCTTGCCATACCACTGATGTCGAAATTGCGGTTGAAGTTTCCTTCCATCACTCTTTCGTTCATCAGTTCTTTGGCCAGCTTTCCATCTAAAGTATATACGGTAGCAACCACCTTATCGGTTTCCTTCATGTTAAACGAAATTCCAAAATCGGTAGTAACCGGGTTAGGGAACACATTCAGGTTAGTGATTTTTGTGGCAATATCCTCAATACCGTTAGGTAGCTCATTAATAGTAACTGAGCTTTGATAAATCATATCGCCAACAGCATCATCCTGGTTGTTACCTGCATTGTATGCATAGTAGAAGGTTACAGGGCCTGTTCCGGCTGCAGGTGAAGTCCACTTATAAGTCCAGTTTTTTGTGCTGCTGGCATTTTTATGACCTACATAGAAAACCGAATCGCCTGCGGCTATAACCCACTTTAAAGTGGTAGTAGCAGTGTTGCTGAGGTTAAAACGGCCTGCTTGCTTGTTGCTGCTGTTTAAAGCATCCATCTGAAAACCGTAGTTGCCGGTAAAAGCATTAATAACAAAGCTCATGTTATATACGGTGTTGGGCGTATAAATAAAGCTGTTATTTAAAGGTGTAGTAGGTGTGCCGGTTCCAATATTAAGAGTCAAGTTTGTTGAATCCGGAGTTAAAATTGGCCCGTTATGGCAACCGCTGCGTGCGCAGGTGTTTCCGCTTAAAGGATCGCCTGTGTTAGCCACCGGTGGATAAGGCTTTTCTGAATTAACTTTCATGGAATTGAAGATTCCCACGGTTAATAAAACAAACATGCTTAAGGGTAAAAGTTTTCTTGTCATAGTTTTAATTTCTTAGGGTAAAGGAATGTATTTTCTGCTGTTACAACAACATTTATTGCGGTTATGGTTTAATAGCCTGTTGAACTGCCTTTTTGGAAAGCACTTTACGGACAATTTTAGCAATTCTTCCCTCCTCATTTATCACAAAAATCATTCGGTGTATACCATCATATTCCCTCCCGTACAACTTCTTAGGCCCCCAAACCCCATAGGCATTAATCACCGTCTTATTTTCATCTGCTAACAAGCTATAGTTCAGTTTAAACTTATTAACGAATTTTTTGTGGCTCTCCATGCCATCAGGGCTTATGCCGATAACCTCATACCCCTGCTTTTTCAAATCCGCGTAGTTATCCCTGAAGTTACAGGCCTCCTGGGTGCAGGTAGGCGTATCATCTTCCGGATAAAAGAACAGGATCACCTTTTTGCCCAAAAACTGCTTAAGGCTGATTTCATTTCCGTCCTGATCTTTCCCCTTAAACGCGGGTGCCTTATCTCCTTCTTTTAACGTAACCATAGCGCCAAACATAAAGCATTAGTGCGGAATTCAACAGTAACCCAAAGTTAATCGGCATCCAGTTTGGGCCAATTGCAGTTAAATGTGTAACGATTGCACTTTTTATGCAGAAGCAAGCCGGCGCTACCACCCGAACTTAACGCTGTACTCAGCGGCGTTCTTTCGCTCATCTACCACCTTAACGGTAAAGGTATGCTGACCGGAAGGCAAATCGGCGGGGATTGAGTTTACAAGTAAAGCGTTTTTAGCATCGTAATCTGTAACCACCCATTTGCCATCTATGTAAGTATCAAAATCAGCAATACCTGAAAGGTTATCTGTAATTTTTATCAATATCTTCTTTACTGCTGCCATATTCTTGCCTTCGCTAATGTTTATAGGCTTAATTACCGGGGCTGTGCTATCTACTTTTATATAGTATTTACCAAACTCTCTTGAGCGCGACACCACAAAGCCATCCGTATAGGTGCCACCGCGCACAGCCGTTTCGCCGTTGTTATCTTCATAAACCAATAAGGCTTTGCTGCGCAGGTTCTCAGGCAGGCGCTCAACCCTTACTGAAATATCAAACCAATCAAAATCCTGCGTATTGCTGTTATCTACCTGGTGTATTTTAGAATACATGGCAGGGTCTGCTGTAAGCCTTGCGGCGTAGTTGAAGTAGACATCATCAAACAAAGCTGTAGCCGGTACCTTTAGCTTAAACTCAGTTGTGCTAAACTCATTTGGCACACCGTATTTAAACAATTGCGTGTATTTCAGTTCCTTCTTCTTAAAGGCTACCGAGGCTGTATCAAATTGCAGCCTTAGTTTGGCCAGGGTAACATTGCCGGCAAAGTCACTTATCTCTATCAATACAGGATGCACGCGGCCATCGCTTAAATCTATCATTCCGGCATCTACCAGATTATCGTAAACCGGGCAGCGATTACCGGGCTCAACATAGCATTTATGATAACTCTTTCTGCCTTCGTTAAGAAAGGCGGCATAATCTATATGGCTAAGCACACAGCGCTTTTCAGGAAAGGAGAAGGAGTTTATTTTAAAATCATAAACCATCAGGCTGCTGTCGAACACGGTCATATTATAAATACCGGTATGCGCATCGGTATTGTTCATCACATCATAGGCATTTATCGCAAATCCTACTTTCTTATCGTTTAGCTTAATTACGGCCTCATCGCAAATACCGTTTTTACAATGCAGCTTATAGGTAAAAGCATCACTACGGCCTTTAAGGCTATCCATAGCGTAGAACCGGATATTGTTGACTATCGGTTTCAAATCATCCTTTAGCACAATGCCAAACAGCATAGGGTTGTAAATGTTCTCCAGCGTATCGCGTATTTCAAAATGCAGGTGCGGGCCGCCACTGCCGCCAGTATTGCCGCTTAAGGCAATTTGCTCACCCTGCTTTACAGGTAGTTCATCCGGAGTTAAACTAAAATCCACTGCAAAGGATTCTTTGGCATATTGCTCTTTACGCAGGCGCTCATTTATAGCCCCGGTAAATTGTTGCAGGTGGCCATATACGGTAACAAAGCCATTGGGATGCCTTATGTATAAGGCGTTGCCATAACCTACCGAGGAAACATTAATACGGCAGATGTAGCCATCAGCCGTGGCAAACACTTTATGACCTTCTTCCTGGTTGGTTCTGAAATCGAGGCCGGTGTGAAAGTGCAACCTGCGTGGTTCTCCAAAATTGCCTGCGAGAGTTAAGGGTAAATCTAAAGGAGAGATAAAGTAGTTTTGAGGAATTACGATGCTATCTGCCTTAACTGCTGCAGCTAAGGCAACAGGCTCAGGAAGCTGAACCGTTTTTTTAAACGAGCCGCTTAATAACGCCAATGCAGTAAAAAGTAATACCGGAATTTTGCTCATGTAGCCAATAGAACAGTAGAAGTAATAACGCTTATGTTTCCTTAATTATTATTAGAGGCGCATGTTTGGTTTTAAACCTTCTTTCTTGTAATGCTGGTTAATGATCTTCACAATCTTTTCCGGATCGTCAGTAATAGAAAAAAGATTCAGGTCAACCGCATTAATATAAGCCTCCTTTGCCAGCATGGTTTCTTTAATCCAATCCATTAGGCCCTTCCAATAGCTTTCCCCAACAAAAATGATAGGTACAGGATCAATTTTGCCGGTTTGTATTAGGGTAAGCGTTTCAAAAACTTCGTCCATAGTGCCAAAGCCACCGGGCATAAACACAAATGCCTGGGCATAGCGTATAAACATAACCTTGCGCGCAAAAAAGTAGCGGAATATCAGCAGCTTGTCAACATCAATATATTCGTTCCAGTCCTGTTCATGTTCCAGCTCAATATGTAAACCTACTGAACGGCCCTTGGCCAGTTTAGCTCCCTTATTGCCCGCTTCCATAATGCCGGGTCCGCCACCTGTTATAATACCGTAACCTTCCTTTGCAAGTCGTTCAGCAATAACTGTTGCCAATTTATAATCAGCATGATCACGCTTGGTGCGCGCACTTCCAAAAATGGAAATGCAAGGGCCAAAGCGCTCCATCTTTTCAAAGCCATCAACAAACTCGCTCATAATTTTAAACATGCGCCAGCTTGATTCAGCTTTTAAATCGCTCCACTTCTTTTTCTTAGTCATTGCTTATTGTTTAAGTGTAGAAACCTTAGTTGATATTGCCCAAAGGCCGCCAAAGGTTACCAATCCATTTATCACTAAAAGTTCCAGGCCTATCTGGTAACCATGCAGCATACTTTCGCGCCATAGTTTATAATCAGTAAAAAGTTGTGGCAGGTTAGGGTAAATTTTATCGGGTATAGGCGGACTTATTAAAAGCGCCAGCACAACCGCGCTAACACATATTATAGGAGTTAGTGCATCATTAAGTTTACGCTTTGTTAATATGCCAAATGCAAATAAACCCAATAAGGGGCCATAGGTATAGGCGGCAATATCAAGCACCAAATCAATTACGGCTTTCTCATTAATAGCCTTGCAAACCAGTATCAGTAAAAAGAAGATGATTGCCACGGTGGTGTGCACCATAATTCTGCGCTTCTCTTTTTCCTTTTCGCCTATATCAGTGCGGTTTTTAAAATCCAGGATATCAATACAAAAAGAAGAAGTAAGGGCGGTCATTGCGCCATCGGCGCTGGGGAACAAGGCTGAAATAAGGCCTACAATAAAAATTACACCTGCTATGGGAGATAAATAATGCAGCGTAATCATCGGGAAGGTATCATCCGTTTGCCCGCTAAGCGTTATGCCCTTTTGCGCCGCGTATACATATAAGGCTCCGCCTAAAACCAGGAACAACAGATTTACTACTAACAGGATACCACTAAAGGTAAACATGTTCTTTTGTGCCTCGCCCAAACTGCGGATGCTGATGTTCTTTTGCATCATCTCCTGGTCCAGGCCGGTCATAGTTATAGTAATAAAAGCGCCGCCTAAAATCTGCTTCAGCATAAAGCCCTTCGCTTTCCAATCGTAATTAAACACGGCTGTATAATCGTTCTTGTGCAACTCGCTAATCAAGCCACTAAAAGAAAAATTCAATTCGCTGCAGATAAGGCCTATAGTTACCACAAGCGCCAGTATCATAAAAGTGGTTTGCAGGGTATCAGTCCATACTATGGTTTTTACACCTCCTTTATAAGTGTAAAGCAAAATCATAAGTAGTATTACAAAAGCCGTAAGCGTAAAGGGCACCCCCATTTCTGCCAGCATAAAGTTCTGCAGTACGTAAAGCACCAGGTAAATTCTAAGCGAAGCGCCCAGTGTTCTTGAAAGCAAAAAGAAGGATGCACCTGTTTTATAAGTGGTAACCCCAAACCGCTCTTTAAGGTAGGAGTAGATGGAGGTTAAATTAAGGCGATAGTACAAGGGCAACAGCACCATGGCAACTACTATGTAACCTATTAAATAACCGATAACCACCTGTAGGTAATAAAAATGGGCGGTGTTTACCTTGCCCGGCACACTCATAAAGGTTACTCCGCTAAGGGAGGTGCCAATCATGCCATAAGCCACCAGGTACCACCTGCTGCTTTTATGGCCAATAAAAAAATCCTCGTTACTGGTATTGCGCGAAGTATAAAACGCAATTGCCAGCAGCAATACAAAGTACCCGAAAACCACTGCTAAAATTACAGCCGAAGACATGCAGCAAAATAAACCTTAAACACCCTGCCTACAGCCGTAGTTATAAATAGTAAAATGTGGAGTGAGAGGTTTATTGAACAACCGATACTCATAAGCACTGGTAGAAGGGGCGAACATACCGCTTTAAGATGCCTTATATTAGCTGTTCCAAATTTTGCAATATGAGAATTTCAGCAGTTATCACTTTGCTGTTAGCAGTTACCTGGCTTAATGCACAGCCCCCTATAACCACCAACAAAAAGGATGGAGGCTACAACTTTAACCTTAAAAAGTTTGTAAGCACTACCTCAGTTAAAAACCAATACAAGTCCAATACCTGCTGGTGTTTTTCCACGCAGTCCTTTCTTGAGTCGGAACTAATGCGCATGGGTAAGGGTAGTATGGACTTAAGTGAAATGTTTGTAGTGCGCAACATGTACATACAAAAGGCAGAGCGCTACGTACGATACCACGGCACCACCAATTTTAGCCCCGGTGGCGAACCGCATGATGTTATGAATGCTGTGCGCGAATTCGGTTTGTTGCCAATGGAAGTTTACCCCGGCAACTCGGGGACCGCTGAAAAACCGGTGCATGGCGAAATGGATGCTGTTTTAAAAGCTATGCTGGACGTAATGATACGCACCCCAGATGGTAGCCTTAACCCCAATTGGAAAAACGCCTTTATAGGAGCGTTGGACGGCTACCTGGGCACTCCGCCCGATACGTTTACTTATCAAGGCGAAACATATACCGCTAAAAGCTATGCGCAATCGCTGGGTATTAACCCTGATGATTATGTAGAGATTACCTCCTTTATGCACCACCCCTTCTTTACTTCCTTTATACTGGAAGTGCCCGACAACTGGGCAGCCGAACAGGTTTACAATGTGCCCCTTGAAGATTTGAAGCGCATAACAGATAATGCCCTTGCTAATAATTATTCAGTTGACTGGGCAAGTGATGTAACGGAAAAAGGATTTTCGTACAAAAACGGCGTAGCTATTGTTCCGGCTAAAAATATTGAGGATATGACAGCTGAAGAAAAGGATTCTCTCTTTGTTGCGCCTCATGCAGAAAAAACCATTACCCAAAAAACCAGGCAGGAAGCCTTTGATAACCTTACTACAACGGATGACCACGGCATGCAAATAGTAGGTATGGCCGACGACCAAAATGGTAATTCATACTACCTTGTAAAAAATTCGTGGGGAACTGAAAATGATTTGAAAGGATACTTCTATTGCTCCGTTCCCTACTTTCTGTATAAAACAACCAGCATTATGGTAAACAAGCGGGCCTTACCTAAAGATATTTTGAATAAACTTGGTTTGAAAATTTAGAAGGGGGGGAGTTCTAACCGGCAGCCATTTTTTTCTCCCATACCCAGGCGGTGCGCATCATTGTATCAAGGTCACGTTTTATTTGCCAGCCCAGTATATTAACAGCCTTGCTGTTGTTGGCATATATGCTTACAACATCGCCCGGTCTGCGGGGACCCATTTTATAATTCAACTTTTCGCCACTTACGCGCTCAAACGAGTTAACAGCTTCCAGCACAGTTACGCCATTGCCGGTGCCAAGGTTAAACACTTCGCACTGCTCACTACTTCTGTTAGCCATTAAATATTGTAATGCATTGGTATGGGCCGCTGCAATATCCATTACGTGTATATAATCGCGTATGCAGCTGCCATCGCGGGTATCATAATCACTACCGAAAATGGTAAACTCCTTAAACTTACCAATAGCAGTACCTGTTATGCGCGGCACCACGGCGGTAATTACATCCGTAGTATCCTCACCCAACTTTCCACTTTCATGGGCGCCAACAGGGTTAAAATACCGCAGCAAGATAAACCTGCCGCTGGCCTTTTTAGCATGGTCGCGAATTATATCCTCACCCATTTGCTTGGTGCGGGCGTAGGGCGACTCCGCTTCACCCATTGGCGTTTGTTCAGTAACCGGCAATTCTTTGGCATTGCCATATACCGAACAGGAAGAAGAGAAAACAAAATCCTTTATGCCGAACTCTTCAGCTAATTCAAGCAGGTTAATAAGAGAATCGAGGTTGTTGCGGTAATAAAGCAAGGGCTTATCTACCGATTCAGGAACTGACTTAAGCGCGGCAAAGTGTATAATGCCGCTTATGGCGCCTTCCTGCTGCATTACCTGCTTAACATCCTGCTTATTGCAAAGGTCAACCTGGTAATTTTTTATTTTTTTGCCGGTAATACTCTCTATACGGTCAACAGTTATCTGCTTCGAGCGGAGGTTATTGTCTATACTAAAAACGTCAAAACCGTTATCCAACAGGTCCACAATAGTATGCGAGCCTATATAACCGCAACCGCCGGTTACCAGTATTTTAGGTTTTGTAGTTGCAGTTTGCATTGTATAAACTAAAACGCCGCAGAAATTAATAATTGTACTGGCCGCTTTCGATTGTGCGGCGTATGCCTTCCTCAATGGTTATCATGGGGCGGCCAAGCAATTGCTTCATTTTGGCAATATCCGGTTTACGGCGGGTCATATCCCCCTCTTTTAAAGGCGGCAGGTGCACTATTTCCGACTTAGAGTTGGTAGCAGCAATAATCAGCTTAGCCAGCTCCAGTATAGTTACCTCGTAATCACTACCAATGTTAACCGTATCGTTCAAATACACATTATTATACAAGGTGGTTACGCAGGCATCCACATTGTCCTCGCGGTAACAGAAGGTGCGCGTTTGCATGCCATCACCATAGATGGTTATTTTCTGGTTACCCATTGCAGCCCTTATAAAGCGGGTCATTACAAAGTCGCTGCTTTGCTTAGGGCCATAAGTATTAAAGAAACGGAAAATGGTGTAGTCCAAATCAAACTCCTGCTTGTACGAACGCAGAAAAGCTTCACCAACGTTCTTAACTACGGCGTAGGGCAAACGTGAGTTAAGCGGTGTGGTCATCTCATTTTGCGGATGCTCGAAAGGCTCGCCATAAACTTCGGAAGAAGAAGAGAAGAACACTCTTTTTACCCCGGTGTTTTTGCACAGGTCCAGCACGTACTTTATGCCTTGTATATCCTTTAAAACCGAAACGGGATTTTCCAAGGTGCGTTTAACACCCACCACTGCGGCATAGTGAAAAACGTAGTCGAACTTATAGGAAGACATCACCGCAGAAATATCGCGGTACTCATTGCAGTTACATTTTATGAACTTCCAGTTGCCGTCATTTTTTTCAGGCAGCCTGCGGATATTACCCGTTGATAGGTTATCTACAATTACCACAAAGTTCTCTTTGTCTTCAAGCAGCTTATCAACTAAGCAACTTCCAACAAAGCCTGCACCACCGGTTACGAGTATAGTTCTTGGCATACGCTAAGCAATTAATTCCATCAAATATTTTCCATAGCCGCTTTTCATCAGCGGCTCAGCAAGTGCACGCAGTTGTTCAGTGCTTATAAAGCCCTGGCGCCATGCTTCTTCTTCAATACAACCCACTTTAAGGCCCTGGCGCTGTTCAATAACCTGCACAAACTGCGAAGCCTGCATCAGCGAATCAAAGGTTCCGGTATCCAACCATGCAGTTCCTCTATCTAAAATACCTACCTGCAGTTTGCCCTGCTTAAGATATTCCTTGTTCACATCGGTAATTTCGTATTCGCCGCGCGCACTGGGTTGCAGGTTACGGGCTATTTCCACTACACTGTTATCATAAAAGTAAAGTCCCGGCACTGCATAGTGCGACTTAGGCTGCTTTGGCTTTTCCTCTATTGAAATGGCTTTGCCGTTCTTATCAAATTCCACTACGCCGTAACGTTCAGGGTCGCTTACATGGTAGGCGAACACCACGCCGCCATTAGGATCAGCATTGGATTTCAGCAAGCCATCAAGGCCGGTGCCATAAAAAATATTGTCGCCCAAAATTAAAGCGGCCTTTTCCTTTCCTATAAACTCGGCGCCCAGCACAAAAGCCTGGGCCAGGCCGTTAGGCACTTCCTGAATTTTATACTGAAAATTGCAGCCATACTTTTTCCCGTCGCCTAACAACCTCTCAAAGTTAGGCAGGTCGGTAGGGGTAGAAATAATCAGAATTTCGTTGATGCCGGCTTTCATTAAAACCGATAGCGGATAATAAATCATCGGCTTATCGTAAATGGGCATTATCTGCTTACTTATTGCATAGGTAATGGGGTATAAACGTGTACCCGAACCACCAGCCAGTATAATTCCTTTCATATATTGATATTAGCGGCAAAGAAATAAAAATCCCTCACACTACTTAATAGCAGCCAGTTTGGCCTCTACAGCCTCTACCACAGCCTTCTGCCTTCCTATCTGTTCATTTTTCTGGCCCTGGTCCTGCTTACTTTGATTTATATCCCTATCCTGTTCGCGGTTTTCTTTCTCCCATTTATCAATCTGCTTGTTCAACTTTTCATTCTCCTTTTCCAGCTTTTCCTTTTCGCCGTTCAGGTTGTCCAACGCCTTTAGCGCTTCCTTATAAGCATCACCACCGCTAACCTTTGTAGTTTCCACTACGGCCTTTTGGGCAGTTATCTGTTCTATCTTGCGCTTTTGGTCAGCCTCGTTCAATTTTATATCATTCTTATTGCGGTCAATTGAGCGTAAATTCTCTTTTATCGTGCTCTTTGCCTTTTCTTCAATAGAAATCAGCTTTTTAAGTTCATCGTTTAGCTTGTCCAGTTTGTTTTTTTCTGTTTCCAGCTCGGCCTTCACAATGTCCCGATATTCAGCATTCGCAAAATCCTTTACATACTTAATAGAAGCAAGGTTTTTATCGTTGTTCATTTTATCTGAAATAAAAACGGAGTCCTGTTCGGCAACCCAAACGGTAAGCCTTACACCCTCGTTTGTCTCAAGCAGGATGCTGTAAATGGTAAGCGGCAGTGTAGAGATATTTTTTACAGTGCTGCCTTTAATTACAGTTTCTCCATTTAGCTGCTCTATCTTGTTTTTAGAACTCTTCTCCAGGTACTTAATCCAGTCCTTTTCTATTGTTTTAAGCTTTGCTTCAGGTATATCAACCAAAAATGATGGTTGTGAGCCCTTGCTCATAGCTCTTGGAGCCTCTTCAACAAAAATTTTGCCTTGCCCGAAAACTGAAGTTGCAGTTACTACTGCTGCCAGAATTGTGATTACTCTAATCATAGTTATAACGATATTGTTTTTATCCTTTTGAGAAAACCCAGGAGAGCAACTCCTTCATTTTTATCTTTTTGCCATACATTAAAATACCGATGCGGTAAATGCGCCCGGCTATAAAGGCCGTAAACAAAAAACCAGCAAATAGTAACGTTAGTGACAGTGCAATTTGTTTCCAATCATGCAAAAAGGGTAGCCTTGCGCTAAGCACTACCGGTGATGTAAAAGGTATGATGGAGCCCCAAAATGCCAATGAGCTATCGGGGTTATTAATAACGTTTATGGCAATTAGTATTGATACCACAATAGGAACCGTTATCGGTATCATAAGCGATTGTTGGTCGCCATCTTCGCCCATGGCCGCGCCCACTGCAGCAAACAAGGAGCCGTAAAGAAGAAAGCCACCAAGAAACAGCAACGGAAAGATGAGTGCTATTTGTGTAAAGGGCAGTTGCTTAAAGCCCTGCACAATTTCAAGCATGCTATCGGGGTCCACATCGGATGCGCTCATGCCGCTACCTGTGGCTGAATAGTCGCCCATGTTCATGCCCAGCACAGGCAATACCAGTACATTGATAAGCATGATAAAAACTATCCAAAGAATAAACTGCGTAAGCCCTACTGTGCCCACACCTAAAATTTTGCCCATTAGTAATTGAAAAGGCTTAACCGAAGAAGTAAGAATTTCAACCACGCGGTTGCTCTTTTCCTCCTGCACCCCTTTCATAATCATAGTGCCATAAAAAAACAAGGAGATATAAATGGCAAAACCCATAAGCATACCCATAGCCGAGGCGGCCAGTGTAAAGCCACGCTTTTCATTTTGGTTTACCAGCGAATCGTAGTTAAGAGTGATCTTACGCTGCATTTCATCAATCTGCCGTTCGTCTATATTCAGCATGCGCATACGCAGCCGCTGATAGGCATCGTTCATCCGCTGGCTTATTAACTGGTATTTAGCCATGCCGGGGGCTTTTACAAAGCGGAAGGCAATAGGTGACTTCTGGGGGTTATTGATATCAAAGTCGCGCGAAATGAACAGTATGCCCTGATACTTACTTTCCTCCTCCTTCTTTTTCGGCATTTTGCTAACCACGTCTTCATACTTATCATCTACTATGTGGAAGTACAAGGTGCCATCGCTTTCGTCTGGTATTGAAATATCAAATTTCTTAAACAGGCCGCTTTCGTCCACTACAGCAATGTGGGTAGTGCTACGGTTGTATGTAGAAATTAAAACGCTGGAAACCATAAACAACAAAAACCCAAGCGGGGCCAGCAGCGTAGTAATAAAGAATGCCTTACGCCGCACCCGGGTAATGTATTCGCGCTGTATGATAATCCAGATTTTGCCCATTAGTTCAGTTGTACCTGGCGTATAAAAATATCATTAATGGTAGGTAGTACTTCATTAAATGAGTGTACTTCAACGTTGTTTTCTACAAACAGGCGCAGCAACTCATTCCCCTTATGTTCTTCTTCAAATTTTACAGTCAACTCACCCGTGGAGCGTTCAATTACATTCAGCTTATCTAAAAAAGCCCCGTTTACTTCGCCGTTGAAAAGGATATGAAATTTGTTTTCCTTAAAGCGATGCTTTAACTCCTTTACGCTTCCGTCCAAAATAACACGGCCCTTATTTACCAGCACAATATCATCACATATCTCTTCTACCTGTTCCATACGGTGAGTAGAAAAAATAATCGTTTTGCCTTTATTGCTTAGCTCGTGTATTTCGTCTTCAATCAGCTTACTATTGATAGGGTCAAGGCCGCTGAAAGGCTCATCCAGTATCAGCAACTTGGGGTCGTGCAGTACAGTGGCAATAAACTGTATTTTCTGGCTCATCCCTTTTGAAAGCTCCTCAATGGTTTTGTTCTCCCAGCTTTGGATGTTAAAGCGGCCTAACCAGTATTGTACGTTTTCTTTAGCCTTTGATTTGGTAAGACCCTTAAGCCTTCCCAGATAAACAAGGTGCTCGCCCACCTTCATTTTTTTATAAAGGCCGCGCTCTTCCGGCATATAGCCAATGCACTCGGTGTGTTTATCCGATAGTTCTTCTCCATCAAAAAGGATAGTGCCTTTGTCAGGATAAAGTATACGGGTGATCATCCGTATCAATGTAGTTTTACCTGCGCCGTTAGGGCCCAGCATGCCAAAAATCTTCCCTTTCGGAATGGTAAAGCTTACATCATCCGAAGCAACATAAGTGCCGTACTGCTTAACGATATGTTGTAATGAGAGAAGAGACATTTAGATACTTATAGTAACGAATGTAAAAAAACTCCCCGCCGAAGCGGGGATATGAATAGTAGTTTATTAGTCGCCAAAAAAATCTTTCATCCGGTCAAAGAAACCCTTTTCGGTTTTTGTACCCGGCTTTGGCTTAAAATTCGGATGCTCGCGCAGGTTTTCAAGTATCTTCTTTTCCTCCGAAGTTAGCTCGGTAGGGGTAAACACATTTATCAGTATCAACTGGTCGCCGCGGCCATAGCTGTTTACAGCAGGCACTCCTTTACCACTCAAACGGAAAACCTTACCCGCCTGTGTACCCGCAGGTATTTTAAATTTCGCCTTTCCTTCAATTGTCGGCACTTCAACGGTGGTGCCTAAGGCAGCATCAACAAAGCTGATGTGCAGGTTATAAATCACATTTTGACCGTCAATCTCCAGGTCGGGATTTTTCTCTACTTCGATAGCGATAATCAAATCGCCGGCAGGGCCGCCCTGCTCGCCGGCATTGCCCTTACCACTCATACTAAGCTGCATGCCCTCCTGCACTCCGGCAGGTATGTCAATTGTCAACGATTCCTCTCCGTATTCCACCCCCAGCCCATTGCAGGTTGTACACTTTTTAGTGATTTGCTGGCCCGTGCCGTTACATTGGTAACAGGTGGTGGTGGTTTGCATTTGCCCAAGTATAGTATTGGTAGTTTTACGCAACACACCATTGCCACCGCATACGGTACACTTACCTACCGAGCTTGCGTCCTTAGCTCCGCTGCCATGGCAGGTATTACACTGCACTTGCTTTTTAACCTTTATGGTTTTATGGGCTCCATGTGCCACTTCCTGCATGGTAAGCTTTACCTTAATACGCAGGTTGCTTCCCCGCTTGCCACGTGTACGGGTGCCGCGGCCTCCTCCACCGCCAAAAAACGATTCAAACGGATCGAATCCTCCACCACCACCGCCGAAGATATCACCGAAGTTGCGGAATATGTCTTCCATATTCATATTGCCGCCATAACCACCCTGTCCGCCAAAACCATTCTGGCCATTTACACCGGCGTGGCCGTATTGGTCATACATTTTTTTCTTCTCGGCATCGCTTAATATCTCGTAGGCCTCGGCTGCTTCCTTAAACTTCTCTTCTGCCTTTTTATCGCCTTGATTGCGGTCCGGGTGATACTTCAAGGCCACCTTGCGGTAAGCCTTTTTAATTTCTTCAGCAGTGGCCGTTTTCGGCACTTCCAGTATATCGTAATAATCTTTCTTGCTCATGTTACTTACCCACTACCACTTTAGCGAAACGAATAATTTTATCATTCAGGTAATAACCTTTCTCTACCTCATCAACTACTTTACCTGCTAAGTCAGGCGTTGGGGCCGGTATTTCAGTAATAGCTTCATGCTTATCGGCATCAAACTCCTGGCCAATAGTTTCCATTGCCTTAAGCCCTTTAGCGGTTAAGGTATTCAACAGTTTATTATAAATAAGCTGTATGCCCTCTTTAGATGCTGCGTCCGATGCTTTAAGTGCGCGCTCAAAATCATCCAGCACAGGCAGTATATCTTTTAAAACATCCTTGCTTGCCGTTTGTATAATCTCCAGATTCTGTTTAGCTGTCCTTTTCTTGTAGTTATCAAAATCGGCATACAGGCGCACATATTTGTCGCGCAGTTCTTCCATCTCTCTTTTCAGTTCCGCTATCTCAACGTCTTTGGGGTCTGTTTTTTCTTCCTCATAGTTAACATCCTCCGGTTTTTTGCCCAGCAGGTCGTTAACCAGCTTTTCAGCAGCGCCAATAGTTTTATCTGCAAAACTTTCAGCCTTTTCCTTAGCCGTCTTACCCAACTCCTCCGCCTTTTCGTTAATCGTGTTCTTTAAGTCCTCTACGCGGTCTTTCAGGTTTTCCTTTTCGTTGTTTTTATTCTCCTCCATAATGCCAGCATTGTTTTACGCGGCGAATATCTCAAAATGCCTGCCTTTTTATTGTTTTAGGTCAAATTGACGCATTACAGCCTCATTAACATGATTTTGCGTCAGGGTATCCAGCGCGGGGTAAATATGGCAGGGAGTCTTAAATTTATCTTTCAATCTTAAAATCAACGCCTTATGAAGAAAAACCTGCTGCAGGCCGATGTAAAGGCCGAATTATCGGGCCGCATAAAAAATCTAAGACCTGACAGTAAAAAGTTGTGGGGTAAGATGAATGTAAACCAAATGATGAAACACTGCCTTGACGGTATAAGTGTGGCCTATGGAGATATAAAAGTTACCCCAAAGCAAACCGGGTGGTTTCACAACAAAATGGTGCGATTCTTTATACTGCACACCGATATGCAGGCACCCAAAGAAAAAACACCAACTTATCCAGAGCTGAATATGGTGGAGCAGGGCATAAACCCTGATAATTTTGAGCAACTGAAAGAGCAATTGGAGAAGGCTGTGCAGGGGTTTCCAACCAAAAGAACCTTAGCCGTTCACCCGTTCTTAGGCCCTTTCAGTGAGGCTAACTGGGCACGCATGATGTATACGCACCTCATTCACCACCTGGCACAATTTGGGGTGTAGTTAAACCCTTTTTATATCGGCCCCTAAAGCGTTTAAACGCTCATCAATCCGCTGGTAACCGCGGTCGATTTGGTCGCTGTTGTTAATTATGGATTTTCCATCTGCGCTCATAGCAGCAATAAGCAAGGATACGCCCGCCCGAATATCGGGCGAACTCATAGTTATGCCGCGCAATTTGTATTGGCGGTTAATGCCGATTACGGTAGCACGGTGCGGATCGCAAAGTATGATTTGCGCACCCATATCAATTAATTTATCTACGAAAAACAGGCGGCTTTCAAACATCTTTTGGTGTATCAACACACTGCCGCCGGCCTGCGTTGCAACTACCAGTACTATCGAAAGAAGGTCGGGAGTAAACAATGGCCAGGGGCCATCGGCAATAGTTAGTATTGAACCATCTATAAAACGCTGTATCTCGTATTTTTCCTGGGCAGGTACATAAATATCATCTCCTTTTACCTGCATTTGTATCCCCAGCTTTTCAAACACCGGCAGTATGTTGCCCAGCATATCAATGCGGCAATTTTTAATGGTTAGCTCGCTTTGCGTCATGGCTGCCATGCCTATAAACGAGCCAATCTCAATCATATCGGGCAACATGCGGTGGTCTGTTCCGCCCAGTGAGTCAACTCCATCAATTTTTAACAGGTTTGAACCTACTCCTGAAATTTTAGCGCCCATGCGGTTAAGCATAGCGCATAACTGTTGCAGGTAAGGTTCGCAGGCTGCGTTAAAAATGGTAGTGGTGCCCTGCGCCATTACGGCCGTCATTACAATGTTGGCAGTACCGGTAACCGAGGGCTCATCCAGCAAAATATATGTGCCGCGCAGGTTGCCGGCTTCTACACTGTAAAAACTTTCGTTGCTATCATAATTAAATTTTGCTCCCAACTTTTCAAAACCTAAAAAGTGTGTATCTAAACGGCGGCGGCCAATTTTATCGCCACCGGGTTTGGGCATATAGGCCTTTTTAAAACGGGTCAGAAGCGGGCCCATTATCATTATAGAACCGCGTAAAGCCGCCCCTTTCTTTTTGTAGGTATCGGTCTTTAAGTATTCAAGGTTAATATCGTCCGCTTGAAAATCGTAGGTATCCTCGCTTTTCTTGTTCACTTTAACGCCCAGGTCCTTCAGTATATCAATAAGGGCCAGTACATCGCGTATGGCAGGTATATTACTGATAGTTACTTTTTCAGGGGTAAGCAGCACAGCGCACAAAATCTGCAGGGCTTCGTTCTTTGCTCCTTGGGGCGTAATTTCCCCCTTTAACTTCTTTCCACCTATAACTTCAAATGAGTTTGGCATTTTCTTAGTTTAACAATTCAACAATGCGATAACTTGATAATGCACAAATTACCTTAAGCTAATAACGCAATAGCCAAATGTGCAACGAAGGTTTAGCCCCATAAGCTATAAACAGCAGCCTGTGGAGTGGCTAAAAAGTAAAGCCCCTCAGATGCAGGCATTTGCCATTATCTTCGGGGCAGGTTACCCAAATCGGGTTGTATGATTTTGCCTGACCGGCAATAGGCCCCCTGCCTATGCCAATCCTGCCATCATACATTCGCTGGTCCTAATTGCATTTCATCAGCCTGGTTTTATATATCCCTTCATTACTTTGTATCGCTACCACATAAATACCGGCACGCAAAGTGCTTACATCAATTATTGAACGCTGCGCAACACCCATATCCTGTTGCAAAATCAGTTTACCGGAAACATCCGTAATAACAACAGTTGAATTGCTGCCGGATACTGCGGCGCTTTCAACAGTAAGGAAGTTGTTAGCCGGGTTCGGATATACGCGCCACACATTATCAGCTACAGAACTATTAAGTGCTGTTGGTGATGTACCGCCAAGGGTGGTTTTCTTACTACCCGTTAAAACCGATGAGGTCAGATAATTTATTTGCGAGGAATAACCATTGTATTCAAAAATAGCATAGTGATATACCGTATTAGGCGATAGGCCCGTAATTGTAAAGTTGCTGCCGGTGTCATTATAAACAGCAAACTGGCCTCCGAAGTTGTTGCCCATGCCAAATACAGTATCTGAGTAATGATATATGCCGTCTGTGGGTTCAGCGGTAACTGCTGCCGCCTCCCGTGCTATTACTAAACGTTTGTTTCCATTGCCTTTAGTAAACGAAACCGTCATGGTGGTATCTGTCACATTAGTAAAGGTCATAGCCTTTGAAGCTGTGTCAGGGGCCTCGTCAAAAAAATCATACTTAGCCAGGTAAGCATTGTAAGAAAACTGATCAGTTTTATCTGCAAATAATATCTCCGGTTTAGCCTCCTTTCCAAAGTTTGCAGTATCGCTATAGGTACCTGTAACGTAAACGTACTGGCTGTTTGTGTTTTGAAACGTAATACTCTCTATTCTGTTTGCGCTACCGGTAATTTCTTTGTGGCGCAGCAAATTGCCCGAAAAATTCAATAGAGCAAAAATGCCGTTTGTTCCCATAGCATCAGTAGGTGGTGTATTTATAGTCATTACATCGGGATCAACATCAATGCTACCCCTGTAGCTACCGCTAATCAAAATACCGTTAGCACCTAGCTGAACCTTGTTGAACTCAATAAAGCTGTTGGCGGCAGGTGTTTGCCAGGCTTTGTGAAAACCATAAGCTCCGTTTTCATCAAGTTTAACCAGGGCGTAACCCGGATTGCTGTTAAAGTTGGTGTTAGCCGTATTTGCGCTAAAATCAAAATCAACAAAATCACCATCGCAACGCACCAACGCATATAGATTAGTGTAGCTTACCAACAAATCGTATACATCTGTAAAAGCATTACTTGTAAACAAGTAGCCCCACTGGCGTTGTAGTAGGTAGTTATATTTTAGTATAAATGCATTACCTGCGGCGTTAGGATTAAGTTGACCGCTTGATGTACTAAAGAGATCAGTGTAAAAAGTAGAACTGCTTGAATACCCCGCCAAATAAATATTGTTGTTATTATCTATCTCTACATTCTCCACATAGTCCCAGGCAGTGGTACCGGCAGCACCGGAAAGACGGTATGCTGAAACGGATGTAAAATTGCTATCGTAAGAGGCTAAATAGCCGTCGTAATAACCATCCTGTGCCGGGTTAATCGTATAGGTATTGGGGCTTGGGTCAAAATCAGTTGATCTTGAAAATGCACCTACTACAACAAAAGTATGGTAAGTAGTGGTGGCAACATCAGAAATGTAAACATCGCTGGTTGTAGCTGCCATATTTTTTGCAAAAACATAGTCGCCATTAAGGGTGTATTTTGCTACAAACGGGGTGTTACCGCTTCCGTTACCTGTTAAGTATGCAGTTGCAGCACTTGGGTCAAAATCTGCATTATTACGGTACTGCCCAAACACGTAAAGGGCTCCTTCATGTATTACCAGTTTAACAGCCGACATAAACACATCAACAGTCAGGTTTTTAGCCCAAACAAGATTACCTTCAGGCGTATACTTAGCTAATGATGTGGCTGCATAACTTCCCGTTTGCGGTATGCATGTAAATGTTCCCGCATCAGGGTCAAGATCAGCAGTATCCATAACGGTAAAGGCCATATAAATGTAGCCACTATCGTCCTGGCAAAGGGTTTTGCCACTATAAATGCTTTTGTCTTTTGCTTTAACCGTAAACGGCTTTGCGAAATCAAAATTAGGCTGTTGTTGGGCCAATAGCGGACCTGTAACAAGCACCGCTAAAAACCATAAACAGAGTTGGGTAACTGAGTTTTTCATGTCTTTTGTTTTTGTTGGCACAAAGCTGCCGTAAGGGTAGCCGTTATACGAGCCATGTTTTGAAATAATTAGGGCTTAGGAAGACATATAAAAACTATATTTACCAATAGAAATTACATAAAAAACAAGGGCTTAGTATGCGTTTTAGCGAGGCCGATTTACATGCTTTGATAAGGGGGCTTAGCGCAACCGAAAAAATGCTTTTCAAGCGTTTTAACGCCAATGCCCGCGACAGCCAGGCCTATTTGCAACTCTTTGATCTGATGGCAGGTATGAAGCAGTATAATAAACAAAAGCTGCGCGAAGGCCTTGTTCGGATGAAGGTAGAAGTTCATTTGCCGTCGTTAAAAAGTTATTTATACAACCAGTTGATGCTGTTTTTAAAGTTTAATAAAGGTACGCCAACGGTTGCCTGGAAAATGCGGCAAATGAATACTGAGGCAGACCTGCTTTTTGAACGTGGCTTTCATAAAAATGCCCTGCAGTTATACGAGGAACAACTGGCGGAGGCCCAAAAAAACTCCAACCCACAATACGAGCTTTCTGCGCTTGATAACATTATTAAATACGCCCAGCGCATAAGCAATCCTTTTTTACTTGAGCGTTACGAAGGCCGGCTGCAAGAGGCCCTGCGCACTTTTCTTAACAGAATGGAAATTCAAACCCAATTCAGAACGTTGGTGCGCTTTTACTCCGAAAAATTTCCTGTCCGCGACCGTATTTCTTTAGCCGAGCTTAAAAAAATCGGCAGGCAGATGCCCTTTAAAAGCGAAAGCCAGGTGTATAGCCCGGCGGCGCGCATTTTTTACTACAACTTTTACTATTACTACAATTTTATGCTGGCCAATTTTGAGCTGTGTTATGACTTTGCCCATCAACGCTTGCGCTGCATACAGGCGCACGAAAAGGAGTTGCAGCCTATTTTTAGTTATAAGCTAAGTACATTTGAATTACTTATTAACTCCAGCCTGCATACTCAACGCCGGCCCGAAGCATTAAAACATTTTAAGGATCTTGAAGAATTGTGCCGGGAAAAGAGTGATGCGCGCAGTAGATTGTTATTGAATTTTGCTTTTAGCGCTATAAATGCGGTGCATGACTGGAACGAGGCTACGCCTGATAGGCGCCGGGCTACCTACGATTTCTTTAAAGGCCAAAAGGGCGCCACTCCGGTAATAAGCCTGGGGCTTATGGACCTTGCTTATAGTTGTTTCAGAAACGGTGAATACAAGGAGACCTTAAGCGCACTTGATGAGGTTTTATCGGATAAGGAAAGCTTTCAGCAAACGGTTGTGCAAACCCAGGCACGTCTGCTGGCCATACTGGCCCACTACGAGCTAAAGAATTATTTACTGATAGAATATCTGATAACCAATACCAAACGCTACCTGAGGCAGCATGGCAAGCTTTTCCCTTTTGAGCGGGCAGTGCTGAACGGAATAAAACACCTGCCCGAAAAAATAAACGAGGCTGACATGAGGCAATATCTACATACCCTAAAAACCAACATGGAGGAGCTTGCTAAAAATCCATTTGAAAGAAACCTTACCCGCGGCTTTAATTTTGCGGGTTGGATAGAGCAGAAACTGAAATAAAAAACGGGCGCTTTGAGGTGCCCGTTTGCGCCTGTTTAGCGGCGCTTTTTAAAGTTCTTATTACGGTTCTGGCCGCCGCCACCTCCGCCGCCATGGCGAAATTTGCCGCCGCCGCCTTTGTGCTTGTGCTGCTGAAATGGCTTGCCTTCACCAATACGTTGTTTGTTAGCACGGGCTAAAGAGTTCAGGTCATGGTCATCGGCTACAATTAACGCTCCTTTTGAAAGCAGGCGTAAATCGTTCTTGATAATTTCATCGTTCACCTGCTCCTTACTCCAGTTTTGGTAAACCAGTTTCATAAAGTTACCAATGCAGGAAGTAAAGCCGGCTTGCTTTTCTACGTCTTCCGTCTCTACTGCCTTCTTCACCAGCTTCTCTACGTTTTTACCATAGTGCTTATAACGTATACGGCTTTGGGGATAAGGCAATCTTTCGGGTTTACGCTCAATCTCTTCACGCTTCTTAATAGGATAAGGCGATTCAACTTTTAGCTGGTAATCGCTCATGATAAAAAGGTGGTCCCACAACTTGTGGCGGAAGTCCTCCACGTTGCGCAGTTGCGGGTTTAGCTGACCCATCAACTCAATAATCTCTTTAGAGAAAACATTGCGCTTTTCAGGATCCTTTTCCTTAAGGCAGTTTTCTACAATGCGTTGTACGTGCCTGCCGTATTCTTTTAAGACTAATTTGTTTCTAACGGTATTATACTGGGCCATATAAAATGGAATTATTCAATCAATAAATAGCTAACTAAAATGCTTTAAAGCAAAACTGAATACTGCGATTGGAATTGGCTGCTTACGAATTAACAGGAAGGTGCGTTAACGCTTGCAACTTAATGGCAGTTGATGTTACGAAGATGAATGTTTTTCCCGAACAATCAAAACACCCATAAAGCTTCCGCACATAAAGTCCCGCTTCTATTTTCTGAATTGTGCTTTAAACCCTATCTTACCTCAGTTCAACATCCTTTCATGCAGCCCATTAAACAGCATACCGCGATTGAAGAAATTTCAGTGCTTATTCAGCGGGCAGAAGCACAACTTAAGGATAGTCAATTTACAGACGGGGACGCCACCATTCAACAGTCCATTGAGTTATTGAACAGCCATGTAGGGGAAAATTTATTGCCACTTAAGGCCAGGGCCTTCTGTGTTTCAGCAAGGTTAAAGGAAAGGCAAGGCTTATTTAAGGAAGCGGAACTGGATGCAATTACGGCCCTGGGCCTGGCCGAAAGAACCGGAGACGTTAAGCTGATAATTAAAGCCAGCAGCATTTTAGGCAGGGTTTACATGGATATGGCGCAATACGTAGCGGCCGTAAAACACTTTTTACGCTCCATTGAGCTTTGCAGGGAGACAAATGCAGTTGCACAGCTTAGCCGAAACTTAATGAACATTTCTATAGTGTATACTATGATAGGTGACTATCAGCACGCTTTAGAAAATCTGGAAGGTGCAAAGGCTGCTTATCAGCAAACGGACAATAAAAAAGGACTGAGCCATACCTACGATAATGCCGGATCCATATATGCCTTATTGGGAGATTATGAAAAGGCGCTTGCCTATTTTGACAAAGCCCTGGAAATTGCGCACGAAACCAATAACCAAAAAAGCGAAATTAAATGCCTGACAAATATTGCCAGTGCCTACAGCAAAACCGGCAATTACCAGCTTGCACTGGAATACTTCAATAAAGGATTAAAACTGGCCGAACTGCACAATTCCAAATATGATCTTTGCCTGCTTTATGGCAATCTCGCCAACACGTATGAGTCCATGCATCGCTTTCAGGATGCACTGGACACTATGTATAAAGCCTTAACCTATACCGAAGATGGCCGGCACCAATACCCAAAAGCGCATTGGCTATTAGGCCTGGGTTTAATTTATGGCCATCCGGAAAACAAAAACGCAGACATAGCACTAGCTGTGCAAAAACTGGAAGAGGCCATTAAAGCAAGCGAACTGCTGGGCGTACCCAAAGTTGCCATGGATGCCAATGAAGCTTTGTATGAACTGTTTCGCCGCCAACAAAATTGGCATTCCGCGCTTGAACATCTTGAAAAGGCAGTGGAGATAAACACAAAAATGAAAACGGAGGAATCTACCAGGCAGGCTGAGATGATGGAATACCGCAGAAAAATTGAGGAAGGCGAACGCGACAGGCAGGTAAAGCTGGCACGGTTCCAGGAACAGGAGAAAATATTGCTGAACGTATTACCGGCACAAATTGCTGAACGCATTTTGAACGGCGAAAAAAATATTGCAGACTACTGTGAAGGGGTTTCTGTTTTCTTTTCAGACATAGTGGGCTTTACGTCACTTTCGCAAAACATATCACCGCATCAATTGGTAAACCTTCTCAATAATCTGTTTTCTGAGTTTGACCGTATTGCTAAAAAGCATGGCCTTGAAAAAATTAAAACGATTGGTGATGCTTACATGGCCGTGGCGGGGGTACCGGTGCCAATGGCCGACCACGCCATACGCGCAGCAAATTTTGCCCTTGAAGTTAAAGAAACCATGAAAGCACAAACTGAACAAAACGGCCTGCAGATAAGAATAGGCCTGCACACCGGCCATGCTGTAGCAGGCATAATAGGAGAAACCAAGTTTGCTTATGACTTATGGGGCGATGCCGTTAATACTGCCAGCCGTATGGAGAGCCACGGAGAAACAGGCAAAATTCATATAAGCGATGATTTTTACAGCGCTATTAAGGACAAAAGTTTTGAGTTTACTGAAAGAGGAGTAATAGCAATAAAAGGAAAAGGACAGATGAAAACCTACTTTCTTGAAAGAGCGCTTTAAATGCCTTTTATGATTTTAACGCGCGCAAACTTCAGCATGATCTTCTTTACACCGTAAGCGGTAAAAAAGATGGATGCAATGCGGTTAACCCCGCTACCTTCTATAGATACCACTTTACCTTCGCCGAATTTTTCATGTAACACTTCCATACCGGTTTGCAAAGTGCTTGCATCATCTGCCACAAAGGGTTCCGAGTTCTCAGTTACCGGTGGCTTAGGGGCCGGTGCTACCGATGGCTTAGGATAAACGCTTTTGGTAAACCCTTCGGTAGGGCTGTGGCTACTGTGTATTTTAGCTTTTCGTACATCGCCGTGGTGCGACACAACATTTTCAGGAACCTCCTGTAAAAAACGACTAGGGTCGCAATAATTCAGTTGCCCGAATTTATAGCGTGTGCTGGCATAGGTTAAATACAATCGCCTCTCTGCCCGGGTTATAGCCACATAAAACAAGCGCCGTTCTTCTTCTAAATCTTCAAGGCTGTATAAGCTCTGTTGGCCGGGGAAAAGGTTTTCCTCCATGCCCACTACATACACCACTTTAAATTCAAGCCCCTTGGCAGCATGCACCGTCATTAACTTAACACTGTCGGCATTTACTGCATCCTTTTCATCGCCGGTAAGCAGTGTAACATTTTGCAAAAAGGAGCCCAGGCCTTTATCCGTGCTAAGCACTTCATCGTCCTGCACTACGTCTTCTTCCACAAACTCCTTAATTGAATTCAGCAACTCCTGCACGTTCTCGTAGCGGCTAACACCTTCAACAGTTTTATCATTATACAACTCGCTCACCATTTTGGTGGTGCTGCCAATATGCTTCGCCAGGTCGTAAGCATTTAGCTTAGCAGCCTGCGCACCAAAACTTTTTATCATCAGCACAAACTCTTCTACCGCATTCTTGGTGCGGGTAGGTATATCATAGTACTGTACCTCGTTTAAAATATCCCAGGGGCGTTTGTTCTCATTATTAGCAGTAATGATTATTTTATCAATAGTAGTTTGACCTATACCGCGTGCAGGGTAATTGATAATGCGCTTCAGCGCTTCTTCATCATAAGGATTTACCGTAAGTTTTAAGTATGCCAACAGGTCCTTAATTTCCTTACGTTGGTAAAAGCTCATACCGCCATAAATACGGTAAGGTATATTCTGCCTTCTTAAGGCCTCTTCAAACGCACGGCTTTGGGCATTGGTGCGGTATAGTATGGCGAAGTCGCTGTTTTTGTAATGCTCGCGCATTTTCAATTCCATCATGGAATCAGCCACCCATCTTCCTTCCTCGTTATCGCTTGGCGTGCGCACAATTTTTATATCCTCACCGCGGTCATTCTCTGTCCAAATCTCCTTCTTAAGCTGATTCTTGTTGCGGTGTATTAATTCGTTGGCAGCCTTTACTATGTTTTGAGTGCTGCGGTAGTTTTGCTCCAGCTTGTAAACTTTCAGTTCCGGAAAATCCTTCTCAAAATTCAGGATGTTATCTATAGTAGCCCCACGGAAGGCATATATACTTTGCGCATCATCACCTACCACTGTTATATTCTGAAACACATCAGCAATGCGTTTTACTATAGCGTACTGCAGGTAATTGGTATCCTGAAACTCATCAATAAGCACATACCTGAACTTATGTTGGTACTTGTAAAGTGCATCAGGAAATTTCTCGAAAATAACGTGCGTATTCAACAGCAAATCGTCAAAATCCATAGCACCGGCTTTAAAGCAACGGTCGCAATACATTTTATACAACTGCGCAGTTGCCGGCCTGCGTGTGCTACGGTCTTCTGCCATTAACTCGCTGTCCGTTACATACATCTCCGGCGTAATCAGAGAGTTTTTCATCGCCGAAATACGGTACTGAATCTGGTTGGGCTTGTAAATCTTATCATCAAGATTATTCTCCTTGATAATTGTTTTTATCAGCGAGCGCGAATCTTCAGTATCGTAAATAGTAAAGTTGGAAGGGTAGCCTATGCGTTGCGCTTCTACCCGCAAAATGCGGGCAAACACGCTGTGAAAGGTGCCCATGTAAAGACTACGTGCATCAGTGCCGGCAATTTTTTCAATACGCTGGCGCATGGCTTCTGATGCCTTATTGGTAAAGGTAAGCGCCAGTATAGAAAAGGCATCTACCCCATTACGCATAAGGTGCGCAATACGGTAAGTAAGCACTCTTGTTTTCCCTGAACCGGGGCCGGCTACTATCATAGTAGGCCCGTCGGTATTTACTACTGCTGCACGCTGGGCCTCATTCAACTCATCTAAATACGACATAGCCGCGAAAATAACTGAACTATGGTGAAGCTTTAAGGGATTTTTAAACAGCAGCCTGCCGCTTTATTTATTTTAACCACTTTGTGCGGATGCGGACCTGGTAAACAATCCATTGCGGTATTAGCATAGCAAAAAATAACATTAGCCTGGTTAACAACCCGGGCACTACTACTGCCTTGTTTTTAAACAATCCATCAATACCTGCCTTTGCCACTTTTTCCGCGCTCATCATAACCCCCGTTTTCTTGCCTAACTCTACATTAATTACGTTGGGATCGTAAAGGTTAGTAGCGGTTGCGCCGGGGCTAAGGCAGGTAACATGTACGCCATAATATTTTAACTCGGCGTGCAGGCTCTGCGTAAAGCTTTTAATGTACGCCTTAGTTGAGCCATAGTATCCAATACCGGGAAAAGACTTGTATGCCGAAATGGAGGACGTGTTTAGTATAAATCCCTTTCCCCGCTGTTTCATTTGCGCGCCAAACAAAGTACACATTTGCGAAAGTGTAACTACATGCAGTAACATCATTGCTGTGGCATTGTTATAGTCGGCGTCGGTTATTTGTCCGAAAAAGAAGAAGCCCGCATTGTTTATTAAAACTTCAACCGTTAAATTATTAGCCCCGCAATAGTCAAAAATCTGTTTGGCGGCCTCTGCATCGGCCAGGTTCAAATGCAGTATTTCAACGCGGCTGTTGTATTGCTTTGCCAAATCAATTTGCAACCGTTTCAACTCTTGCTGCTGGTTGCTTATTAATAACAGGTTATAACCCCGTTGCGCCATTAGGCGCGCCATTTCCAAACCAATTCCTGATGAAGCGCCGGTAACAAGCGCAAAGGATTCAGACATGCGGCATGCGTTTTATTTTTTCCTGAAGTTGCGGGCTCAGGTTTTCTTCGTTCAAATGACAGCTCATAGTGCCACTATACATTTTAGCTACGCAATAGTTGCAAATGGTACAGCCCGACTTACTAATCATTTCGTTGCGCAAACGATTTACAAAATCCGGTTGTTGTATTAAAGCCCTTGCCATTGCAATAAACTGAAATCCGCTATTCATGGCTTCATCAATAGCTTGCATGGAATTCATGCCCCCTACCAATACCACCGGTATTTTTATAGCCTGTTGAATGCGCAGAGCGTCCTCCATGAAATAGCCCTCTTTAAATGCTTCCGGTTTAATTAACCGGTTGCCTAAAAGGCGTACAAAAAACTTAGTAAACGGCTCCTTTATAAAGTGCGCCATTACTTCCACCGGCATACTACCACGCATTACATACATAGGCGCGCGGCTAACAAATCCCCCCGAAACTACTATGGCATCCGCACCTTCATTGGCGATTAGCTTTGCCGTGGAGACACCTTCCTGTTTTGTAATGCCGCCACTAAAACCATCATAGCTGTTCATCTTAACCAGCAGCGCCTTATTTACCGGCAATGCGCTTCGCACTGCCATCAACACCTCGCGCATAAAGCGGCTTCTGTTTTCAAAGGAACCACCATAACCATCTCTACGCCTATTGGTGTAGGGGGAAAGAAACTGGCTTATCAGATAGCCATGGCCGGCATGCACCTCTACCGCATCAAAGCCCCCTTCAACAGCAATTTGAACAGCCTTTACAAAATCCTCCACCACCTGTTTTATATCATGTGCTTGCATGGCACGCGGAAAAGTAGGCCCGTACCAGTTAATGCCGCCGGAAGCCGCTATGGGCCTTTGCCCTGAAACCGCGCTATTAGCCATATTCCCGCAATGGCCTATTTGGATAGAAGCCGCCGCACCTTCAGCATGTAATGCATCAGTAAACCTGCGCAGTTCAGGTATAATTTCTTTGCGCAGCCATAGCTGATGCGGAAAGGACAATCCACCCTTTGATACGGCAGCATAAGCCAGCGTGCTCATGCCAATTCCGCCTGCGGCTACAGCCTTGTGGTAGGCTGTTAACTGCGGCGTTACGGCGTGCCCCTGGCTCATACCCTCAAAAGCCGCCGCGCGGATACTTCTGTTGCGCAGCTGTAATGGGCCCAGTTTGCCGGGGCTGAAAAAAACGGAAGGATTCACCTTTCGAAATAAAGCAAATCCTAAAACTATATGGCCGCATTTTACGGCAATAAAATGGATAATATATTTGGTGCCGAACAATGGAACTCTATATCGTGCTTATACTGGGTGCAATCGCCGCACTGTTTGTTATATCTTCCTTTCTGCCGGCGCAAACGAAGATTTTAATAACAAGATTCTTCCCTTTTGACACTAATGGGTTTGATACGTATAGAAATTTGTTGGAGAAGAAATTTTACTATTTCAGTTTGCTTACCCCCGATGAGCAGCGTGAGTTTGTTTTCCGCTTAAAGTCTATCCGCAGTTCCAAGTCTTTTGTAGGTAGAGGCATTCATGTTACTGATGAAATGGAGATACTGGTATCTGCCGCTTTGGCACAACTTACTTTTGGTCTTGAGAAATTTGCCCTGTTGAAGTTTGAATCCATTCACATAACACCGGAATCTTTTTACTCAAGCCTTATAGGCCGGAAGGTTAAGGGCCTGACTTTTGAAAGCGGCCGTATGATTTTGAGTTGGGCCGATTTTGTTCAGGGTTATAAAACGGGGAATGATAAGATAAACCTTGCCCTGCACGAAATGGCACATGCAATAATGCTGGATAACCCCACCTACGATGAAATTGATTTCCATTTTGAAGACTGGGAAAAGACAACCTTGCTGGAACTGCACCGAAACCGCAATACAGAGAACATTTTGTTTTTGCGGGATTACGCCTTTACCAATAAAGATGAACTATGGGCCTGTTGCGTGGAATGCTTTTTTGAAGCCCCTGTAGATTTTAAGGAAAGTTTACCTGCCACCTACAACAAAATGTGCCTGATACTTAAACAGGATATGGCACAACGCATGGCAGCCTGCCGAACCGGCGTAAACAGTTGATTTAACATCCGTTGGTGAAACACTGCCTTGTGTAAGCGCCATTCTGTGCTAAAAACATTTAACCCCTGCTTTTGTTGTTGGGTTTGGTTAATTTTGCACCCCTTCAAATGGCAGTTAAAAATTCAAATAGAAATAAAGAGACCGAAGCGATTGGTATTGAGCCGGATAACATTGAAGTGTTTGGGGCAAGGGTGCACAATCTTAAAAACGTTGATGTAACTATACCACGCAACCAGTTTGTGGTAATCACCGGTATATCAGGCAGTGGTAAATCATCGCTGGCTTTTGATACTATTTACAACGAGGGCCAAAGGCGTTACCTCGATTCCTTCTCGGCCTATGCCCGGCAGTTTATTGGCGGTTACGAGCGCCCGGACGTAGATAAAATAACCGGCCTTTCCCCTGTAATTTCCATCGAGCAGAAATCAGTTAACCGTAACCCGCGGTCAACGGTAGGTACGGTAACAGAAATATATGATTTTATGCGCCTGCTTTTTGCACGTGCCAGCGATGCGTATAGCTACGTAACCGGCAAAAAGATGGTGAAGTTTACCGAAGAGCAGATAATTGACAACCTACTGCAACACCACAGCGGCAAAAAGATAATCGTATTAGCGCCGGTTGTGCGTGGCCGTAAAGGGCATTACCGCGAATTGTTTGAACAGGTGCGCAAACAAGGTTACCTTAAAATACGCATTGATGGCGAGATAGTGGATGTGAAACCTAAAATGCAGGTGGACCGCTATGTGGTGCATGATATTGAACTGATAATTGACCGACTTAAAATTGAAAGCAGCGCGCGCGAACGCCTGCGCACGGCAGTAGGGCAGGGTATGAAAGCCGGTAAAGGCCTCATTCAGCTGTTGGATGCAGATACCGAGGAAGTTTTCAATTTTAGTAAACACCTGATGTGCGTGGATTCGGGAATTTCCTATGAGGAACCTTCGCCCAATACTTTTTCATTCAACTCCCCTTACGGTGCCTGCAATACCTGTAATGGTTTAGGTATTACCTACGAGGTTAACCGCAAGGTAATTATACCGGATGAAAAGGTTTCGATTAACCGCGGTGGCATACTGCCGGTGGGCGAGGCAAGAGATAATTTCATCTTCCGCGAGTTGACTGCAATAGCCAAAAAATACAAGTTTACCCTTAGCGACCCCATAGCCAAAATACCTACTGAAGCGCTCAACTACATTTTGTATGGCGATACAGAAGACAGCAGCTTTGAAGAGGAAGATTTAGTAATTGAAGATTTTGACGACCGTTGGTACACGCTGAGTAAAGGCGGCCTGGTTGGTCTATTAAAACGCTGCTTCCGTTTTACATCATCTGAAGGCATACGCGAGTGGGCCGAAGGCTTTATGGAGCAGCACACCTGCCCTACCTGTAACGGCACCCGCCTTAAAAAGGAAAGCCTTTGGTTTAAGATAGATGAGAAGAACATCGGCGAGTTAGCGCAGTTGGATTTAACTGAGTTAGCAAAGTGGTTTGAAGGCCTTGAAAACCGTATGAGCGAAAGGCAGCGAACCATTGCTAAAGATTTATTGAAGGAAATACGTACCCGTATTCAGTTTATATTGGATGTGGGGCTGGATTACCTTGCCCTTGACCGTCCCGCGAAAAGTTTAAGCGGTGGTGAATCGCAACGTATACGCCTGGCCACACAAATAGGCTCACAGCTATCAGGCATTACTTACATATTGGATGAACCAAGTATAGGCCTGCACCAGCGCGATAACCGTAAACTGATAACGGCTCTAAAGCAATTAGCATCTAACCCCAACACTGTATTGGTGGTAGAGCACGATAAAGAGATAATGCTGGAGAGCGATTACATAATTGACATTGGCCCGCGCGCCGGCGAGCATGGTGGTAAAATTGTTGCTTACGGAACGCCAAAGGATTTTTTAAAGCAAGGCTCTACTACGGCTAAGTTTTTAAGCAACCAATTACAAATTGAGATACCGACTAACCGCAGAGAAGGGAATGGCAAGTTTTTGCGCCTAAAGGGGGCAACGGGCAACAATCTTAAAAATGTGGATGTTGAGTTTCCACTGGGCACCTTTATTTGTGTATCGGGTGTATCCGGTAGCGGTAAATCGAGTTTAATAAACGAAACGCTTTACCCCATACTTCACAACTATGTATGGAACGGGCGTCACCGTCCGCTCCCCTATAAGAAAATTGAAGGGCTGGAAAACCTGGATAAGGTTATTGATATTGACCAATCACCTATCGGGCGTACGCCGCGCAGTAACCCCGTTACTTACATTAAAGTGTTTGACGAAATACGCAAGTTGTTTGCCATACTGCCCGAGGCTAAGATACGTGGTTACACACCAGGACGCTTTTCGTTTAACGTGAAAGGCGGAAGGTGCGAAGAATGCGGCGGCGGCGGCATGAAGGTGATTGAAATGAACTTTTTGCCGAACGTGGAAGTGATGTGCGAAAAGTGTAACGGCAAGCGCTACAACCGCGAAACCCTGGAAGTGCGTTATAAAGGCAAATCAATAAGCGATGTGCTGAACATGACCGTGGAGGACTCGCTGGAGTTCTTCGAAAGTATCCCATCCATATACCCCAAGCTTAAAACATTGAATGATGTGGGGCTGGGTTATTTAAGGCTGGGGCAATCATCCACCACTTTAAGCGGTGGCGAAGCACAACGCGTTAAACTTGCAGCCGAACTTTCTAAAAAAGATACCGGCAAAACATTTTATATACTTGATGAACCTACCACCGGTTTACACTTTGAAGATATACGCGTGCTGTTGGATGTATTGAACCGCCTGGTAGAAAGGGGCAATACCGTTTTGGTTATTGAACACAACCTGGACGTAATAAAAGTAGCGGACTATATTATTGATGTTGGCTTAGAGGGCGGTTTCCGTGGGGGGCAAATTATTGCCACAGGCACACCCGAGGAAGTTGCCAAGCATAAAACCAGCCACACCGCCAAGTTTTTACGCGAGGAGCTTGCCGCTGCTGTTGTTGCATCCAATTAAAAACTATGTTCTCCAGAAACATTGCATTAGTACTGGCCCTTGCATTTACGGTTGCCTGTAATGCCCAAAGCACTATTGTTGCAACTGCCGGAATGCTGATTCAAAAAAACCAGTTTGATGCAGCCAACCACTACCTGGATTCTATCTTAAAAAAGGACAAGAAAAACGTTGATGCCTTAATGATGAAAGGCAACGTTATCCTTAACCGCAAATGGAATGAACTACCCACGCCGCTTGTTATCTCTGCAGAAAACGAAGCCATATTTGATACTTCTATTAGCAGCATGGCCCTATTGCCACCCGTAATACCTGCTGCTACTGAAAAAGATGTAGAAAAAATATGGAAGAAATGCCTGACACTGAATCCTGCACGGCTGGATATTAAGAAAGGCTTATGCAGCCTTTATGCGCTATCCTTAGATAAAGAGAAGCTAAAGGCCGGCATTAAGGAGTTAATGAAAGCAGTGCCCGACAGCACCGGCGAACAAGCCTATAATATGGCCGAGTATGCCCGCAAAATAAAAGAACGCAACCGCATTGAAGATGCCATGGAGGTTTATCACTTCATTGCACAACAATATCCTGAACTGGGCGGCATACGAGCTGATATAGCGGCAGAATACTTTTATACGGGCCGAATGAAAGAAGCCTTAAGCTGGTTGGATTCAGCCCTGCGCAAAAAAAATATTGACGAAACCACTTTCCTTAACTCGGCCTTTATTTACAGTCAGCTGGCTTATTACGATAATAGTCAACTTACACTTGAGCGCTACGACCGGGAATTTCAAAACAAGCTGGGCGACTTTTACACTGCGTTAAGGCTATTTTCTGATAGCGACAGCCGGTACGTACGAAAACTGGAGGCTTTTATTCAAGCTACAGATTCAAACAGCTATTATGATGAACATACGCTTGCAAAGTTGTTACTTACTTACCGCGATAGCTTTTCGGTAGATGATTTTAAAGCGCTTACCGTTTCGGGTTTACCTGATTGGTATGCACCGCTGATAATGGAGCGGGGTGTAAGGCAGTTTAGAGGCAACTGCGAACCCTTTGTTATTTACGGCATTTACTGCAGCCGTATAAAAAACTACTCCGCCGCAGTGCAACTGCTGGAAGAAGGTGAAAACTGCCGAATGGATGCCCGCCAAACAGAGTATTGGATGCTGCAATATGGTTACGCTTTGTTTATGCAGGGCGAAACAGAAAAGGCGCTGTTGTATTTCAATCCTCTTAGGCAAACGGGGAGCAGCCTTTATTACCGGCAGGCAGCGCAGTACTTTAGCGCCAAATGTAAACTGGCAACCGATAAGGTAAGTGCGCAAAATGAACTGCAAGCGCTGGCTGCAGAAAACAACAAAACCAAATATGCGTTATTGGCTACTGAACTGCTGAAGCAGCTTAAGCCGTAGGCGGCGGAAGTGGCGCACTCTGCTCCTCTTCAATTTCTGTTACCCCACCACTAACCACAAACTTCATAACATCACCGGCGCTAACATCGTTAAGCACCTGTATCTGGTCGCGGTTTACAATGTATAGCAAGCCCGAAAGGTTATACGACAAAGGCGCATATACCGCCACCTTGTCCAGTATATTCAGCTCCTTTAAATCATCCTGGGTAATAAAGCCCATTTTATACACGCCTGAGCCTTTCCCAAATTCAAAAAGCACCGGCTTGTCGAACTTTTTCTTGTTGCTGATAAAGGCGCTGAAAAAATCCTTTAGCGATGAATAAATATCTTTTACCACCGGTGTTTTCTCCATTACGGCATCTACCACGTGTAGTAGCGGCTGCAGAAAAACTATAGAGCCTATAACACCAATTATGGTTATAAGCACAAACATGGCCGCTATGCCCAAACCCGGGAAATAGAAATGGAACATCTTTTCAAAAACCAGGTTCACTTTGCTATCCAGCCAATCGAATATGGAAAAGAGCGCATAGAAGGTTACGAATACTGGCGCAATCAATAACAAGCCCTGCAGGAAGTAGGCAATAACTCTTCCTGAACTTGTTTTAAACCAACTGCGCGTACGGTTCATTTTCATGGGTAAAAATTTTGGCGAAGTTAGAACTTCGTTTGGTTTATTTTTGAGCGGTGCGCTTTATCCTTCTTTTAATTTTTTTACCGGCTTTGGTCTTTGCCCGTCCCGATGAAAAATTCGGAAAGATTGGCAAATACTCCATTGAGGCCGACTATATATTCGGGCGGATACTGGCGCATAATTCCCGTTTTAAACCACGCCCAACCGAGTTTACACATGGGTTTGAAGTAGCGGCCTACAAACAAACTTTAGGAACTAAAGAATGGCAACGCAAACTGCATTATCCTGAGTTGGGAGCGGCCTTTACCTTTTTCCGCCATGGCGATTATCAGTACTTCGGCGATGCTTACATGCTGATGGGTGTTGCTAAATTCTGGATAGTGCGCAGCCGTTATGTAGATTTTTACGTAAGGGCCGGCTCAGGTATAGCTATTGTTCCCCGGCACTTTAACCTGCAAACAAACCCTGAGAATGTGGTTATTGGATCCACCCTTAATTCATCGGCACAGGTTAAACTGGGTATTGACATCAAACCACATCCCAATGTGCAGCTAACCATGGGTGTTTCGTTTACGCACTACTCTAATTCCGCAGTGCAGTTCCCTAACCTTGGGATTAATACCCCTGCTGTATTTTTTGGTTTACGATACTTCCCCTGCGTTTCGGATTCCTTACGTTATAACCGTGCTAAGTGGAGCAAGCCCAAAAAAAGACACGAGGTAATGATAAAATACAGCATGGGTATACAGGAATCGCGCCCGTATAAAGGTGCGAAGTTTCCGGTATACATTGGCACCATAAACTATGCGTACTACACCAGCATCGTAAACAAAGTGCTTGGCGGGGCCTCCGTAGAATTCAACCAGGCGGCTTACGACCTTATAGGCTATTACGGCAACGACTTTAAATACAGCCGCACGCTGTCTTCTATGAACATCAGCCTTTTTGCTGGCGACGAAGTGATTATGGGCAAGGTAGGTATTTACTTTATGGCCGGCGTTTACCTGCTAAACCCTCGCAAGGATGCGCCTATGTATGTAAAGATAGGAGCCAACTACTATTTCGTAAGCGTTGGCAAAAACAAAAACACCAAATTCTTTATTGGCAGTAATTTAAAGACTCACTTTTTTGTTGCCCAGTTTTACGAAATGTGCGCGGGGGTAGCATTTTAATATGCTTACTTCTAAAATTTTAATGGTGCGGCCTTCAGCTTTTGGTTTTAATACTGAAACGGCCGTAAACAATTCTTTCCAAAACAATACGTTCCTATCAGCCCAACAGGTTCAAAGTGCTGCGCTTATTGAGTTTGACCGGCTTGCTGAACTTTTGCGCAACAACGGAATTGAAGTAGTGATACTGGCAGATAGCAACGAGCCGGTTAAACCTGATGCTGTATTCCCCAATAACTGGTTTAGCAGCCACCCAAGCGGACAATTGGTACTATATCCCATGTTTTCTCCTGTAAGAAGATTGGAGCGAAGAAGCGAACTTACCCACGTTTTAAAAGCAAGCACAACACTGGATTTAACGGAGTTTGAAAGCAGAGGCCAATTTCTGGAAGGCACCGGCAGCCTGGTGTTTGACCATGCTAACAAGGTAGTTTACGCCGCGCTTTCTGCCAGAACCGACAAGGATTTGGTTGCATTGGTTGCAAAGCATTTAAGCTATACGCCCTTTACGTTTAATACAGCCGATAGCCAGGGAAATGCCATTTACCATACTAATGTTGTGCTGAGTGTAAGCGATGATTTAGCCATTATCTGTAGCGACTGCATTACTGATGGGGCCGAAGATTTGCTAGCGGCATTGAGAAAAAACAAAGAGGTGATTGAAATAAGCCTTGAACAAATGGAGAACTTTTGCGGCAACTGCCTGTTGTTGCAGAACAATAAAGGAGAGAAGTTTTTAGTAATGAGCGCAAGAGCCCAAAAACACTTTTCTGAACCGCAAACAGAGCTTATTGAAAAACAGGCGCGCATCCTTTCTGCACCTTTAGATACCATTGAAAATATAGGTGGCGGCAGTGCCCGCTGTATGATTGCAGAAATATTCAGCTAAAATTATTGGGGGCTTTTAAACAAAAACATCTTGCCGTCAGCGCCTACCACAATACCATCGGTAGCTGAAAACAGGTGAATAGCCATAAGGTTTACATCCGTAAATTGCTTAACCTTTTTCCAGCTATCACCCCCATTATTGGTTTGATACATTATACCACCATCGCCACAAACAAAGCCGTTATTATCATCCCAAAATTTAATGGTGCGAAAATGCTCGCGTGGTGAAAAAGGAGCATTGCCGCGCATAACACGTTTCCAGCTATTGCCCCCGTCGGTGGTTTTTAAAATCAGCTTTTCGTAACCGGCAACATAGCCTGTGGAAGCGGATGGAAAACTAAGCCCCAGAAAAAAATCGCCACGTACATCCAAGGGTTCAAAGTGTGCGCCTCCATCGGTTGAGCGATAAACTACGCCGTAGCCCGAGGCAAATGCAGTATTGTTATCAGAAAATTGCACGCTGGTCATTGCTGTCAGGTAATCTGTCCTTGTCCAGTTTAACCCTCCGTCTGAACTGTAAGCTATATGCCCATCGCTATAGGCATTTTCTGCACCCACTTTAACCACCCTGTTATGGTCAGCAAAAGCTATATCGAATATTCTCTTGTAGTCGCTTTGTTTTGTGTTGAAGGTTTTGCCTGAATCCAGCGAATGGCCAAAGTACGAGTTTCCCCCTCCTATATACACCTCATCCGCTGAAAAAGCATCCAGGCTATAAGCTGCTTGATCAAAAAGGCTATCAGGGTTACTCCAGGTTTGGCCGCCATCCGTGGTACGCAAAACTATGCCCTTGCTCCAGCGGTCGCCCCCACAGGCAAAGCCTACAGAATCGTTGGCAAAAACAACATCAGTAAGTTGCAAGGTTGTATTTGAATTTACCTCCTGTGTCAGCAGCTCTATTGTTTCCTTTTTGCATGACGCAACAAAAACAAGCGCAATGGCTGTAAGAAGAAAGGCTATAGGTGCACTTGTTTTCAAGATAGGTTATTCAATACAACTTAAAATTACAGAACAGGCATGGCGTATCTCCTCTTCGGTTATAATCAAAGGAGGAGCGATACGCATGCAATGCGGAGTAAATAAAAACCAATCAGTTAGAATACCCTTTTCGATACAGCGGTCAATTATGGCTTTATTCTGCTCAAAATCTGCAAACTCCACGGCCATCATAAGGCCCTTTCTCCGTTTTGCTTTAATCTTGGGGCTAACCAATAAATCATCAAACAATTGTCCTTTCGCTTCTACCCCGGCAACAAGTTTGTCGTTCTGCAGCACATTAAAGGCAGCCAGGCCTGCGGCGCAACACACGGGGTGCCCGCCAAAGGTGGTAATGTGGCCCAGTATGGGGTTATCGGACAAAACCTTCATTTTTTCCTGCGAGGAGATGAAAGCGCCTAGCGGCATGCCCCCGCCAAAAGCTTTGGCAAGCAATAGCACATCAGGCACTACTCCGTAATGCTCAAAGGCAAACAGTTTTCCTGTTCGTCCTAAACCTGTTTGGCATTCATCAAAAATCAGTAACGCACCGGTTTCATCGCACTTTTTACGCAGCAGCTTCAGATAGCCATCTTCAGGCAGCGTCACTCCGCTTTCTGCCTTTACCGGCTCAACTACTACTGCTGCTGTTGCTGCGGTTATCTTGTCCAAATCCTGTACACTATTAAAGTCCAGTTGCAAGGTACCGGGTAACAGGGGCCTGAATTTGCGCTTGAAAGTTTCATCACCCATTAGGCTAAGTGCGCCCTGTGTGCTGCCGTGGTAAGCATCCTTAAAATGAACAAACTGCCGGCGGCCGGTTAAACGCTTAGCCAGTTTCATGGCGCCTTCAGTAGCCTCAGCGCCGCTATTGGTAAAGTAAACACTGTTTAACGTAGCCGGTAATACCTTGCTTAGGGCGGTAGCGTACATTACCTGCGGGCTTTGCACAAACTCCCCATAAACCATCAGGTGCATGTATTTTTCAGCTTGTTGCTTTACCGCATTTACAACTTCGGCGTGCGAATGGCCCAGGTTACTTACCGAAATACCTGCAATCAAATCCATATATTTTTTGCCATCGGGGCCGTACAAATACATTCCTTCGGCACGTTCTATTTCAATAAGAAGGGGCGAAGGGCTGGTTTGGGCCAGGTGTGACAGAAAAAGCTGACGGTTCGAAATCATTTTTAAACGTTCCGGCTAAAATAAAGTCTTCATTTAAATCGTTTGGCAGAATATTGCCCAAAGCTTTCCTTTGCATCAGGGATTATGATTTATATACGTGCTGGTTTTTATTACGTCCGCTATAAAATACTGGGCGATATTATTGTTGAAACATACCGCCATTTCCGCTGGAAGGTTTGGCTGCTTTCGGTGTTGTTTATTTTCCTGTATTACCTTAACCAGGTAGTACACTTGTTTTTCCGCCTGATGGACGCCATTTTTCACAGTGGCCACCGCAACATCAAAATAAAACAGCCTGTCTTCATTATTTCAAGCCCGCGTAGCGGCACTACCTACCTGCACCGCTTGGTGGCCCTGGATAAGGAACGTTTTGTATTTACCAAGAATGCACATACCTTTTTTATGACCTCCTCCTTTGTGCAGTTTTACCAACTGTTCAGTTGGATCGATAAAAAAATATTGCGCGGTGTTATAGGCAAATTAATGGACCGGCTGGATGAAAAGTTTTGGGGCGGATGGGATGATATACATGCCATGGGTTTTAATAAGGCAGAGGAAGATGAATTGCCCTTTGCCCAAACACTAATGAGCCCCGGCATTTTTATCCCTTTCCCTTACTTCCATCTGCATAACGACAACAAATTTCTGGATGATGAACCGGAGAGCATACGCAAGCACGTAATGGATTTTTACGAAAGCTGCGTTAAGCGCTTTGTTTACCGGGCCGGGCCTAACAAAACCTACCTTTCGAAAAACGTGATGAGCACAGCGCGGTTTAAGTCACTGCTTCAACGTTTCCCGGATGCCAAGATAATTTACATTGCCCGCCACCCATACGATGCAGTGCCAAGTATGGCCAGCATGTTTACGGCCATGTACAACTTCCACTCGCCCGATGTGCCTAAGCATGACCCAAGCAAGCAGGTATGGGCGCAATACGGCATAAGCTTTTACAAGTATTCCCGCGAAATGCGAAAAACAGTTCCCCCATCGCAGTTTTTCCAGGTAAAGTACGATGATTTACTGGCGGACCCACAGCAAACGGTGCTGGACATCTACAAGCATTTTAACTGGGAGGTTTCAGAGAAATTTGCCACTGCCCTTGGCCGTGAGCAGAAGCGTAACCAGAACTACAAAAGCAAGCACGAATACAGCCTTGAGGAATACGGCCTTAGCAAAGAATATATCTATAACCAGTTGGGCGACATAATGGATGAACTGGGCTTTGACAAAGAGTTTTAACAGCCCTGCCTTTTACAGGTCGTACAGCGGGAATTTCTTTTCTTCGCGATGATTACACCTCTTTATTACAACGCACTTTTATGGGACATACCGATTGGACTGACAATAAATTATTTCTGCTTGACGCTTACGCCCTGATTTTCCGGGCTTACTACGCCTTTAATAATTCCTACAGCGGCAAGGCAGGTGGCGGCCTTTTAAACTCAAAGGGGCAAAACACAGCGGCTATCTTCGGCTTTACCAATAACCTGTTTGACCTGATACAAAAGGAGAAGCCCACCCACCTTGCTGTGGTTTTTGATAAGGGCGAAGCCACTGAAAGGGTTACTGAGTTTGCCGACTATAAAGCCAACCGCCAGGAAACACCTGAAGACATCATTTTTGCTGTACCGCACATAAAATCAATTTTAGAAGCCTGGCATATTCCCATTCTTGAATTTGACGGCTATGAGGCTGACGACATCATAGGTACCATTGCCTGTAAAAAAGCCAAGGAAGGCCATATTGTATATATGGTTACCCCCGATAAGGACTATGCGCAATTGGTTAGCAACAACATCTACATCTATAAGCCGGCGCGTTCGGGAGGAGATGTGGAAGTGCTTGGCGTGGAAGAAATAAAACAAAAGTGGGAAGTGGAAGACCCTAAGCAGGTAATTGACATACTGGGCATGTGGGGCGATTCGGTAGACAACATACCGGGCATACCGGGCGTAGGCGAGAAAACCGCTAAGAAGTTTATTAAGGAATACGGCAGTATTGAAAACCTTATTGCCAATGCCGATAAAGTAAAAGGCAAGGTTGGCGAAAACGTGAAAAATTTCGCCGATCAGGGTTTGCTTTCAAAACGCCTTGCCACCATTAAGCTTGATGTGCCTATTGACGTTACCGATGACGAACTGAAGATGGAAAACCCGGACAAAGAAAAGCTGGGAGCCATTTTTGCCGAGTTGGAATTCCGCACCCTTGGCAAACGTATCATCGGCACGGATTATACTGCCAATCAACAATCACCGGGAGTGCCTGTAGCTACAGAAGCCGGTACACAACAAGACCTTTTTGCCAGCGCGGCTGTTACCGTTGAAACTGCCGAAGTAATAAAAGGCAAAACAATAGCCAACACCCCGCACAACTATAAGATTGTTGAAGGCGTAGAGGCTATTAAAGAATTAGTGAAGGAGTTGGAAGCGCACCCTGAGTTTTGCTTTGATACAGAAACTTCATCGTTGGATTATTTTACACTGGATATGGTAGGCATGAGCTTTAGCGTAAAAGCAGGCGAAGCTTATTATGTGCCTTGTCCGCCCGATTTTGTAGAGACAAAAAAGATAGCCCAGCTGTTTAAGCCTTTGCTGGAAAGCAAAACCCAAATCAAAATAGGGCAGAATGTAAAGTTTGACCTGCTGGTATTTAAGCGTTACGACGTGCAGGTGAAGTTACCTATATACGATACCATGCTGGCCCACTACCTGGTGGAGCCCGACCTTAAGCACGGCATGGATTACCTGAGCGAAACTTACCTGGGCTACACGCCAATTGGCATTGATGAGTTAATTGGCAAAGGTAAAAAGCAGGGTAGCATGCGCGATGTGCCCCTTGATAAAATTGCTGAATACGCTGCCGAAGATGCCGACATAACCCTGCAGCTAAAACACAAAATTGCACCTATGGCGCACCAGCAGCAGGTGGAGCGCGTGCTGGATGAAATAGAACATCCGTTAGTAGAAGTGCTTGCTGATATGGAGTATGAAGGCGTAAGGCTGGATGAGCAATTCCTCCGCAATTTTTCGAAAGTGCTGGAAACCGATATGCTTAAAGTGCGTTCGGAAATCTATGAACTGGCAGGCCTGGAATTTAATGTGGACTCGCCTAAGCAGTTAGGCGATATACTCTACAACCGCTTACAACTGCCGTTTGAAGGCAAGAAAACATCCACCGGCCAGTTATCTACCAACGAAGATGCCTTGCAGGCTTTAAGCAAGCACCACCCCATTGCCAATAAAATTTTGGACTACCGCGAGGTTACCAAGTTGAAATCTACTTACGTAGATGCCCTGCCTTTAATGATAAACAAGAAAACAGGAAGGGTGCACACCACTTTTAGGCAGGCAGTAGCAGCTACAGGCCGCTTAAGCAGCGATAACCCTAACCTCCAGAACATACCTATACGAACGGAACGTGGACAGGAAGTTCGCAAAGCATTTATACCCCGCGATGAGGACCATATTATTCTATCAGCCGATTACTCGCAAATAGAGCTGCGTTTGGTGGCAGAGTTAAGCGGCGACGAAAACATGAGTGAGGCTTTCGAAAAGAAGATTGACATCCATACAGCGACAGCAGCCAAGGTGTATGGCGTGCCCATTGAGCAGGTTACTAAGGAAATGCGCTATAAGGCCAAGAGTGTAAACTTTGGTATCATTTACGGCCAGGGCGCTTTCGGGCTAGCAGAAAACATAGGCGTATCAAGAACCGAAGCCAAAGAGATTATTGAAAACTACTTTAAGCAGTTTCCTAAAATTAAAGCATATATGAATGGCAACATACAGTTTGCCCGCGATCATGGCTATGTGCAAACACTTAAAGGTAGAAAGCGTTACCTGCGCGATATAAACTCTAAGAACTTTACAGTGCGCGGCTTTGCGGAGCGTAACGCCATTAACAGCCCTGTGCAGGGTTCAGCAGCCGACCTTATTAAAATTGCTATGATCAATATTCATGAGGAGTTTAAGAAGCGCAATTTTAAATCGAGAATGACCCTACAGGTGCATGATGAATTGGTATTTGATGCCCATAAGGATGAAGTGGAGATTATCAAACCAATTGTGTACGAAAAAATGGTAAACGCCATTAAAACCCGCGTGCCCATTGAAGCTGAAATGGGCACGGGTTTGAATTGGCTGGAAGCGCACTAAGCTTGGCGCTTAAGCGCTTATTTGGTATCATAGCGGCACGTGAAAACACCACTCAGCAGTTTAGCACTTCTGTTTATTGCAGTTTTTCTTCTCGCATCCACCTTCTATTTCCAACGATGGAAAAGCGGTGGCATATTAGCCGGGGGGGATAGCTGGGAATATTACGTTTACAATCCTGCACTTTTTATTCATCATGATTTAGATAACCTGCATACGTCCATAACTCACCGTTCATTGGAAGGAGGGACGTATGAAGACACCACAAGAAATTACCAGGGTCCTGAGTACTCCTATCCGGGCGATGGCACAAAAGTGGTGATCAAGGCTCCCTGTGGTATTGCTATACTACAAGCGCCCTTTTTCGGCATTGCCCATGTTCTGGCTAAAATATCCGGCGCCAGGGCCAATGGGCTATCCCCCATTTACCTGATTTTAGCGCACCTTTCTACCACCATATATGTAATGCTGGGCCTCTTTTTTTTACGAAGGGTTTTGTTACTGTACTTTTCTGATACAGTAACCGCATTAACTCTTATCGCCGTATCTGTAGCCACCAACCTTTTATACTTCTGCGTTGAAACTTCACCCATGGCCCATCCATATTTGTTTGGCTTATGCTGTCTTATCATATATGGCACGGTGTTCTTTTACAAAACTGCTGCATGGCGCTACGCGTTGCTTATAGGATTTGCCGCAGGGCTTACCTCGATATGCCGGCCAAACGATATTCTCTTCCTGCTTATTCCCTTACTATTCGGCCTTACAAGCCTGGCCGCAATAACCCAGCGCTTTTCTTTTCTACAACAAAACTTTTTGAAAATACTGGCAAGCATAGCTGCATTTAGCCTTGCAGTGCTTCCGCAAATGGTTTATTGGAAGTACACCTCGGGCCACTGGGTTTATTACAGTTACGGTAACGAATCTTTTGATTTCGGGCACCCGCATCTATATAGAGGCCTGTTTGGTTTTCAAAATGGTTTTTTCCCTTATGCTCCGGTCATGCTTTTAGCCGTGGCTGGTATGCTGCCTTTACTGTTCAAAAAATCACCTTTTAAAATTCTTATTCCTTTTTTCTTCACTGTTCATGCCTACATTATATACAGCTGGTGGTGCTGGAACTACGTTAACGGACTGGGCAGCCGGCCAATGGTTGAAGTTTACCCCCTACTGGCTATACCAATGGCGACTACTCTTAATTGTATGCTGAAAGCGCGCATCGGAAAATGGATAGTGGCTCCGATGCTTCTTCTTTTCATTGTTCATCAATTCATAATGTCATACCAGTGCAGCATTAACCTGCTTTGGAGCGAGGACAGCAATCGTACGTTTTATTGGCACACCCTGTTCAAAACAAAAACGGAGCTTTCTGACTTAGTTGTTTATGACCTGGGCGAGGTACAGCCTGCTGAGGCCACTCTAAAGCACAGCATTTATCTTAACGCGCTAACCGATTCAATAAGCCCTTTTTCTCAAAAGTCGCAAGACGGTCAATATGTATTAAAGCTGAAAGAAAAGGGCCAGGCCTACACTTTTATCGACTCCACATTAGGCAGTTGCAAACTTTCAAATGGTGATTGGTTAAAAGTATCTTTTGATGCCTATAACCTCCGTTCGAACACCAATTTGTACGACTGCACCAATATTGTAATACAACTTAAAAGAGGCGAGAATGCAACTTCGTACAAAACGCTAAGGATACAAAACAAGATACCCAATAAACCTCCTTACGGTGTTTGGCATTTCGAATCACCGGCTAAGGGCAAGGTTTCTTTTTATTCACAAATCCCGTACGGAAGCTTACAAACCGATAAGCTGAAAGTTTTTGTAATGAACGATGGAAACGGTGAACTCCTGATTAAAAACATGCAGTTAGATGCCTGCAGCGGGTTTTAGCTTCAACTTTTGTAGCAGAATATCCACCCGCTGTTTTGACAGATTACGGCTTTCCTACAGCCGGGGTGCTAAAACAGGTTGTATTTCAAAATATACCAAATGGCACTAAAGCCATCACGCCATCCTATTTTTTTACCTTCTTCATAGGTACGGCCATAGTAGCTTATGCCAATTTCATAAATCCTTATCTTAGGATACCGGCTGATTTTTGCTGTTACTTCCGGTTCAAAGCCAAAGCGCTCTTCTTTTAAATCAAGCGATTTAATTATCGGAGACCTAAACATTTTATAACAGGTTTCCATGTCCGTCAGGTTCAGGTTAGTAAACATGTTAGACATAAATGTGAGCCATTTATTGCCTATAGTATGCCAAAAGAAAAGAATACGGTGCGGCTTGCCGCCCATAAAACGTGACCCGTAAACCACATCTGCAAATCCATCTACTATTGGTTTTAGCAGCAGGTTATATTCATTAGGGTCATATTCCAGATCTGCATCCTGTATTACTATAACATCACCACTGGCCTCGCGTATGCCTGTATGTAATGCGGCGCCTTTGCCTTTATTTACTTCATGTTTGCGGTACTGAACATTTAACCGGGAATTGGTTTTTGTGTAATTCAGAACGGCTTCTTCTGTATTGTCCTTTGAACAGTCGTTTACAACAATTACTTCTTTTTGTATTCCGTTAATTAATTGTACGGCGTATACTTTTTCCAGTATTTTATGTATGGTGGGGCCTTCATTATATGCAGGTATTATGATGGATAGCTTTTGAACCATAAGCCACGCAAGATAGCAATTCTGAAAAACACATTAGTATTTTGGATATAACAAGCTAAGGGCTATTGATAAAAAGCACTGTTCTTCTGGCAGGGCCATTTCCGTAAACAACCGAAAACTCTTTTACTAAAATCAAATTTTGGTCGTGCAGCAGTTTGTCTAAAGGTATACCACCTTCAAAGGCGCAATACCAGTCATCCCAAATCACAAAGCAGGGTTTATTATCGCTTTGAGCAACCCATTCAGAAACGCGCCGGCTTTTCTGTTCGTCGAAAAAATCGAAGTCCATTACAACGGAAATGTAATTTGCATCAAAATAATAACGCCGTTGCTGATAATCTGAAAAATGCTGGCGGATGTATTTACCCATTTGCAATTGAAGCATTTGGTCGTTACCTAATTTAAAATCACGATCAAATTTCCAGCTATAGTGATTTTCGGGAACAAAAGGAAAGAGAAGGACTGCCACTATAGCCGTACGGATAATAAGTTTAGGAAAGGGCAAAAGAGCCAGCATATTCAACCCACGCAACTGAATAATAGCCATAAGAGGCATTACAGCTACCAATACCCGCAACATGCCAAAGGAATTGAAAATTCCCAGAGCCCAAAAAATAACGTGCGCCAAAAAATAGCTTACAAAACAACCGTATACCAAAAGGGTTTCCCTCCCTATCAGGCTTTTGGTAAGTAACTCTTTTAACCCGTAGGCCAGGCCCGCCACCAGTAAAACCAGCAAAGGTATTCCGGTAATTACCGGGAGATTGCTGAAGAAATGCCCCCAGGTACCTATCCCGTACACACTGCCAAGGCGCGCATAAGGTATATGGGTAAAAACCCATAAAACCGTTCCATGAATAAAGGCCCCGGCTATACCGTAAACCAAATGACCTGTCAGCAATAGCGGAATAATTTTCCACCTCCGCTCAACCAGCAGCAACAAGCCGAATATCCCGGCAATAATCAACCCTTCGGAACGGATAAATGGAAGAAACGAGACAATAATTATCGCTAGTACTATCCGGTTCTTTAAATACAAAAAAATGGATAAGCACATGATGCAGGCAAATAGGGGTTCAGTTAAACCCGATAATGAGTGCTTTAGCCAGGCCGGAGCCATGGCCAAAAGAACAATCACCAAAGAACTGCGGGGTATGGCCAACTTGTAACAGGTTTTATAAGTAAGCAGCATGCACAAACAGGCGGTTAATACATTAAAAACCTTAATGCCGTTAAAGCCGAATTGAGCTAAAGGTGAAGCCAGCAAAACGTATAAAGGTTTAGCCCAGTGGTGAAAAAACAGGGCAGGGTGTGCCCACGACCAGCGGGCAAATTGATAGTGCATTACGCTATCGCCTTCATCGCAGGTGCCGTTGGCAAAAACTATGAGAGTGATTGCCGATACAAGAAAGATGCCCGTAAATAAGTAAGCACCTTTAGAGGAATTGTAGCTACTAAAAAATTGCGATACAGCCTTCATTGTTAGGCGAAAAATAGGCAAAAGCTAACAATGCACTTTACTTCTTTAACACCATAGTTTGCCATATTCGCTCTATATTTCGGCCACGATGAAATATTCTTCAAAACTTATTGCAGATGCTGTGGCAGAGTTTACCAAACTGCCGGGGATAGGAGAAAAAACAGCCTTGCGCCTGGTGCTGCATTTGCTTAAGCAGGATAACGAAAAGGTGAAATTTTTTGGAGATACGGTGGCTAAAATGCGCAGCGAGATAAAATTTTGCCGCCATTGCCATAATGTTAGCGACCATGAAATTTGCGAAATATGCGATAATTCTCACCGCGACCAAAGCACCCTATGCCTTGTAGAAAGCATACGCGATGTGATAGCTATAGAAAACACAGGCATTTACCGTGGAGTGTACCATGTTTTAGGGGGCATTATATCGCCTATTGATGGTGTTGGCCCTGAAAAGTTGAATATTGACAGCCTGGTAGAGCGTATAAAGAGCGGCAGCGTTAAAGAGGTAATTATGGCCATAAGCCCTACTATAGAAGGAGATACTACCATCTTTTATGTATCGAAAAAGTTGCGTGATTACCCTGTAAAAATTACCAGCATCGCCAGGGGGGTATCCTTTGGTGGAGAGTTGGAATATACCGATGAAATGACGTTGGCACGTTCCATTGCTACCCGCCTGCCATATGAAAACACACTGGTAAAAGGCGGAAACTAATATCTTGCCCCTTTTAGCGCACAATATTTTGCTGTTGTCTTATTACGGCATTTCCCCCTATCTTGCGCGCAGGCATGAAGCTTACCATTGTAATAGTTAATTATAACGTCAAGTATTTTCTGGAGGAATGCCTTATCTCCGTTAACCGTGCTATTAAAAATATAGCCGCAGAGGTTTACGTGGTGGACAATGCCTCAGTTGACGGATCGGTTGAGCTGGTGCAACAGCAGTTTCCCTGGGTTAAGTGTATAGCCAATAAAGAGAATACCGGTTTTTCAAAGGCCAACAACCAGGCCATGCAAGTAGCGCAGGGTGAGTACGTTTTACTACTTAACCCTGATACCGTGGTGGCCGAAGACACTTTTGAAAAGTGTATCGCCTTTATGGATAGCCATGCCGATGCCGGTGCGCTTGGTGTGCATATGATTGACGGGCGCGGCAACTTTCTGCCGGAATCAAAAAGAGGACTGCCTACACCGGCCGTTGCCTTTTACAAAACCTTCGGCCTTGCTGCCCTATTCCCAAAATCAAAAGTTTTTGGCAAATACCACCTTGGTTTTTTACCTGAGCATGAAACCAACGAAGCTGACATCCTTTCGGGCGCTTTTATGTTTATGCGCAAAAGTGCGTTAGATAAAACCGGCCTGCTGGATGAAACCTTTTTTATGTATGGCGAGGATGTGGACCTAAGCTATCGCATAGTAAAGGCAGGTTATAAAAACTACTACTTTGCTGATACTACTATAATACACTACAAGGGGGAGAGCACTAAAAAGGGCTCGCTTAACTATGTAAAGGTGTTTTATAACGCCATGATAATTTTTGCGCGCAAGCATTTCAGCGGCAATCAATCGGGGCTTTTTTCTTTGTTCATCAACTTTGCCATTGTTTTACGCGGAGCACTTACGCTTATTGCCAACCTTTTTGCTTCCTCGTACCTGTTTATAGTGGATGCCTTGCTGGCTTTTGGCGGCATTTACTTTGTAACGGATTATTGGGAGAAGATGATAAAATACAGGGAACACTATTACCCTATGCAGTTTCTGTTTGGTATTGTACCTGTTTACATTGCTATTTGGCTAGGGGCCACTTTTTTAAGCGGAGGTTATGATAAGCCATTCCGCATATCGCGCATTATACGGGGTGTGCTAATAGGCACCATAGCCATTGCTGCTATTTATGCCTTTTTGCCGGACGATTGGCGCTTTTCGCGAGCTATTATTTTGTTGGGTGCCGCATGGGTGGGGTTAGAGATGTTGCTTACGCGTACCTTGTACCACCTGATAAAGCACCAATCCTTATCGCCTGAAAATGATGAACAGCGCACAACAATTATCGCTGGAAATACTGAAGAGGCCGCCCGTGCAGAAGTACTGCTGCGCCAGGCAGGGTACAACCACGAAATAGTTAAAGGTATATTAGTGAATGAAGTGGAAAGAAGTGCAGCTATTTACCAGGCAAACGAAGTCGTTTTTTGCTCAGCAGGCGTGCCATTTAAAACCATTCTGCAAAAAATAACCGCTTGCGGTAATGGCATTGAATACAAAATACTGAATGAAGGAAGTAATGCGCTTATAGGCAGTAACTCAAAAGATACGGCAGGCGATATTTACACAGCTGAAAAATCAATTGCGCTGTTTAAACCGGAAAACCTCCGCAGCAAGCGCGTTTTTGATTTAGCCATATGCCTGGTAGCAGTTCCTTTATTACCTTTTAACTTGTTTTTAATTAAAGGTTTTGGCGGCTACTTAACTAATTGGTTTGCCGTTTTAAGTGGGGGCAAAAGCTGGGTTGGTTTCTCACAGAAAAACCTGTTTAGTAAGTTCCCCAGTGCAAAACCGGGGGTGCTTTCCGCAGCCGATAACTTTAAACATTTAAGCCTTACCACAAATGAGGCTGAACAGGCAGAAGTTAATTATGCGCGGCATTACAGCGTATCCGGCGATTTGCGCTTACTTTTGAAGAACTACTCAAAACTGGGGCAATGAAAGGCCTATTAACCTTACTGGGTACCACCCTTTTCTGTTGTTCATTTGCCGGAAACAACAATGCCTACCGCACGTACCTGCTACAACAACTATACGCCGGCCCTAAGGAAAAACAGTTTCAACAACAGGTATTTACACGCAACGGCAACGTAACCATCTTAACCTGCATACCCAAGTATAGCATACCTAAAGGAAATGTGTTTTGCATTATGGAGGATAAGCTTACAAGGGCAACCGGCATCTGGATAAAGGTGGGCGTTAAGTAATCAATCCAGTATTTCCTCTAACACTTCCGGCGATTTAAGCGAGAAATTTTCGATATGCCATTGATAGTACTTAATCAGGTGCATCAGCATTTGGCGGCGTTCAGTGCGCGTCATTTTAGTTTTAAGCTGGGTAAAAAAGTTAGCGCCTAACAATTCATTAAACAATTTGCTCTCTCTTTTATCAAGGGTGGTTGCGCCTTGCTCTGCCACAAAAACGCTTTCTCGCATTTCGAAAAAAGAACGGTGGTCCGAAAAATTATCGTGCGGCATAAAACCCAGGTGGCGGGTAAAATTCACCAGAAACACCAAATGGAAATCAGGGTTTAGTTTTTCCTCTTTATCCAGGGCAATAAGTGATTCTTCTATAAACACAAACATCTCCTCATTGGTTTCGTGTTCATGAATTGACTTGCTGATCACTTCTAAAAGAAAAAGAGCAATAGCCGATTTAAGGGTATCAAATGGCAGGGAGGAATAATTATAAAAGCGACGAAACTCCTTTATAAACTGCAGGTTTTTGTTTTCGCGATGGCTTATCTCCATATCCAGAATAGTAAGCGGCTGCAACAGGCTGGCTTTGTTTTTTGATTTAGCGCTACGCACACCTTTAACTATAAAAGAGAGCAGGCCAAAACCTTCGGTGTAAATTTTGGCTATTACACTGGTTTCGGAGTATTTTACCGTATGTAAAACTATACCCTTGGTTTTGTGATACATGGAGAAAACTATCGGCAGCTTGCGTATTCAATATTAGCTAATTCAAACGTTTCCTTTTTTCTTTTTGCTTTGTTTACCGAAACATACCCCTTTGCTATCCACAGAAAGACCTTTTTTGAAAAGCCCACTGTTTATCCTGTTGTTGTTTTGGGGTATAACTTTGGCGGCCTATTACCCAACAGCAGGCGCAGGGTTTGTAACGGATACACTGGGCTGGTTCGCCTCGTACCAAAAATATGGCTGGAAGGGTATTGCTTTCGCCTTTGGCGATCATTCGCTACACTACGTTTATCACTTCTTTGGTTTTCTTCTTTATAAAATTTTTGGCTGGAACAGTTACGGATGGTACGCGGCCTTCACGTTGCTGCATGCCTCGGTAGGCGCCTTGGGTTACTTTTTAATAATTCGTCTTTTAAGTGCAGTTAACATAAGCTATGGTACCGGCATTGCCTTTAACAGTAGCATGCTGTTCTTGCTTTCTCCATATCAAACAGAGGTTTTGGTATGGTATGCCTGTTCGCACTATTTACTTTGCAGCATTTTAGTGCTGCTTGCCATGCATAGCTTTTTAAACTACCTGGAGGAGCAAAAACCGCAAAACCTGCTTTGGTTCTACACATGTTTCATGCTTTCTGTATTTACGCTTGAAATAAGCTTCTGCTTCCCCTTATTCGTTGGGGCGTTTATAGCACTAGCCCCGCATAGTATAATTGGCTTACAGAAGCGCGTTAAACTGAGTGCCCTGTTTGTGGCCCCGGCTATAGCCATGGTGGTTGTTTACTTTCTACTCTCCAAGTTTTTGAAGGGAAACACTGCAGGCCATTATGGTACCGCAGTACACTTTAACCTTAGCCCGGCATTACTTGCCGGTAACTTCAGCAAGTACTGCCTTAAACTTTGGGGGTTATCGCAGTTTTATGCGCACAGTTTACGAATGCAATTCTATAACTTCTTCGAAAAGCCCTTCTTCCTTTACATCTTCATCAGCTTATCCACCTCTATACTGGCAATGCTGGTAGCGATGAAAAGTAAATTAAACGACTCGCTCCGGCTTTTGCTGCTGTTTTTTGCAGGCTTCATCTTTGCACTTGCCCCGGTAGTTAATCTTTATTTCACCAGCATTATCCGCATAGAAGGCGACCGCTTCAGCTATCTTCCCTCGTTGTTTGCTTATGCCACGCTAACTTTTGCGGCTTTTGCCATCTTTAGAAAAGCCGCTTATCCGGTATTGGCTATCTATCTTTTAATAAATGTTTATTGCCTGCAAAAAAACATCGGTGCCTGGCATAATAACCGTGAGGTATCGTTGTCGTTGCAGGATGACTTTAAGTGGAACGATGCTCCACATATAGACATACTTAACCTGCCCGATAATTTCGATGGAGCCTACATGTTTCGTGGGTTGCCACCGGATAATTTTTTTGCAAAAACCATTGACTTAAAATACGGAAAGCAATTAGAGCAAAAATGCGAATTGATTCTACAGTACAACATGAACTTTACCACTGATTCGTTTACGGTAGAAAAAGTTGATGAGAACACCCTGCAGCTGAAATTTGCTCAATACGGAGCCTGGTGGTGGTTGGGGGGCATTGGGGCAGGCAATTACGAAACGGACAACTATGCGGTTAACATCGACGAATGGGGAACTGCGATAATTTCCTTTAAAAAGAAAACTCCTGGTACTGTCTACCTATATCAATGCGGCACGCACTGGAAACAAGTGCAGGGGTTTTAGTGCCGAATTTTGAAGATGGCTATACTGCCATAACTACCCACTTTTTCGCCCATATGCTTAGCATAAAGAGGATTGTTTAAGTAGCCGGAATCGCCTACAATTATATACCGAACCCCTTGCGATACAAAGTTGTCTATATTATTACCGGGCCAGGTAAAAGCTTCAGTCCAACCAGGTTGATTCAGAAAGTATAATGTCAAATTCGGTGTTTTGTCCGGCACACTTACTACAATGTCCTTTCGCGAAATACCTATGGAACGCAAATAGGGCTCCACGGTATAATAATCGGCACTTATTGCCTCCCCGTTAAAATGATAATAACGATCCGTTTGCACTTTCCCGCAGTATAAAATTGCCAGAAAGAATAATAGCCCCATACCGGCATTCAAATACAATTGTTTCAAGGGCATAAGGTCAATTACACAGCATGCACCAAATGCAATCCATATCAACGCCACGAAAGGATTTATCATATAGTAGTCATGGTGCTGGTAAGCCCTAAACCAAAGCAAACTGTAAAGCACCGCACCAACTAGATTTAACCATATAAAAGTCCGTAATAATCCCGCCTTTATTTTCCTTACCAAAAGAAAAAAGCCCGCCACCAGTAGTAGCCAAAACAAAGGATTGAGTATAACTAAAGACCAATAAAGCAATGTGCGCTTACAGATATAAAGGATGATTCTGATCTGCTCATCCCAAATAGGATAGATGCCGGTTAAATTTTGCTGAGAGCTACTTTGCTTATTGTAGCTAACAACGAAGGCTATCCAGCAGATGTTAAGGGCAACCGTAATGAACAACCCTGTAAATATGTGCTTGTAATGCTTTGTCGGAATTATCGATTGACGGGTATAAAATTGTTGTATCGCCATGGCCCCAATAAACGCAACAAAGGAAATGCCTGCAGAAACTTTAATAAGCATAGCTAGCGAAAACACCAAAACAGCCACATACCATAATACCACATTTTTGTTGCGCGTATACTTAAATGCAAACAATGACCCCATAAGCGCAAGTGATAAAGCGGGCACATCAGGCAAAAAGTTGAGCCCATAGTAGTACAAGAAAGGTGAAGTGAACGTAAAAAGTGCCGGAACTAAACTCAACCATTTGTTATCGAAAAACTGAAACCCAATAAGCAATAAACAAAGGCATCCGATAAAAAAAATAAGGAAGTTGAGGGCTCTTAAGAACCATTCGTGCACGCCGAACCACTTATAAAAGCGGGCTGTTATAAAATACAACAAAGGAAATTCACTGGCAGCATGTCCGTTTTTACCTACCAGGGTATGTGTTTGCGGCTCGAAAAAGGATTGATTGTTTTGATAGTAATTTAAAGTGTAAGAAACGCAATCTGCCTGCCGCCATGCATGAACACTTTGGGGCCTAAGCTTAATAATTGAAAGACTATCGCTAAGTAAAAAGGTTAAAAGGCAACAACAGCAAAAAACGAAAATTACCTTTAGATGTAATTTCATATTGCATTAACTGCCCATCTAATTGGTCAGCAAAATTTTGGCTACGCGTTTTTCCTTTCCTAAATCAGTAGAACTAAACACCAGGTAAACACCGCTTTTTGCACGTTCACCTTTGTAATTCTTACCGTCCCAAATCATTTGGCTGCCGTTGGCTTTGCCCTGGTAAATAAGCGTGCCGCTTATATCTGTAATTTTAACGTAGGCTAAATCAGTAAGGCCTTTAATAGCAATTGGGCCTGTATAATCGGGGCGTACAGGATTAGGATAAACTAATGCGCTCTCACAATCATTGCAGGCACTTACGGCATCGCCCTGGTAGCTTATCAAGCCGCCCGTGGTGCCAATAAATACCTCGCCCGTTTTATCATCAATCTCTATATCGGTTACCTGGTTGGTGGGCATTGGGCTGTTTTCGGTATTAAACTTCAATAGCTGGTCTTTACCATCGGCTGAAATAAGCCATAAGCCATTGGTGGTACCAATCCATTTTCTGTTAGCGGCGTCTACTGCTATTGCCCTTACTGTTTCAGTGCCAAAAAGGTAGCCAACGTAGCCATCCGGGTTTACCACCTTAATCTGGTCGGCATCGCAACCGTTTTGAGATAGCACGCTGCCCGCGCAATAAAACACAGCAATGCCCTGGTAGGTCCCCGCCCAAATGTTTCCATCCAAATCCTTCGCCACGCAAAACACATCATCTGCAGGCAGGCCGCCATTACCGGCACCTGAATGTAGCCACCGCGATTTATCATCAGTTACATCGTCAATAGTGCCATTATCGCTAAACACTAACAGCCCTGTAGGCCTGGTAGGCGCCCATATCTGGCCATAATCGTCAAACACCAGTTTTTTCATTACCTCAATGTTATAAGGTATGGTAAACTCGTGCATGGTCTCATCCGATGCCTTAATAACTTTCAGCGGCTTTAGCGCATCGCTGTTACATATCCAAACGTTGGATTGTGCATCGGTAGCCAATGCGCTTACTTTGGTGCGCTGGGGGTCATGTTGAGCGCCTTCCAGTATGCTGTTATCCTTGGTGTATACATAGGTAGAGCCGTCATTATCGTTATACTTTACCAGCCCCGATAAAAATGAGCCAAAATAAGTTACCCCTTTGGCAGGCACCGGCGCTGAACCCAGTATGCCGTAAACATCAGCAAGGTTATTATCGTTATACAGGTTTTTATACGTCCATTTATTATCGCGGTAAATAAAAAAGCCATAAGGGTTAAATGTTGGCCCCCAGCTATCATCTGTTGAGCCGGCTGAAACATACACTACATCATTGCTTATCTCAATATCATAAACATCAGGCGCAAAAGGTCCTTCAGGCACAATGCGCTCTACGTAGCCCTGCATGTTATCGCGGTAAAGGCCATTGTACAAATCGGCCTCCCACTTCCAGTTATCAAGTACATACCAGGCCGTAGGCCTGCCATGCCCCTGGGTTTGCGCAGTACTTATACTACCATTCGCTTCAATTTTTCCATTTAAGCCGCCGCCCTCTTCGGTAAAAACCGTAAAGTATAATACCGAATTAAACGTATGAAAGCTGGTAACGGTATTAAGGCTGTCATAGTAATATGTCAGCCAATTCGTTCCATCGAAACCGTAAATAGTATCGGTACCGCCGCCGGTAATAACCGCATAAACTTTGTTGTTCAGTGTTTCCACATACTTCGCCTTTTTTGAAGGCAAGCCTGTTGCAGGATTAAAAAGTGTCCATGAATTAAAATTCTGCAGGTTAGCTGAATTGCGCGCTGCATATTTCACACCTTCTTCGGTGGCGGCATAAATAGTAGTGGCATCCATAGCAACAGCATAAACCTTGGTTTGCGCACCACCAGCACCAATTACATAAGTGTTGCTTATCTCCTTTTTGTTAAGATTTATCATGGTGATGCCCATATCGGTAGAAACATATAAATCGCCATTGGCAAAATACAGGCTGTTAATGTTTATAGCACCATTGGTGGATTCGCTCTTAATATCGCTAAGGTTGTATATATCCGTGCCATTGTAGAGTAGGTCCAGGTTACTGTTGGTATAGGCAATGGCCAATACTTTAGTTGAGGGGTCGTAAGCAATGGTGGCAATACCCACATCGTTCAGGCCGCTGGCCTTATCGTAAATCTGGATAACACCTGTTTCCTTTTCGTAGGAAAAAACGGCCTTACCGGCTGCACTGTAAACCTTGTCGCCCGCATCGCAGGCAGTAATTGAACTGCCAAAGGGCAGGTACATCTTCCAGGTGCCCAACGCCCTTGTTTGGGCATTGGCGCTAAACGCAGTAACTATAAATAACAGGCACAAAACACGGTATTGCATAGGGCTAAAGTATTAAAACCCAGCATTAACGTGAATGGGGTAGCCTTATTGCGGAAAAGGCGGTTAAAACAGTGTTCCGCAATCACCCCTCATTAGTTATCTTCGCCCGCTTAATTATGAAACGAAAAAACACCGAAAGCTCTGCTTATCCTGAATTTGAACAACTTAACCTTCCCTCCATGGAAAAGGAAATCCTTAAATGGTGGCAGCAGGAGAAGATTTTTGAAAAAAGCATTGAAAGCAGGCCCGGCGATAAGCGCTTTGTATTTTACGAAGGCCCACCTTCAGCCAACGGCAAGCCCGGCATACACCACGTAATGAGCCGCGCGCTTAAGGATTTGTTTTGCCGCTATAAAACGTTGCAAGGTTACCGCGTTGAACGTAAAGCCGGTTGGGATACCCACGGCCTGCCGGTAGAGTTAGGTGTAGAAAAGCAGTTAGGTATAACCAAGGCTGATATAGGCACTAAAATAACCGTGGCAGAATACAACCGCCTTTGCCGCGAGGACGTAATGAAGTTTACGGACATTTGGAACGACCTTACCCAAAAAATGGGTTACTGGGTTGATCTTGACCATCCGTACATAACCTACGAGAACAACTACATTGAAAGCCTTTGGGCGCTGTTAAAAAAGTTTTACGATAAAGGCCTGCTTTACGAAGGTTACACTATACAGCCCTACAGCCCTGCTGCCGGCACCGGGCTTAGCTCGCACGAGTTAAACCAACCCGGCTGTTACCGCGATGTAAAGGATGCCACGGCTGTGGCCATGTTTAAAGTAAAGGAAGAGGCTAAAAGCAAATTCCTTTTTGAAAAGGCCGGTGGCGAAGTGCATTTTTTAGCATGGACCACTACCCCCTGGACGTTACCAAGCAATACTGCACTGGCAGTTGGCAAGGAGATAGACTATGTACTGGTTAAAACCTTTAACCCTTACACCCACCTTGCTATAAACGTGGTATTAGCCAAGGACCTTGCCGGTAAATACTTTGCGGAACCAAATGCAGGCCTTAGCCTTGCTAATTATAAGGCAGGCGATAAAGCCATACCATTCTCCGTGCTTGCCACATTTAAAGGAGCACAGTTAGAGGGAATCAACTACGAGCAACTACTGCCTTACGCTCAACCCAAGGATGGCGATGCCTTCCGCGTGTTATTGGGTGATTTTGTAACAACCAGCGATGGTACAGGTATAGTGCACATTGCCCCTTCATTCGGTAGCGATGACTTCCGTGTTGCCAAACAAAACGGCATAGGCAGCTTAACGCTGGTTGACAGGCAGGGCAAGTTTACCGATGATGTAAACGACCCGAAATTTCCATTGGATGGCCGTTACGTTAAAGAGGGCTATTATACCGATGAAGAAAAAGCGAAAGAGTTTCACCTGCAAAAGGAAATACTACGTGTAAACAACATCATCCCCGATTTAAAAAGCTACATGAGCGTGGATGATTTGATCGTTCTAAAACTTAAGTTGGAGAATAAGCTTTTCCATACTGAAAAATACGTGCACAGCTACCCGCACTGCTGGCGCACTGATAAGCCTGTTATTTATTATCCGCTTGATAGCTGGTTTATACGCACCACTGCTTTTAAGGACAAACTGATAGCTGCCAATAAAACCATAAACTGGAAACCTGCACACACCGGCGAAGGCCGATTTGGGCAATGGCTGGAAAACCTGGTGGATTGGAACCTGAGCCGTAGCCGTTATTGGGGAACGCCACTGCCTATTTGGAAAACCGAAGACGGTAGTGAAGAGATATGCATAGGTTCCGTTGAACAACTGAAAGCAGAAATTGAAAAAGCCAACAAAGCAGGCATAAGCAATCAAACTACTGATGTGCCCGATTTGCATAAGCCATATGTTGATGAAATTGTATTGGTGAGCCCTACCGGCAAACCTATGCGCCGGGTAGCTGATTTAATTGACGTTTGGTTTGATAGCGGCGCTATGCCTTATGCGCAATGGCACTGGCCTTTTGAAAACGAAGAAACATTTAAGCAAAACTTCCCTGCAGATTATATTGCTGAAGGTGTTGACCAAACACGCGGTTGGTTTTTTACCCTGCACGTTATTGCCGTTGCGCTTTTTGATTCTGTTGCTTACAAAAATGTAGTGAGTAACGGCCTGCTGCTGGATAAAAACGGCAACAAAATGAGTAAGCGTTTAGGCAACGTGCTTGACCCGTTTGAAACGATAGAAAAGTATAGCGCTGATGCCACCCGTTGGTACATGATGCGCAACAGCGACCCCTGGGAGAACATGAAGTTTGATGTGGCCGGGTTGCAGGAAATCATCCGTTCGCACTTTGGAACACTGTACAATACCTACGCCTTTTTTGCGCTGTATGCCAACATAGATAACTGGAAGATAAACGAGCAAAACATAGTGCCTGTTAGCAAGCGCCCTGAACTGGACCGCTGGATAATATCGCGCCTGCATACGTTGATAAAAGAGGTTACGGCCTTTTACGAGGACTATGAACCTACTAAGGCAGCACGCGCTATTGAAAAGTTTGTGGATGAGGACTTAAGCAACTGGTATGTGCGCTTAAACCGCCGCCGTTTTTGGAAAGGCGAAATGAGTGAAGACAAAAAAGCCGCCTACGAAACCTTATATGAGTGCTTGAATGTAGTTGGGCAGTTAATGGCTCCAGTATCTCCGTTTTTTAGTGAATGGTTATACAAAAACCTTACAGACAACATACGCACCGAAGCGGTTAAGAACGGCACACCATTGAAATGGGAGAGCGTGCACTTAACACTACTTACTAAGGCGGAAGAAAGCGTTATAGATATTGACCTGGAGGAAAGAATGGCGCTTGCGCAAAAAACCTGTTCGCTGGTTCTATCGCTGCGTAAAAAGGAGAAGATAAAAGTACGTCAACCGCTTTCTAAGGTTTTAATACCCGTATTGAGCCCTAAAATGAAAACCCAACTGCAAAAGGTAGAAGACTACATTTTAAGCGAGGTTAACGTTAAGGCAATCGAGTATGTAGATGACGCATCGGGCATAGTAAAGAAGAAGATAAAGCCGAACTTTAAGGAGCTTGGTAAACGTGCCGGCCCTAAAATGAAAGCCATACAAAATGCGGTATCCGCTTTTGTACAGGATGATATACGCACCATTGAAACCAATGGCAGCTACAACCTGAATTTAGACGGCGAGGTTTTTGCTTTAGCACTAAGTGAAGTAGAGATATTGACGGAAGATATACCGGGCTGGTTAGTAGCCAGCGATGGCGGCTTAACTGTTGCCTTGGATATAACCATTGACGAAACCCTGCGCCAGGAAGGCAATGCGCGCGAGTTTGTAAATAAAATACAGAACCTGCGTAAGGATAAGGACTTCCAGGTGTTGGACCGCATACGTGTTAGCGTAGTTAAAAACAAAACCTTTGAAGAGGCTTTAACCCGCTTTAAAGATTATATAAGCAACGAGATACTGGCCAAGGAAATACTGTTGGTAGATGGCTTGCAGGAGTTTGATGAGGTAGAGATGAATGAAGAAAAATTACAGGTTAAAGTAGAACTGAACTAAATGAAGAGGTCGCACGCATTTTTAATTATAGCCATAGTTATAATAATTGACCAAGCATTAAAAATTTGGGTTAAAACCCATATGATGCTTAGCCAGGAATATGTAATTACCAATTGGTTCCGCATCCATTTTACGGAGAATGCGGGCATGGCCTTTGGTATGTTGTTGCCCGGTGTTTGGGGCAAAATTTTTCTTAGTGTGTTCCGACTGTTTGCAGTTGGCGGCGGCCTTTGGTATTTAACCCGTATCATCCGCGAGAAAGCCCATTGGGGTTTTGTGGCAGCGGTAAGCCTTATACTGGCCGGCGCCTTCGGTAACATGATTGATGGCACCTTTTACGGCGTTATTTTTTCGGATAGCCAATATGCAGTTGCGCAGATGTTTCCGCCGGAAGGTGGTTACAGCGGCTGGATGCAGGGCCTGGTAGTTGATATGCTTTGGTTCCCTCTATTCCACGGTTACTGGCCTAAGTGGATGCCTTTTGTTGGTGGCGACTACTTCGAGTTTTTCCGCTTCATCTTTAATATAGCTGATGCGGCCATTACTGTTGGGGTGTTTATCATCATCTTCTTTCAGCGTGCTTTCTTTAAAAAGGAAGAAGAAAGCGCCGCACCGGCCGGCGAAACACAGCCTGTAGCGGAAAGCTAAAACTCGCTAAAGGTCTGAACAATAGTTTTCAGCTCTTTGTTGCCTCTTTGCTCCTCCATTATTTTAGAGAAGTCTTTTAGCTCATAACCTTTGGGCAGGCTAAAAACATCTTTGCTGATAGTTTCAGTTTTAACGGCAACCTTAACTGATGATTGGCGTTTACCAACCTTATAATCGGTTTCTGCTTCTGTTATGTTCCCTCCCTGGGCTTCGTTCCAGCTACCAATCAATCTTAAAAAAGGAATCAATTCATTAACGGGCATTTTGAAATCGCTAACCCATCCTGTAATTTTTACCAGGTTGGTTTCAGTAACAAACTTAGTTTGACGAACCCCTTCCTTTTCTATGGCCTTATCAGTCAGTTTCATTTCAGCAGGGTAATAACGCACATAACCTTCTTTCAAATTTTCGCGTTCGTAAAAAGCCAATAGCGAGTCCAGGTTGTACTTGATGATTACCTTTTTGCTTTCGGTAGAAACCGTAAACAATTCGCGTGTTTCAAGGTTCACCACAAAGTGGTCGTATTTTTTATTGCCGTTCTGGGTTTGCTTAATGTAAACTTCTTTACCCTTTACCTTAACTTCAGTTACTGTGCTTTGGTTTTTTTCGTTTTTGTAGGTAACAGCCATAGTGCCTTCAAAGCCGGTTTGGGCAAAGGCAAACTGTTGAAGCATTAAAAAAGCAAAGAGTAATTTCTTCATAAAGCCTGGTTAAAAAACTTGTTTCCGAAAATAGTTACTGCCACTGCAATGGCAACTATAGCGGCTATTAAAACAGCACCGGCAGCAACATCTTTTATTTTACCGGCCATGGGGTGTATTTGCGGCGATACAAAATCAACCATATACTCCATTGCCGTGTTCAGCATCTCCGCTACAATTACCAGGCCGAAAGTCAGAAAGATGACACTCCACTCTATGGCGTCCAGCTCAAAGTAAATACCGGCTACCACTACCACTACTACGGCCGCCAAATGAATTTTAAGGTTCAGTTGTTCCTTAACCGCAACCAGAATACCCTTTATAGCATACCCAAATCCTTTCAGCACTTTCATAACAGCGTATCTATTGCTTTAGTTAGCCAATCCTCACCAGTGCCAAATGTGTGAAAACCCCTATACTTTTCCGATTCTTTTAAGGCTTTTTCCAGATTTAAATGCTGCTGAGAAAAAAAAGTGGCTACTCCCTGTTCTTTTAGCACTTCGGCAAGATACTGTTGTTCCGTTTGGCCGGGAGTGGGTATAAACAAGGCCTTACCCCCAATCTGCATTAAATCCATTACCATGCTGTAACCTGAACGGCATATTACTATACCGCTTTCGCATAGCACTTCATTTATTTCAGCGCTTTCCAGGTAGTTCACTATAGTCACGCTCTCCTGTTGGCGGTTAAACTTTTGCTTTTCATCCGGCAGGCCTCTTACCACTATAGCCTTTTTGCGAAGAGGAACCAACTGTTGCAGCACCATTTCTTCAAAAATGCTGCGTTGGGGTTCAGGGCCTGAGCAAATTACCGCTACCTCATACTTAAGCGGCACCTGTTTGGGCGTTAAGCGTGATAGATAACCGATATACCCGGGCGATAGTGCGTTGTTGGTTGGCATTAGCACCGTAAAGGGGGTTTGCGGTGGGGCAGGCAACCAGCACTCGCTAAACTTGGCTATTTGCCGGTGGTTGAAATAATTTACAACGCCCTCCATCCACTTCCAGGCGGGGGGCATCAGTATACTCAATTGGTGCGTGATAAAAACAGATTTTACTTTTTTTGAATACGCGCCGTAGCGGTTATCAGAAATAACCACATCAACTTTTTGGGCCGCTACAATCTCCTCTATCGTCTTTTGCTCCTTGTTAATAGTGTTGATGAACTTGGGCAATTGCGCACCCATTTTCCAAACCATAGAACCCGTAGAAGGATAAACGGGATTATAAGCCGGTAGATTAAAACATTGTAACCCTGCAAACTCCTTCTGCAACAGGCTAAGTGCCGGGCCTGAAGTAGCCACCAAAACCTCTGCGCCCCGCTTTTGCAACTGCCTGATTACAGGGATGCAGCGGGTAGCGTGGCCCAGGCCCCAATCAAGTGGAGCAATCAGTACCTTTTTCACAATTGCAGAAAGGTTTCCATTCAAAAAATTATTTTTGAGGCTATACGTTTTAAGTATATGCACAAGCAAATAAAACATATCGCGCGCATTGCTCTTATAGCCCTGGTAGGAATTACGCTGGCTACCACGCTTCCTTCCTGCAAAGCCAACAAGTGCGATTGCCCTACCTTTGGGGGCCACAGGCTAAAACACTAAAGCCTACTCATGAACTTTTAGGCTGCCTGGCCTGTTTTTAACAGGGCTGTATTGTTATATTCACCCTTTAAATTTTTGTCATGATAATTACCAAAAAGGTAGAGAAAGCCTTAAACGAGCACCTTAGCCTTGAACTAAATGCTAAATTCAGCTACCTGGCTGTTGCAAGCTGGTGTGAGGTAGAAGGTTATGAAGGCACTGCCAAGTTTTTCTACAAGCAATCTTCCGAGGAAAACAGCCACTTTATGAAGTTTTTTACCTACATAAACGAGGTGGGTGGCCATGCGCTGGTTCCGGCACTAAAAGAACCCAAATACCAGTTTAAATCTATACAGGAAGCCGTGGAAATGGCCCTGGAACACGAACAAAAGGTAACCAAGGCTATTTATAAGGTACTAACCCTGGCAAAAGCCGAGGGCGACCATGCCACAGAGGACTTTTTGCGCTTTTTTGTGGATGAACAAAAGGAAGAAGAAGTGCAGTTTAAGCGTATTTTGGATAAAATAAAGCTGATTGGCGGCGGCCCCCAAAGCCTCTATTACATTGATAAAGAGTTCGAAAAGATATCCGGTCCGCAGGCTAAGAAGAAAAAGGATAAAAACGCCGAAGAGGCCTGATTGTACCCTTGACAAACCACTTAAAGCACATTACCTTGAGCTTAAACTTAAGAAATTTGAAACCCCTTGACAAATTAGGCGCTGGTGAGCGTGCTTACATCGTGGATATGCGTAACTCAAAACTTTGCGAAAAGTTTTTTGAGTTAGGCATCTTCCCCGGTGATTTGGTAGAAGTGAAAGTGAACTCCGTTGATAATAACTCTCTGGTTGTTACTATAAACAATAAAACGTTTAACATCTTCCGCCAGGCTGCGGAAACCATTATTACCCATACGGTAAGCTTCGAATTCAGCCTTAACTAATTTTACCCTGTACAGCCGCACTTGTTTAATGCTTTGAGAGAAGCCTTCGAATTGTCTTTTCAGCTTTAGTTGTTTACCAACTCAAAAGCAGCGCAACGGTTTTGTTGCAATAATTCTTCAGGGCAATTAGGGCTGGTGCAGCCATTGCGCGAAACACTGTTTCCGTAGTAAGAGCAAATTACACGCTCTACCGCTACGCCGTTTTGTATAAGGAATTTGAGCACTGCATCTGAACGGCGAAGGGAAACAATTTTAGGATTGCTTTCATCGGAAGAAGCGATAGCCGAAATTTTAACCTTAACGGCCGGCGCATCATTCATTGCCTGAATAACTTCCTTCAACTGGGTGCGCGCCTTTGCATTTAGTTCGTATCCATTTTTATCAAATTCTACAACAGGCAACGCCGCTGAAATTATTTCGGGGCCTACCGGCGTTTTAGGAAGCTTATAGGTTTTAGCTAAAGGTATGGCGCTATTAGTAGATATTATGAGTGTATCTACAACAGGATTGTAGCGGTTTTTGCTGGCTACAAAATAATAAGTGCCTCCAACAGGCACGCTAACCTTAACCGCGCCTGCATCATCGGTTTGCAGTTTACCAAAATCAACGCCTGCTGCACTCTTAACACTTATGTAAGATTTTGCGATGGCTGCATCTGTAGCTGCATCCGCAATGGTTACGTTAATATCAGCCATAGGCGCCTTAGCCTCCGGTGTTACGTTGTTGGTAGGCGGTAATTGACCGGCGCTGTTCGCATCCGTTTTAGTTGCTTCTTTCGGATTTTGCAGGGCCGCAAGTTCTTTTGCCATTTTTTCTTTCTCTAGCTGCACCATTGCCAGCGAATCTTCCATACGTTTTTTAGCGGCAGCGGCCGTTGCTAACTCCTGCTGGTGCTTTTGCTCCTGTTCAGCAGCAATTTTCTGTTGTTCAGCAATTGCTTTACTGATTGAATCCTGTTTTAAACGTTGCTCTTCTTCTGCACGTTTCTGTTCAGCCAACAACTGCTGTTGTTTCTGTTCTTCTTCTTTTAATTTTTGTGCAGCCAGTTGCTTTTCCTTTTGCTCATTTTCAACACGCATAACAGAATCGGCTACGGCCTTTTTGCGTGCCGCTTCCAGATCATCTTTCATGCGCTTTACTTCGGCCTGCTCCTTCGCAAGTTTTTCCTCAGCAGCAGTTTTTTCTGCCAGCACTTTTGCCTTAGCGATGGAATCCTGAACCTGCTTGCGCCGTGTCTCTTCGGCTGCAGCAAGCAGTTTGCTTCTTTGCTCCTCTTCCTGTTTATTTTTTACTTCAAGTGCCTGCGCCTGCGCTATCGAATCCTTTACAAATTTTGCATGCATAAGGGCCAAAGCCTTTTGAACGGAGTCTTCAAAGTGCTTACGGTTAGCGGCCTCAGTTTTAACTCTGGCTATTGAGTCCTCTCTTGCTTTAGCAATAGCTAAATCCTGCAACTTGCGCTTTTCCTCGGCCAGCTTCTTTTCCTGTTCAAGGCGGTCGCGTGCCGCCGCTTCTTCCACCCGGCGTTTTTCTTCAGCCTGTTTGGCCAACTCTTTTGCATTGCTTAAAGAATCCTGAACAAACTTTTTGCGCTCATCCAGCTTACGCTTTGCGTCAGCTTCAGCCTGTGCCTGTTTTTCTGCAGCTTCCTTCTCTTTGCGTTTCAATTCTTCTTTAGCTGCAGCTAAGGAGTCCTTTCTTGCCATCTCGCGGAATTTGGCTTCCACTTTAGCAATAGAATCGTTACGGGCTTTAGTTGCCTTTAATTCAGCAGCAATGCGCTCCTGTTCAATTTTCAAACGGGCGAGCGAATCGTTGCGTGCGTTTTTAGCAACTAACTCATCCATCTTACGCTTCTCTTCAGCCTGGCGCATAGCTTCTGCCTCTGCAGCCTTCCTCCTGGCCTCTTCCTCGGCAGCTTTTTGCGCCATTGCTTTGGCATTGGCAATAGAATCCTGCTCAGCTTTTTTCCTGGCAGCTTCCTGCTCAGCAGCTAAACGCACCTGCTCAGCCTGGGCAGCGGCAATGGAGTCCATCACAAACTTCTGACGGGTCAAGGCTTCCTGTTGCAGGCGTTCTTCTTCCTGTTTCTTCCGTAGCGCTTCTTCCTCCAGGCGTTTCTGTTCGGCTGCAATAGAATCTTTTACAAATTTTTCGCGTGCAAGTAATTGCGCTTTAGTTACTGAATCTTCGTAAGCCTTCTTCGCCAGTTTTTCTTTTTCAATCCGTTCCTGTTCAGCACTTAAGCGCGCAATAGAATCCTGGTAAGCTTTCATCCAGGCCGTAGCGCGTGCTTTTTCGATAGAATCTTCTTTTATCTTTTTCGCTAAACGCTCGCGCTCCAAGGCATCACGTTTGGCCTGCTCGCGGTTAAAAGAATCTTCCAGAAACTTCTGGCGGGCCACTTCTTTCGCTCTAACCAGCGAGTCCTCGTAGGCTCTCTTTTCAGCTGCCTCGCGTATACGGCGGGTTTGTTCTTTCTTTATCCTAAGCAATGAATCTTCAAAAAAAGTTCTCCGCTCCAGGTTTTCTGCACGAGCGATAGAATCGTAAAGCGCTTTAATCAACAACTCTTCGGCGTTATTCCTTTTAACCCCGGTAAGGCCTCCATCCTGCGCCAGCACTGATTTATCCTGCGGCTTTAGTTTAAACAGCCTGCTGCAGGAATAGCCATCTTTGTTGGCGAAATAGATGCTGTCAAAAGCAGAATAGTAATCAGCTTTGTTAACCTGCACGCTATACCGTGTTAGCGACATAACATCAACTACACAAAAACCTTTGCTATCCGTAATTTTTCTGCTTACCTCAGCACCTTTGCTGTTTTTTACAATAGCAGTTGCCCCTGCAATGAATTTGCCTCCGGTATCAGTTACTGTAAAATAACAACGTGACTGTTTGGGCTGGTTGGCGGCTACAGCTTTGGCAATAGAATCGCGATAAGCTTTTTCGAGTGCCGCTTCGCGCGCCATGCTTTCCTTTAGAGCCTGCACCTTTGCCAGCGAGTCCGCTAAATGCTGCTTTGCGGCTTCAGCTGCGCGGGCCAAAGAATCCTGTTGCGCCTTTTTCTGCGTAGCCTGATAGGCTTTGGTTACCGAATCAGCCATAGCCTTTGCTTTGGCTGCCTCTTCATTCTTAATTTTAGCCTGTGCTAAAGAATCAGCCAGGTATTTCTGACGCTTAGCTGTAGCTTCGGCAATTGAATCCTGCTGCGCTTTTTTAGCAATGGCAGCATAGGCCTTTGCAATAGAATCTATCCTTGCTTTCTCTTTAGCCTGCTGCTCCTTTAAAGCTTTTACCTGCGCAATAGAATCGGCCACCATTTTTTGGCGGGTAGCGACAGCAACTTTGGCAATAGAGTCATTTCTCGCCTTCTCTTTTGCTGCAAACTCTTTTTGCAGTTTCACTTTTTCCAATGAGTCTGCCTGCTGTTTCTTCCTAGCTTCTACCGATGCTTTGGCCAATGAATCGCGCTTGGCATTCATTCTTATAGCTAACTCCTTTTGTTGTTTCTCGCGGGCCTGGTTTGCGCTATCCTCCTGAGCCGTCTGCTTTTGAAGGGCGGCCGTCATTTTTATCATCTCCTGCTCCTCCCTTGCCTTAGCCACAGAATCCGCCACTGCTTTTTGCAAGGCAGCCAATTCATCGGCTTTACGCTGTGCTTCTACTTTCTCCCTGGCTATTTGCCCTTCAATCTGCACCGCCTTTTGTTCAGCCTCCTTTACTATTTGAGCATCGTCTTTAATGCTTTGTTCTTTTGCAACAGGTTTATCATCAATAACCACAACAGGCACTTCTTTCTCATCCTTGTTATTCTTCTTCTTAGGCGCACTTACACCGGCTCCACCACCCGAAAACTTTTTTTGTTGCTCCCGCTTTTTAGCATCCTCCAACTCCTTGCGGGTTTTTTCCAGTTCAGCCTGCAGCTGTGCTATTTTATCCTCGGCTGATTTTTGTTGCTGCTCCTGCACAAAAGGATTAGGATCCTTTACACTTTGATTGTTGCTTATTGGCGCTTCCTTTTTTCCAACTTCTACTACCGGCTTTACATCCAGGTTGCCTTTGGGGCTGGTGGGGTCATACCCCTCACGTACTGTAGTAGTAGCATATAAAACCGGGTCCAGGTAAATATCCAGTTTATAATCCAATGGCTGGTTAAAGCCAATGGTAGAAACGTAGAAGGTGGTATCCTTATAAGTATTTATTATACCTGCAGAACGTTTATCGATAGATACGCGATAATTGGTTTCGTATTCCAGCTTAAAGTTGTAAGCACCGTCAATATCGGTAGTAAAACGCTTCTCCTCGCGCGTCATTACATTCTTTAAAACAATTGTAGCGCTTTTAATAGGGAAGTCCTCTTCGCGGCTTCGTATAACGCCCATCAGGCGCATGCCGTCCTTTTTAAGGCGTACTGTTACTGTTTCAGGCTGGGGCTTACCGTTTTTATCGGTAGTTACAGTAAAAGCAGTATCGGTATAGCCGCTGTATGTAATTTTAACGGTATAGGTTTTACCCTTGGCGGGGGTAAACTTATACATACCATTAAAGTACGACCGAAGGCTGGTAAATGGCTTATCGCCTTCGGTAACATCAATTTTTGCCTGGTATATGGGGGTTGAAAGACTATCAGTCCTTTTTACATAGCCAATAAAGTCCTGCGCAAAAAGTTGCGCGGACAGTAGCACGAACAGAATGAGTAGACTCTGCTTCACTTATGGCTTGTTCGTTAAATATTCAACCCGGGGCACAGTAAAAAAAGCTTCCCAAAGCTATGCTTATCCCTGCGGGGGCAGGGCCAAGTTACTGACGCCGAGTGGTTGAAATCTCGGTTTAATGATGCAATTTGGGTTTCAAATACATAGCCGTATACGAGTTTTTTGCCGAAAAGATACCTTCCGGCTGGCCCTGGTATACCAAATTGCCCCCTTCTTCGCCCCCTTCAGGGCCTAAATCAATCAACCAGTCGGCACATTTTATTACGTCCATGTTGTGTTCAATAACCACTACGCTATGGCCGGCCTCAATAAGCTGGTTAAAGGAAGAAAGCAGTTTATTAATATCATGAAAGTGAAGTCCTGTGGTAGGTTCGTCGAAAATAAAAAGTACGGGGTTAGGTGCAGTGCCCTTGCTTAAGTAAGAGGCCAGTTTTACGCGTTGCGCCTCGCCACCGCTAAGGGTGCTGGATGATTGCCCCAGTTTTACATAGCCAAGCCCTACGTTTTTAAGGGGCGCCAGCTTAACTACTATATCGTGGTTTTCGCTAAAAAAGTTGATAGCTTCATCTACACTCAGTTCCAATATTTCGTAAACGTTTTTGCCCTTATACTGCACCTCCAGTATCTCCTCCTTAAACTTCTTGCCGTTGCAGGCTTCGCATTTAAGGTGCACATCCGCCAAAAACTGCATCTCTACAATTACTTCACCCTCACCTTTACAGGTTTCGCAGCGGCCGCCCTCTACGTTAAAGCTAAACTCCTTAGGCTGGTAACCGCGCATTTTAGACAGTTGCTGCTTGCTGAAAAGGTCGCGTATGTTATCGTACGCCTTTACATAGGTTACCGGGTTAGAACGCGAACTGCGGCCCAGCGGGTTCTGGTCAATCATCTCTACAGCGGTAATGCGCTTAACATCTCCGCTTAACTCCTTAAACTGCCCCGGCTTTTCAGCAGCGCTATCAAAAAGCCGCATTAGGGCTGGATACAGTATTTTTTTAATGAGTGTTGTTTTACCCGAACCGCTAACGCCGGTTACTACCGTAAATGCATTTAGCGGAAAGCGCGCATTAACATTTTTAAGGTTATGCTGCGATGCGCCTGTTATCTCAATCCAATTGGTTGGCTTACGCCTTTTTGAATTATAGGGTATTTCCAACTTGCCGGTTAAATACTTGGCGGTTAAAGTGCCCGCTTTTTCAATTTTCGAAGAGCTGTCGTTGTACATAACCTCGCCGCCAAATACACCGGCTTCGGGGCCCATATCCACCAGGTGGTCACTGGCTTTCATAATATCCTCATCGTGCTCTACCACCACTACCGTATTACCAAGGTCGCGCAGATTCTTCAACACCTTAATAAGGCGCTCGGTATCGCGTTGATGCAGACCAATGCTGGGCTCATCTAAAATGTAAAGCGAAGAAGTGAGGTTACTGCCTATGCTGCGTGTAAGGTTAATGCGCTGCGTTTCGCCACCGGAAAGGGTATTGGATATACGGTTAAGGGTAAGATAGCCCAGGCCTACATCCATCATGGTTTGCAGGCGGCTGTTTACTTCCAGCAAAATTTTCTCGGCAATCTTGCCATCGCTGCCTTGCAGTTTTACCCCTTTAAAAAAGGCATGTAAGTCCTGTATGGGCATCATCAGCAATTCCGAAATATTGCGGCCTTCAATCTTTACATATTGCGAATCCTTGCGGATACGCGAACCATGACAATCAGGACAAGTGGTTTTGCCCCTGTACCGCGAAAGCATTACGCGGTACTGTATCTTATAACTCTTCTCTTCCAGGTATTTAAAGAAATACTCCAGCCCCTGAAAATAATTGTTGCCGGTCCACAGCAGTTCCTTCTCTTTTTTGGTGAGGTCCTTATAGGCACGGTGTATAGGAAAATCGAAAAGTATGCCCTTTTTAATCAGGGGCTCAGCCCACTCACTCATCTTCTCGCCACGCCATGGTGCAATGGCCCCTTCATAAACAGATAGTTCCTTATCAGGAAAAATCAAATCCTCGTCAAGGCCCATTACTGTACCAAAGCCTTCGCAGGTTTTACAGGCCCCGTAGGGATTGTTAAAATTAAACAGATTGGGGTTAGGCTCTTCAAATGAAATTCCATCCGCTTCAAATTTATTATTGAACAGGCGCGTTTGGCCCTCGCCGTATTCTATCAAACACTCATTGCCGCCCTCATTAAAGGCCGTTTGTATAGAGTCGGCCACACGGCTTTTAAGGTCTTCGTCCTCCTTCTTCAGCACTATGCGGTCCACCAAAACCAAAACCGATTTAACCTTGGTTTTCATCGTTCCTTTATCCTCTATCAGTTCCTCTATCTTCACTACCTCACCCTGCTTATCATCGCCTGAGCGGAAGTTTACGCGTGTAAAGCCTTTTTGCAGTAACAGCTTTAACTCCTCGGCAAAGGTCTTTTTCACCTTTTCTTCAAAGTAGATAAACACCTTTTCGCCCTCCTTCAGCTTATAAATAAAGTCCACCACATCGCGCACTTCATGCTTGCTTACCAGCTCACCACTAACGGGGCTGTAGGTTTTGCCTATACGGGCAAACAAAAGGCGCAGATAATCGTATATCTCTGTAAGGGAGCCAACGGTAGAACGGGTGGTGCGGGTTGAAACCTTCTGCTCTATTGCAATGGCCGGACACAATCCCTTTATATAGTCAACATCCGGTTTATCCATACGGGTTAAAAACTGGCGGGCGTACGAGGAAAGGCTTTCTACGTAACGGCGCTGGCCTTCGGCATACAGGGTATCAATTGTTAAACTTGATTTACCCGAGCCGGAAACCCCCGTAATAACGATAAACTTGTTTTTGGGCAGTTCAACGTCTACATTTTTAAGGTTATGGACCCTGGCGCCCTTTATAAAAATTTTTTGTTCAGTATTTTTGTTTTTCAATTTTCTTTGTTTAACTTCGGAAACATAACACAAAAGATAGCTCTAGCGAAACATCCTTCTACTTCTCATTTTTCAAGAACGCAAAAATAAGTTTTAGAGCTATTTCTACCTATAATTTTCAGAGTATATAACACAGATTGAAAGTGTATGCCCTTACCCGGTTTACATCCTTATTTCTGTAGTGCGTTTTTGAAGTTTCATTTTTAAAGTAAAACTGATAACCACTAAGAACACGAAGACTACAAAGGTTTAAAAAGTGTAAAAATCAACCTTTGCGTCTTAGTGCCTTCGGGGCAAATAATTGTTGTTTTTAAAAACCAAAACCTGTTCAGCTTATAGCATAAACTCTACGTTATTTTCCTTAACCACTAAAACGTAAACGGTTATGCGTACACCTATCATGAGCGACCAGGAGCTGGTAAACAGCTATCTGCAAGGCAACGAGCTTGCCTTAGAAAGACTTATCCAACGCCACAAGGAAAAAGTCTTCACATCTATCTACTGCATGGTAAAAGATGAGTTTCTGGCAGAGGATATCTTCCAGGAAACATTTATTAAAGCAATAGATACGCTTCGCTCAGGCAAATACAATGAAGAAGGCAAGTTTGCCCCCTGGGTTATGCGTATAGCTTATAACCTTTGTATCGACTACTTCCGCCGTGTTAAGCGCACCCCCGGTGTGGTTACCAGCAGTGGCGATGATGTATTTAAATACATGAAGTTTGACGAAACGCCTGTGGAGCAGCACGTAGAATTGGAAAAATTTGAGGGCAAGCTGAAGGAACTGATTGAAATGCTGCCCGAAGAGCAGAAGGAAGTTGTTATACTTCGCCACTTCTTCAACTTTAGCTTTAAGGAAGTTGCCGAATACACCAAGAGCCCTTTGAATACCTGCTTAGGTCGTATGCGTTATGCTTTAATTAACCTGCGCCGCCTAATGGAAGAACACAAAGTGGCTATCAGATAAACTTTTAGTTGTTGGATTTACAATTGTTTTTCGCAGAACCGCCTCCCCCAGGGGGGCGGTTTTTTCATGCCCGTTATCCCAAAAGGTTGACAAAAGTTGACACTTTAAAAGGCCAACAAGTAGCCAACAACCAGCAAAAAAAATTGACAACCAAAACATTGGCGGCAAATCGACGTTTTGAAAAGGTTGACACTTTTATACCGCTTATTCCTTAATCAATCGGCATGTATGCACCCCGCCCAAAGTATCCTTAATAGTGGCTATATAAACGCCGGGTGCAGCATCAATTCTTATAGTTGTTGTCTTACCGTGCGTAATAACAGCAGGCATTTGTTCGCCCAATACATCAAAAACTGTCGCGCTTGCTGGTAAAAACCCATCTGCTTTTACATAAAACACATTAGTAAACGGATTGGGGTAGGCTAAAATTCCCATATCATTTGCTACTTCCTTAACACCGGTGGCAATATCCATTCGCAGTATATATCCATCCATACTGTTTTGGGCATCGGTTAATGTTACCACTCCTACCCCCGGGTCATAATCGGCTTCCTGTAAAAAATAACCGCTTAAGTACACATTGCCACCAGGGCTAATGCCTATACCTCCACTGGCATCAATAAAAGGTCCGCCAAACTGCTTCGTCCATAAAAAATTACCGCCTGCATCAACTTTGCTTAAATAAACATCCTGGTCACCTTTCGCTATCAGCTTGTTTACGCCGGCCCCTGGGTCAAAGTCCACTGTATCGCTAAAGGCACCCGTTAAATACACATAGTTAAAATTATTATCATACACCATGCGCCAGCCTTCATCATAGCCCCCGCCGCCTAGTTGTTTGCTCCAGGCCTGGTTGCCGGCATTATCAAACTTTACCAAAAAGCCGTCATCCATGCCGCGCGAAACAAGATTGCTTATGCCTGCCGATGCATCAAAATCTGCCGTATCATTAAAGTAACCTGTTACATAAGCACTGCCTGCATTATCAACCACTAAATCTGTGGGTATATCCGTATCATCACCCCCCATTTGTTTTACCCAGCTAAAATTGCCCTGGCTGCTTAATTTAAGCAGGTAAATATCCTGGTTGCCGCTTATGCCTACGGAGGTTAACTCCACCAAAGCGGCACCGGGATCAAAATCAACCTTACTTCCAAATGCTCCTGCAACAAACACATTGCCGTTTGCATCCGTTGCCAGTGCATCCACCCTTGCGCTGCCTGCAAAAGTGCTTTTTATATGTTTCGCCCATACTAAACTTCCCGATGCATCAAAGTTGGCAACAAAAGCATCGCCAATAAAAGTGCTGGTTGCAGTATTTACACCCCCATCGGGGTCAAGGTCTACAGTTCCGGTAAAACCTCCACTTACTATAATATGCCCTGTTACATCAACGGTAACTGCAGTGCACAGTACCCCGCTAGTTGATTGCCAAACTTTAGCCCATTGAAACATGCCTATGGAATCCAGCTTTATCAAAAAACCTGCGCGGTTATTTTGCGGTACGGCCAGCATGGTTCCTGCACCGGGGTCAAGGTCAATACTATCATCAAAAAAGCCCGTTATATAAACATTGCCCGATGCATCCAGGGCCACATCGTTAGCACGATCCTCAAGTTTACTGCCAATGTTGTAGGCCCATAAATAATTACCGGCAGCATCAAGCTTTACCACAAATGCATCAAGCGCGGTTGCCGTAAGGGTAGCATTGCCCGCCCCCGGGTCAAAATCGCAACTGCTGTTTAGCCAGCCTACTGAGTAAACATTGCCCGAGTTATCTACAACCATGCTGTAAGGCTGTGCAAGGCCGTTGCCTGCCAGTTGTTTAACCCAGCCTAATGCCTGCGAGTGTGCGTTAAGCCAAAAAAGAAGAGATGCGAGGGAGAGTAGTAGTGTTTTTTTCATAGGTATTGTTTTGCAAAAGCAAAATATGAAAAATAAATAATTGCTCTATTTCGAATATTTTGCACCTCAACAAAATCTGTTGGTCAAAAAAACCGCTGCTAGTGGTTCGTGGTTGCGCCAGCCACCAGGTCAAAAGCCAATAATCCTGCTCATCGAATGGACTAACAGCCTACCTAAAAAATAATAATGGTTGGGTGCCGTGGTTTAAAGAACCAACCTCGCCAGGTTGGCGTCCCGCCAATCGTTAAAGTCATGTCAGCCCTTGCCGGGCAAAAAAGGACCGCAACGACGGGAACAACAATAAACCGCTAATCAATGCCCACAATTACGCTTATAATCAATCTTTTTTACCGCTCATTTTTCAGTTCGGGTAACCAGGGCAATAGTAAATGTAACTTATACTAAAACGGAGAATCCCCCACATGGGGGATGCCTATTTGGTAAGTTAAACGCAATAGCCGCTATAATTTTGCATTATCTATTAAGTAACTCACTCGGCAAGCCATTCACAATTTTATTTCATCACTAAAACCCGGGTATATGCGTACACCACTTAAAACTGACCAGGAACTTTTGAAAAGCTACCTGCAGGGCAACGAAAAAGATTTGGAAAAGTTAATCCAACGCTACAAAAACAAAGTGTATACGTCTATTTACTGCATGGTAAAAGATGAATTTCTGGCGGAGGATATTTTCCAGGAAACCTTTATTAAAGTAATTGACACCTTGCGTTCAGGCAAGTACAACGAAGAAGGCAAATTTGCCCCTTGGGTTCTGCGTATTGCTTACAACCTTTGTATGGACTACTTCCGCAAAGTAAAGCGTGCACCGGCCATTGTAACTTCAGATGGAGATGATTTGTTCAAGCACCTCGTTTTTGAAGAAACCCGCTTAGAAGACCACGTGCATCTTGAAAAAATGGAAGGCAAACTGAAAGAGTTGATTGAGCAGCTACCGGAAGAACAAAAGGAGGTAATCATACTTCGTCATTTTTTCAACTTCAGTTTCCGCGAGGTAGCAGAGCGCACCAACGCGCCGCTTAATACCTGCTTAGGGCGTATGCGCTATGCACTTATTAACCTGCGCCGCATGATGGAAGAAAACAACCTGGCATTGATAAATGCCTGATAAAAATGCGGATATAGATGGTTGCTATACTGATTATGCCGCCCTTTACAGGGCGGCATTTTTTATATAACCCGTTTTAATTTATTAGCAACAACATCATAATAAAGCGCGTTACCCCGCCGTTACTTAATAGCAAATCAAATTACAGGGCATGTGTTTCTTGCTTTATCGGGTAACGAAATATTCGCTTAAAAAATTTAAAACTTTTTAATGATGCAGTACAATAATCCTATACGCCCGCGTTTAATTGTTGGTATAAACAAAATCACCAACATGGAACAAATCTCTACTCAGGATCTTCTTTTACTACATGCCTACGGCGAAACTACCGAAGAGCAAAAAGCCTTTCTTGCTATGGAAATGGCAAAAGACCCCGGCCTTATTGAGGAATTTATGGAACTGGTTAGGGCCAAAAGAGCGCTCAACAAGCAGCTAAAGAGCCCCAGCAACACATCAATCCGTATAATTATGGAGCACAGCTACCAAACGGAGCACCTGCACGAAATTTAAAAATCATCCTACAGCAACTTTTAAGGGCTGTTCCTTTTCCCCAGGAAAACAGGAACGGCCTTTTTTATATATAGCGCTCATTGTCAATTAATTAGACGCTACGATTAATTAATCTTTTTATAGCGGTTCCACAAACTAATACGCCGGTCATTTGTTATCTTCATTGCCGGAACCACTACCCCTCCGAAAAAAAATTGTTTTATTTTTTACTACGCAATTAGGTTGCGTAGTAAGGGGCTAAGTTTGCTTTTGATAACGAGGTAAAAATAAATAGCTAAAATAATTAGCACAACAAACTAAAATATTTAGATTTGCATCGTAAAACTTTTACAAACCACATTTAACCATGAACAAAATGAGCGACGAAAGGAAAGAAAAACTCAAAGCGCTTCAACTAACAGTTGAAAAATTAGACAAGGCTTACGGCAAGGGCTCCGTAATGAAATTGGGAGACTCCAAGGTAATGGCCATCGAGGCTATATCCGTAGGCTCAATCGGCCTGGACGTTGCCTTGGGTATAGGTGGCCTGCCTAAAGGAAGGATTGTAGAAATTTACGGACCGGAATCTTCCGGTAAAACCACCCTGGCCATACAGGCTATTGCCAATTGCCAGAAAAACGGTGGTATTGCTGCTTTCATAGATGCAGAACATGCTTTTGATAAAATTTATGCCGAAAAACTTGGGGTAGATGTAAATAACCTGCTTATCTCTCAACCCGATGATGGCGAACAGGCACTGGACATTGCTGAACACCTGATACGCTCAGGCGCTATTGATATATGCGTGATAGACTCAGTAGCCGCATTAGTACCACGTGGAGAATTAGAAGGTGAAATGGGAGAAAGCAAAATGGGCCTGCAGGCGCGTTTAATGAGCCAGGCATTGCGCAAACTAACCGGCACCATCAGCAAAACAGGTTGCTGCTGCATATTCATCAACCAGTTGCGCGAAAAAATAGGTGTAATGTTCGGTAACCCCGAAACTACCACCGGTGGTAATGCACTTAAGTTCTATGCCTCTATCCGTTTAGATATACGCCGTATAGGCCAAATTAAAGACGGCGATAATATTGTAGGCAACCGCACCCGCGTTAAAGTGGTTAAAAACAAAGTGGCTCCTCCATTTAAAATGACTGAGTTCGACATTATGTATGGCCAGGGTGTTTCTAAAACAGGTGAAATCATCGACATAGGTACTGAGCTTGGTATACTGCAGAAAAGCGGTTCATGGTACAGCTACGACGGTACTAAACTTGGACAGGGCCGCGATGGTGTGAAGCAAATACTGGAAGATAATCCGGAAATGGCTGCTGAACTTGAAGTGAAAATTAAAGCGAAATACGCTACCATGGTTGAACCTGTTAAACAGGAAGCTGCCGAAGAAGAAGAATAGATTGCTGCATACTGTTGGATGTATAAGGCATATATAGAAAGGGCGATGTGATATCGCCCTTTTGCTTTTTAGCCCATATTGAACACTTCCGCTTTCGAATTATTACAGAAGGATGAATTATTTGTATGTAATGGCATTATCTTTATGTAATGAAACAACTATACGCTTTACATTTTCTTGCATTAAGCTTTGTAGCCAAAGCGCAGCAGGAGTTTACCCTAACCATGAATTACCAGGATAGCACAAGAAGTTTTATTGTGCACCTGCCACCCCAGTATACCGCTGGCAGCAGTTTGCCTTTAGTATTCAACCTGCATGGTTATGGCTCTAATGCTTCGCAGGAAATTTTCTATACCCGTATGGATTTAACCGCCAACACCAATGGCTTTATCTGCGTATTCCCCGATGGTTTAGGCAACTCCTGGAACTCCGGCTTTGGCGGTACCGGCCCCTACCACAGTGGTGTAGACGATGTAGGCTTTGTTTCTAAAATGATTGATACGGTTTACCAATTATATGGCTGCGATTTAACGCGCGTTTATGCCTGCGGTATGAGTAACGGTGGTTACCAAAGCTACCGGCTAGCCTGCGAATTGGAAAACCGTATTGCCGCTATCGCCTCAGTTACCGGTACGCTAACTGACAGCACAGCTTTCTATTGTGCACTTGCCCGACGTGTTCCCATTCTTGAAATACACGGCACAGCCGACCCACTGGTGCCTTACAATGGTTCACCCGGCTCATACGCCGTGGAGGACCTCATTAACTTTTGGCTGAACAAGAACCAATGTGTAATTGAAAGTGATACCACTAACATTCCTGATATTAATGTAAATGATAGCTCAACGGTACAACGCATACGATACTCCAACTGCGGTAGCGGTGTACGGGTATGGTTCGATAAAGTTACCGGTGGTGGACACTCCTGGCCAGGCGCAAGCATCCCCTTTATTTACGGCCCCACCAACCAGGATCTTAACGCCTCGCAGGAAATATGGAACTTTTTTAAAGGCTTTACACTTAACGGACCTGTGGGTATAAATGAACCATCCGTAAACAAAGTGGAATGGAGTGTTTACCCGAATCCGCTTGCGGAATTGCTTATTATCAACGCCACAAACCTTAGCGAAGCAACACAGGTTGATTTAATGGATATAGCCGGACGCAGCTTACTTTCAGGCAACGTAAACAACGGACAAGCCATGCTGAATACGGCTGCTCTTCCTGCAGGCATTTATTTTGTCCGCTTAAGCTTAGCAAACTTCAGCCTGGTAAAAAAAGTAGTAAAAGAATAATTACTTCTTCTTCAAGCCTATTTCAATAAGGCGTTCATCAAGGTACTCCCCTGCAGATATCGGCTCATAGGCCTGTGGGTGCTTTTCATCTACACAGTTTGGCAAGCAATCCAAACGCATCTCGCTACGCGGGTGTGTAAAGAAAGGTATGGAATAGCGGGAAGTATGCCACTTTTCGCGCGGCGGGTTTACCACACGGTGCGTGGTAGATTTTAGTTTGTTGTTGGTTAAACGCTGTAGCATATCGCCAACGTTTATTACCAGGCAACCTTCTGGCGCTGTAATATCCAGCCATTCATTGTTTCTGTTCAACAACTGCAGCCCTTCGGCGCTGGCGCCAACCAACAAGGTGATAAGGTTAATGTCCTCGTGCTGCTCAGCGCGTACTGCGCTCTTCGGTTCGCTTGTAATTGGCGGGTAATGTATAGCACGTAAAATGGAATTGCCGTTGTGGATGTGCTTATCAAAATAAAATTCACCAATGCCTAAGTGTATGGCAATAGCGCGCAGTAATTCGCGTGCGCTGTTTTCAAATGATTTAAAAAGCTTTACGCTAAGCACATTAAACTGCGGCACTTCTTCCACTTCTAAATTATCAGGGTAATCAGCCTTGCTTAAGGTTTCGCCTTCCACAATCTGGCCCATCTGCCAAAACTCTTTAAGGTCAGGCGCATCGTAGCCCTTGGCTGTTTCTTTACCAAAAGAAGTATAACCTCTTTGCCCCGCCAGTTCAGGCTTTTCATACTTACCGCGTTTTACTTCAGTAGGTAAGGCAAAAAACTGCTGTATGGCGCTATAATAATCATCAATCAACTGTTGAGGCACACCATGGTTGCGTACAGAAACAAAACCTATTTCCTCAAAAGCCTTTCCTAATTCATGAACAAACTTTTGTTTCTTTTCTCCACCTGCCAAAAACTCGCTAAGGTCAACAATAGGAATACTATGCGTGCTCATTTTGTTACGTTTAATTTTAGGTGGTAAATTTAGAAAATTACCTCTTACTCGGCATTTTTCAGGAATACGGGTAAGCCTACAGAATCCGCAGAAATCTTTACCAGGTAAATACCTCTTTCGCCTTCGTAAAAAACAATTCCGGCGTTAATGCCACGGCCCTTCAAAAAACTTTGAGCATCGTTTTCGTCCTTTGCGTACCGTATGTTTCTACCGGCATAAAAAACCAACTGGGGGTCAAGCTTAGCGTTGTTGGTCCAAAATACAACTTCATCCTTCGCAACGTTTTTCGAAATAAACTCTCTGCCAACAGTTTTTGCAAAGTGGGTATCGGGCCGGTAATTTATTACATGAAACTGCACTACCATTAAAACCACTGCAGCAACCACGCCCATTTGCATTCTGCGCAGCGGCATAGCTCCGCTCTTCTTTACTTTATCATACAAGATGCCTACCAGTACACTGAAGAACAACGAAGCGTACAGTGCAGTAAAATCCTGTACGGAGTAGTTTAGGAAAAATACATGCATTAAAACAATAGGCGCAACCGATAGCCAGATAAAGCGGTAGCCATTCTGGCTAAAAACAATTTTCATTTTCCTGCGGCTCATTACCAGCCATATAAACAATACCATGCCCGCATATATCACTATGTAATGCAGTATGTAGTTATACAGCAGTGTTTTTACCAACCACAAATAGCCAAACATAAAATGCAGCAGTCCGTGCCTGGTGTCAGCAAAGCTACCGCGCTGTATATAACGGGCTATCATTTCGCTGAAGTAAGCTTCCGGGCCATTTATTTGCGAATACTGGTAAATAATTACCTGTATCATGGCAATAGTAACCAGCACAGTGCTCCATATCAATACACGGAAACCTGTCGTTCTGCTAAGGTGCAGTAACGAATACACCAACACACTGAAAGCGAAAAACAAGCCCAGCCAACTGGTATATATCATCAACGCAAGTGCTGTTACATAAAAGAATATATACTTGGGCGAATAGAATTTCTCGCGCACTATCATTTTAAGTGCCGTATATACGCCTATAATAAACAGGGTGTGCACTGCCATATCGCTCATGTAAACATTACCCTGAAACCACATGGTTACCGGCATAAACAGGTAAATGGAATAAGCTACCAATGCCGAGCGGTAAGGCAGGCTTCGCGCCCGGTTAAAACTTAACAGGCACACCGTAAAGTACACAAACAAGGCGCTTATAAAATTCAGCAACAGGTTAAACACCTGTAACGGTAGTACATCGGGCCGTATGTGCAGCAGCTTAAATACAAAAAACGGAAAGTAGTAGGCAAATGGCGGGTGGCTTACATAATAGTAGTTTCCTTCCTCATCAATCATTTTGCCGCTTTGGTTGGCATAGTTGTTTATATACTTATCAGCGGTATTGTTGTAATTCATTACCGGGTTAAAGCCGTAATGTTCAATGCCATTATCATACCATACCTGCATTACCCGCAAAGAAACTGCCGTACAGAACTCGTGGTGGTGAGATAAAGGGCGGTTGAGTTCAGGCAAACGCACGGCCACGCTCAGCAAAAAGATGCCGAACAAAACCGGAAAAGTGCGTTTCAGAAAATCCATAATAAAGCCTTGGGCGAATCTGCCAATTTGAGGATGAAAATACAAAACCCCTCCTCATCCTTTTTAAAAAGAAGAGGGGCCATAGGCCCCTCTTTGTACAATTTTTATGGCAACAACCTGCCGTAACTGCGCGGAAACGGAATGGTTTCGCGTATATGTTGCAGTCCGCAAATCCAGGCCACTAAACGCTCAAGACCTAATCCAAAGCCGGAGTGAGGTATATTACCAAAACGGCGCAAGTCTAAGTACCATTCAAAAGCGCTCATAGGCAATTCATGTTCCACAATTTTGCGCTTCAATCGTTCAATATCTGTTTCACGCTCACCACCACCAACAACTTCGCCGTAACCTTCAGGTGCCAGCAGGTCAACGCCTTTAGCATAACCCTTATCGGTTTCGTCTTCCTTCATATAAAAGGCCTTAACTTCCTGTGGCCAGTTGTAAACCATTACCGGCTGTCCGAACATTTTGGTTAAAACCGTTTCATCGCTTCCACCAAAATCATTACCGCGCTCAAAGTTTTTAGCGCTGTTTAACCACTGTGGTATGTTATCCAGTTTTTCCTGCAAATCTTTTATGTCATTCTTTAACTGGTCAATTTTTGCACGGTTAAAGTTCACTTCGCCTTTTTTCAATTCGCCGCCGGCAATTTTTTGCTCACGGTCTGCAATGTCCTTTTGCAGGGCAGCTACCTCTGCGCGCAGGCTATCTTCTTCCTCCTGTAACATTTGCAGGGATGTTCTTCCGTTTACCTCCTTTTCTCCTTTTATAACGCTTACGGCATCTTCATACTTCATGCGTATAAAAGGCTCTTTCACTTTCTCAAGGTAGCTGGTATTGCGCTCAAGTGCCTTAAGTTCTTCCTTGCAACTTTCAAGCACGGTGCCCACCACAAAGCGGATAAAGTCTTCAATCAGGTCCATATCCATCTTAAGGTCGTAAAACGCCATTTCTGGTTCAATCATCCAAAACTCCGATAGGTGGCGGCGTGTCTTGGATTTCTCTGCACGGAAAGTTGGGCCGAAAGTGTAAATCAAACCCTGCGCCATAGCCATAGCCTCACCGTAAAGCTGTCCACTTTGCGAAAGGTAAGCAGGCTCTCCATAGTAGTCGGTTTCAAACAAGGTGCTGGTACCCTCGCAGGCGTTACCCGTAAATATAGGGGCATCCATCTGCACAAAACCGCGCTGCTGAAAAAATTCGTGTATGGCAAAAATGATGCGGTTGCGCACACGCATAATGGCCCATTGACGGCGGCTGCGCAGCCACAAATGTCGGTTGTCCATCAAAAAATCAACGCCGTGCTCCTTAGGGGTAATAGGATATTCGTCTGCCTCGGCAATTACACCGGTAGCGCTTACCGCAATTTCAAATCCGCCAATTTGCCTTTCATCACTTTTAACAGTTCCCTTTAGCCACAGAGCGCTTTCCTGGGGCAAGCGCTTTATTTTGTCAAAGGTTTCCTCCCCAATATTATTTATATCAAACACGGCCTGGCAAAAGCCCGTACCGTCGCGAAATGTCATAAATACCAAACCTTTGCTATCACGCTTTTGAGCGTTCCAGCCTCTCAACTCAACCTCTGCACCAATGTGCTTTCCTAAGTCTTTAATGTAAGTCATGTCAATAAATTTAACCGCAACCACCAATATTTGTTATCTTTTGGTGGTATTTTAAGGGTTGCGAATATAAATAACCATTTCTTCCCGCGAAAGCTTGGGATATCGGATGATTTTTGAATTTTTGCGGCGATGCTTCATCACAGGTTACAGCAGAAACTCTTATTGAAACTCTCTCCTCAGCAGATTCAGCTGATGAAACTGCTGCAGATACCCACTGCTAACCTTGAGCAGCGGATTAAAGAGGAGATTGAGGCCAACCCTGCTTTGGAGGAAGGTGAAGACCATGAGGACCCTGCTGATAACCAGGAGGAATTCTCAGCCACCGAAACCGGCCCCGAAACAGAGGCCGAAAGCGAAAGTGATACGCAGGAAGAAGACGAAAGGGTAGATGATGAAGTGGACATGTCGGACTATTACGATGAGGATACGGAGGATGTGGCCCAGTATAAAACCGACAACCCCAACGAGATACACGACCCCGATAACGATAAGAAGGCCCTGCCTATTGCCACCAGCAGCACTTTTCATGAGTCGCTGGAACAACAGGTTGGCCTGTTGGATCTGGATGACCGCCAAAAACAGATAGCTCTGCATCTAATAGGCAGTATTGATGATGACGGCTACCTGCGCAGAGACCTTGACGCTATTGTGGATGACCTTGCCTTTAGGCAAAACGTGCAATGTAGCGATAAGGAACTACTTGACATTTTAAGCCAGATACAGCGAATGGACCCTCCCGGCGTAGCTGCACGCACCCTTGAGGAGTGCCTGTTAATACAGCTGAGAAGAAAGGAAGAGCCCACTGAATATACCCGCCTGGCCATACAGGTTATAGAAAAACACTTTGAGCTTTTTGCCAAGAAGCATTACGAAAAGCTGGAGCGCGCACTTAACATTGATGGCGAAACGCTGAAAAACGTTATAGACGAAATTATACACCTTAATCCTAAACCGGGCAGTTCCTTTTCGGGTGGCGGTGGTGAGCAGTATGTAATTGTTCCTGATTTTATTTTAACCAATGCCGCGGGCGAGTTGCAGGTACAGCTTAACTCATCCAACGCTCCGGAGCTTCGCGTAAGCAACCACTTCCGCGAAATGATTTCGCACTACAAAAAATCAAAGGAGAAAAGCAAAGCGCAAAAAGAGGCCATGCTTTTCATCAAACAAAAAATAGACTCGGCCAAGTGGTTTATTGAGGCTATTCAATCGCGCTACCACACTATGCTGGCAGTTATGCAATCCATTGCCGATATACAGCATGAATACCTGGTAAGCGGCGATGAAACACAGATGAAGCCGATGATACTTAAGGATATTGCCGACCGTACGGGTTTGGATATCTCTACGGTATCGCGGGTAGCTAACAGCAAATACGTTCAAACCGAATTCGGCACCATTCCTTTAAAATTCTTCTTCTCCGAATCACTTTCAACCGAAGCCGGCGAAGAAGTAAGTACCCGCGAGGTAAAGAAAATCCTCTCTGATTTAATTGCCGTTGAAAACAAGCGCAAGCCCATCAGCGATCAAAAGCTTACCGAAATACTTAACGAACGCGGATACAATATTGCCCGCAGAACAGTAGCAAAATACCGCGAGCAGCTCAACATACCCGTTGCGCGCCTAAGGAAGGAGTTATAATTATGAAAGTATTAAGCCGCGTTGTTTCTTACATCTTCCATCCTTTGCTTTTTCCAACTTATGGGGCGCTGTTTATACTGCTGGCCAATCCCAATATGTACGGCTACTTTGGCGATAGGGTGCATATTGCCTGGCTTATAGTAGTTTTTGCGCTAACGTTTATTTTTCCGGCAGTTTGGCTATTGATGATGCGCCGGCTGGAGATGATTGAGAGCTTTCAACTGGAAACCGCCAAAGAACGTATTGTACCCTTTATAGCAACAGCTACTTTTTATTTATGGGCTACGTGGATGTTCAAACCATCGCCCAATATGAAGCTGCCGCCTAATGAATTGATTTTTTTCATGATGTCCGGCGCAACCATCTCTATTTTTCTGGGCTTTTTTGTAAACGTGTTCAGCAAAATAAGCCTGCATGCTATGGGTGCCGGTAATTTTATCGGCTTACTGTTACCCATCATCCGCGTAAGCACGCTGGACCTCCGCATGGTTTTAGTAGGCACTATTGTACTGTGTGGCCTTATAGGCACAGCCCGCCTGCTGCTTAAAGCACACGAACCCCGCGAAGTATATGTGGGCTATTTTGCCGGTTTTACCGGGCAGTTTATAGCCTTTACTTTTGTGCCGCTGCTTATAGTGCACGGCTAGCTTCAAAACCCTAAACTGATGTATAAAACATTGCTTTTTACCAACGAAAACGGAATCTGCCGCATTACCCTTAACCGGCCCGATGTGTTTAACTCGTTTAACGAAGAGTTAAGCGCCGAGTTTATTGATGCTTTAAAGAAAGCAGGTAAAGACGAAAGCGTACGCACCGTAGTAATCAGCGGCGAAGGCAAAGCCTTTTGCAGCGGACAGGATTTAAAGGATATTAAAGGCGAGTTGGGCAAGCGTAGTCTTGGCGAATCGGTACTGCGCCGATACAACCCTATGATTGTTGCTATACGCGATATGCCCAAGCCCGTAATTTGCCGTTTAAACGGCGTTGCGGCCGGGGCAGGCGCATCTTTGGCACTTGCATGCGATATGATAATTGCCGCGGACAATGCCTCTCTAATTGAGGTATTTGCCAACGTAGGGCTGGTGCCTGATTCAGGCTCCTCCTTCTTCTTGCCTCACCTGGTTGGTTACAACAAGGCTTTTGAGCTTATAACCCTTGCCTCTAAAATTACCGCACAGGAGGCCCACCAGCTTGGCTTCGTTTATAAAGTAGTTCCTGCGGCAGAGTTGGATAATGCTGTAAACGAACTGGCCCAGCGCTATGCTACAGGCCCTACAAAATCGTTCGCTATGGTAAAAAAGATGCTGAACAAAGCTTATACCGCTAACCTTCAGGAAATGCTGCAGCAGGAGTATTACAACCAGGAAATTGCAGGCCGCAGCGAGGATTACGTGGAAGGGGTAACCGCTTTTAACGAAAAACGCAAGCCAAATTTTAAGGGCAAATAAGGTATAACCGCTTAGCAGCACTAATGCCGGTGTTGCAATGGGATAAAAAACGAAGCGCCCTCCGAACATTCGGAGGGCGCTTTCATTTGTGCTGTATCTGTCAATTATTTCGTATTGCCGATAAACACCTTCTTGGTGGTTACGCCATTGTCGCCTTTTACGCTAACTACCACGTAGCCTGCTTCAAGGTTGTTCAACTGGCGGCTGTAAATGGTGCTCTTACCAAACTTCTCGCTGCTGATTACCTGGCCAAGGATGTTGTAGATATCTATAGTAGCTTCTACATGCTTCTGCTTGCTGAAGTCTACATAAATACGGTCTTCATTGCTCCAGATATTCAATTTGCTGTCGGTCAGGTTAGTTACTCCGGTAGCTTTTGCACTTACAGTTACTGATTGGGTAGCTGTTGCATTGCAACCATCTGCATTTACTGCGTTTACACTTACGGTGTAAACACCTTCTGTGGCGTAGTTATGAGTTACCATGGCGCCGTTTAATAATGTACCGTCGCCCATATCCCACTGGTTGGCTGTGGCATTAGCTGCAGTTGAGGTAAACTGTATGCTTTCGCCTGTTTCAGCTACAACTGTGCTGGCAGTAATGCCGGCAGTCATTTGTTGTGCGCCGCTTACCTGTATGTTCTTCACTACGCTGTAGTTGTTCGCATCAGTTAAGGTTACGGTGTAAACTCCGTTAGCTGCACTTACCGTTACAGGGTTAGCCTGGTTTAAGGTGCCGCTGCTTACTACCACGCCATTGCTGTTCGCTACGCTGTAGTTCCAGTTTGCAGTGCCCGGCTGTTCAATATTGATCTGGCCGTTGCTGCTGCAGGTAGCGTTAGTAGTGTTGATTTTGGTTGCAGGGGTAAAGTGCAATACAAAACGGTCGAAGTTATCAGTTGCATCTGCTGTAAAGTTGTAATCGCCGCTTCTTACATCGTGCATTATGTTCAGCTTCTTGTCTTCCAGCGTTATGTAGCTGGTTGGGTCAAAGCTGTTTAAGCCGCCAAATGTAAAGCTGTAGCTGCCGCTTACGCCTGCTTCAAAGCCTACAGGTACGGTGCTGGTCTCTTCTATGCTCTTCAGTGTGTTAATGGCCAGCCACTTCATTGGGTCAGCATTATGTGTATATAAAGTGTGGCGGTTTAAGGCGCCGGCTACTTTTATACCATCATACTGTGCATCCATGTTTACGGTAGCATCGCTGTTAAAGGCAACAGTGGTTACATCTAACAGTTGGCTTGCTGTGTTGGCAGCAGTAATTGTCAACTCCTGGTCGTTTGTTTTTTGGAAAGCACCTGGTGTGCCCGGCTTAATACGGCTTGCACCATCAATCATAAACGTTTGCGCAGGACCGTTAGGCGTGGTTACGTGAACCATGAATGCCTGGAACGGTGCAACTTCAGTAGCAGGTTGGTAAGTGCCTGCAAATGCGCCTGAAGTATGCCATACCAATCTTATGTTATCAAAACCTGATTGAGGCGCACTGATATCAAGGTAAGCCAGGAATGGATTACCTACCAGTTGCCAGCCTGAGCCCATTGGGCGGCCTTGTAAACTTACGTTGCTCCAGTTAGTGTTTTGTAAACCACTAACTGCGAATTGACCACCCAGGTTAGGTGTACCTGTAACAGTCATTACACCTGCACCTGATTTACGAACGCTGTAACCTGTTGCGTCACCAGCGTTACCGCCGGTTTGGAACAACCAACCTGCTAATGAACAGGTTGAACCATTCGCTTCTACATAGCTGGCTACATTGCCGTAAGGTGAACCGAATTGTAATTGCGTTTCATCGCAGTTAGCTGTAGGAATTGCAAAACCTGTAGCACCCGCTGCACCAAATTGCGATAAAGGCATGTTGGCCAAAGGTGTACTCATGTAGTGTGCATCGTAAGTGCTGCTGCTGTTGTAGTAACGTTCAGAACGGATAGTTCCGGTTAAAGTACCGGTATAACCAACACTGAAATTATCAAGAACAGCAATCAGGTTATCGGCAGTACTGCGGAAACGCAATACACCGTTTGTAGTATTCAAAGTACCTGATTGCAAGTCAACGGTAGTAAACACATCGTAGAAGCTACCTGAAGCCAATGAAGCGCCGGCAGCGTTATTTAAGCGGAGAGTTTGAATCTCCATGCGGCCAATAAGGCTTTGGTTGGTAGTGCCGTTTAATTCAAGTTCGCCAAGAGAAATTACCTGGCCCGGAGTGGTTAAGCCACCAATCAGGTTGCCGCAAACCTGTAATTTAAAGCCTGAGCTTATACTTACAGTAGCATTGTCCTGAACGGTTAGTTCGCCAACATTAGCGTTAGCGGCAACTACCACAGGGAATTGAGCGCCAACCGGTGCAGTAGGAATAACTGCTATTGAACCGCAGCCAACAGGTACACCTGCAGGGCTCCAGTTATTGGCATCAAACCAATCAGTGCTGGCAGTACCTGTCCAGGTGCTAACCACAGGGCAATCCAAAATTACGTTAGCAGTTGCAGCGGTACCGTTTTCACCGTCAAACATAAAGTAGTATTGGGTGCCTGCATTTAACAGGAATGGTAAGCTTGTGCCTGACTGGAATATTGGCAATTGACAAGTCCAGTTACTGTTATCGCAACCCAATGAAGCTTCCTTGTAGAAGAAGTCCATTTCGTTACCAAAGGTAAACGAAGGAACACTTAGCGTATAGTTGCCGGTTTGTGTTGGGGTGTAGGTGAAAATAACTTCTCTTCCCGCTGTAGTAGTAAAGTTATCGCAGCTTGGGAAAGTCCATATGCCGGCGCCGTTGTTGATAGTTATGGTTTTACCTGCTCCACAAGGGCCAAAGGCTGCAATGGCACCACATGGATCAGAAACAGTACTTATCGTTACAGGGCCAACCCATGAACTTACATCACCGCCACCACAGTCAGCGCGAACATATAAAGTATAATCGCTGCCCGGTGTAAGGCCGTTTATCACGTAGCCCGTATTAGGGCTGATGTTGTCTTCCGTTGGAGTTGTTCCTCCGTTAGGGGTACCTATGTTAGTGCCATAGTATAAATCCCATGCAGTAGCGCCACCGTTTTCTGTCCAGCTAACTGAGCTTGTAGTGGTAGTAGTAGTACCAACAGTTAATGCTGAAGGAGAAGGACAGGTTTCATAGAACATGCCTACAGTATAAGCGCCGCGGTTACCCAGTGGGCCTAATACCTGAAGGTAGTACGTTTGGCCTGCAGTTAAACCCGTTAAGGTATAAGCAGTGCCGCTTGTAGCAGTGCCCTGGCACTGTATCTGTGCACCACCGCAAGAGCCGTAAGTTACAAAACCTAAGTCAGTAGCAGTGCCTGCACCGTTGTTATAAGTTAATACCACTTTTGCCGGGTTAGCAGGTGCTACAAAGCTGTACCATACGTCAGGTAAAGTGGCAAATGCACTAAAGCAACTTGGGTTTGATGCTGTAGATGAAGCACAGTTATTATTGCCGAATACCGGTGTAGGTGTATTTGCACCAACAGTTAAAGGGTCAGCACTAGCGCAATCATCATTAGTAATCTGCGGAGCACAAAGGGCTGAACAGGTAAGTGTTAAAGTAAAGGCACCTGTTGTACTTGTATTAGTTCCGGTTTGGTAACCGTGCACAAAAATGTAGTAATCGGTTCCTGCAAAGGCGTTAAACAGCACTTCTGAACGGAAGTTACCGTTTGAGCAAGCAGGGGTCATATCATCATTAGCAGTAACGCAGGTGAAAGCGCCACAGCTACCTGAGTATACCGTAATACGGCTATCGTAGCCGGTACCACCTACAGGGTCGCAGGTAGTAACATCAACCTGTTGGTTGTTACCAACGTATTTGTACCAAACACCAACCTCAGTAGTATTAGTACCACCTGCGCCGCAGTTAGAGTAAACAGCGTCAACAGTAGCGCCAATAGTGGTGCCTGTATATGGGCTACCTAAGCAGCTAACTGTTATTGCACCACTGCAATCATCATTAACAAGTGGGGCAGGAGGGCACTCAATAGAGAAAGTTACACCACCACCACCGGTACCTTCAGGGTCACCCATGATATAGTATTGTGTGCCGGCAGTAAGGCTTGCAACGCCTGTGCTTGTTACAGCGCCGTTAAGGTCCTGTATACAAGTCCAGCCTGTTCCGTTACAGCCGCCGGATACGGGCTTGTAAAACCAGTCAATGTAACCAAAGCTGGCAGTTTGAGCAATTTTGTAGTTGCCGGTTTGGGTTGGAGTAAATGTAAAGATGGTTTCTTTACCAGGAGTAGTAAAGCCACATGAGGTGGCAGGTGGATCATATGAGCCATTGCCTGAAGCAACAGTAAAAGAAGTTGAAGCGCCACAGGCTGCTATATTGGTAATTGCAGCACATGGGTCAAAAGGAGGAGGAGCACAGTTCAATGTAAATGTTACGTTACCGCCGCCTGTTCCTTCCGGATCAAGCAGGAAATAATATTGAGTGCCTGCTGTAAGGTTAGCAACACCGGTGCTGGTTACAGCACCATTCAGGTCCTGTATACAGGTCCAACCTGAACCGCTACAGCCACCCGCAGCTGCTTTATAGAAATAGTCAATATAACCAAAGCTGGAAGCCTGGGTAATAGTGTAGGCTCCGGTAGTAGGTGCAGTATAAGAGTATATCTTTTCCTGGCCAGGAGTTGTAAAACCACAGCTTGTAGCCGGTGGGTTATAAGCACCATTACCAGCCGCTATAGTTACCGTATTGCTGGTACCGCAAGCATTTAAAGCAGTAATAGAAGAACAAGGGTTAAAGGCTGTACTGGTTACGCAGGTAGTAAAGGTACCGGTAGCTCCTGCCCAACCATAAATACGATAGTAATATGTTCCGGCAGCTAATACACCACCGTTAAAGCTTTCAGTACCGTTACCGGTTGTGTTATCTGAACAGCCTATTAAAGTTAACGCACCGCAAGTGCCTGAGTATAATCCGATGATACCGTCAAAACCTCCGGTGCCGGTCATACTTACTGTATAGCCGCTGGTGCCGTCAGCAACAAACTTATACCATACTTCATTAGCGGCACTGGCAGTAAAGCCAGAACAGGCAGTAGGCGCTAATTGCTGCGTAGCGCTAACGCTTGTACCTGCAGTACCGGTGCAGCTTGCTGCCGGTGTTATAGTTATGGCACCTGCACAGTTGTCGTTGGCAGGCGCTCCTGCAGGAGGGGCTATGCTTAAACTGTAGGTTGGTATACATGTTGGCGTAGCCCATTGGTCAACCCATAAATAATAAGTTGTACCCGAAGTTAATGAAGGCGATATAGTTTGTGAACCGGCGCTACTACCGGCATTAGCCACACAAACACCACCCTGACCCGTTAATGGGCAGCCGGCATAAAGCTTAATACCAACCCACGAAGAAGTTGATGTCAGGCTTATAGTATATGTACCAGAAGCTGCTGGGGTAAAAATGTAAACCTTATCCTCAGCGCTGGTATAGTTGGTTGAACCGCACGCAATGGTGTTTGCTGAAGTAAGATTGTTTACCGCTCCGCACGTTGTTTCGCCCGTAACAGAGTAAGGAAGAGATGCTACGTTAACAACGCCAGTGCCTAACCCCGCAGGGCATTGTGCCTGCCCGGCGAAATAAAACAGCGACATTAACGTGGCGCCTAGTAATTTGCGGAAAGTTGCCCCGCGTGTAAAAATGCCCATAGTGAAGGTTTTAATTAAGTTGATTAATTAACAAAATAATACCGATACAAGGGGGGCTCTATATCAAATAGAATTAAACAGGGCACTGTATTAAACAGAACCCACCTTGTGCCTATACGTGGCTAAAAGTAGTTAAGCAATTATTAAAAGTCAATAAATTTTAAGGTATTGTCTTGGGCTAATTGCTAAATCACTGATAATGAGGGAATAATTTTTAGCCTATTATTTGAATTCTTAAACATATCTCCTCTTTTAATATTCAAAATATCCAAAAAACGAGAGGCGCCCCTTTGGAGGGCGCCTCTGTCATTTGTGCCTGGATTTTAAATTTCCTTCAACTGTTAGCGGTTTTATTTGCTGTTGGTTATAAACACTTTTTTAGTGGTTACACCAGTATCACCTTTTACGCTGACTACTACATAGCCTGCTTCAAGATTGTTTAACTGGCGGCTGTAAATAGTAGCCTTACCATATTTCTCGCTGCTAATAGTTTGGCCAAGTATGTTGTAAATTTCAATGGTAGCTTCAACATGCTTTTGCTTGCTGAAGTCAACATATACGCGGTCGCCATTGCTCCAGATGTTCAGCTTACTATCGGTTACGTCAGTAATACCGGTAGCTTTTGCATTTACCGTTATTGCCTGTGTAGCTGTTGAACTGCAACCATCAGTATTGGTCACCTGCAGGCTAACATTGTAGATACCTTCAGCAGTATAGTTATGCGTTGCTACTACTGTATTGGCAACTGTTCCGTCACCAAAATTCCAGCTGTAGCTGCTGGCGTTGCTAAAGCTGTTGAATACAATATCCTCTCCGGTTTCAGCAGTTACTTTATCAGTAGTAATGTTAGCGGTAATTTGTTGTGCGCCGCTTACCTGTATGTTCTTCACTACGCTGTAGTTGTTGGCATCAGTTAAGGTTACGGTGTAAACTCCGTTAGCTGCACTTACCGTTACAGGGGTAGCCTGGTTTAAGGTGCCGCTGCTTACTACCACGCCATTGCTGTTCGCTACGCTGTAGTTCCAGTTTGCAGTGCCCGGCTGTTCAATATTGATCTGGCCGTTGCTGCTGCAGGTAGCGTTAGTAGTGTTGATTTTGGTTGCAGGGGTAAAGTGCAATACAAAACGGTCGAAGTTATCAGTTGCATCTGCTGTAAAGTTGTAATCGCCGCTTCTTACATCGTGCATTATGTTCAGCTTCTTGTCTTCCAGCGTTATGTAGCTGGTTGGGTCAAAGCTGTTTAAGCCGCCAAATGTAAAGCTGTAGCTGCCGCTTACGCCTGCTTCAAAGCCTACAGGTACGGTGCTGGTCTCTTCTATGCTCTTCAGTGTGTTAATGGCCAGCCACTTCATTGGGTCAGCATTATGTGTATATAAAGTGTGGCGGTTTAAGGCGCCGGCTACTTTTATACCATCATACTGTGCATCCATGTTTACGGTAGCATCGCTGTTAAAGGCAACAGTGGTTACATCTAACAGTTGGCTTGCTGTGTTGGCAGCAGTAATTGTCAACTCCTGGTCGTTTGCTTTTTGGAAAGTGCTTGGCGTGCCCGGTTTAATACGGCTTGTTGCGTTGATGGTATAAGTCTGTGAAGGACCCGGAACACTTACGTGCGCCATGAACGCCTGGAACGGTGCAACTTCAGTAGCAGGTTGGTAAGTGCCTGCAAAAGCGCCTGAGGTATGCCATACCAGTTTAGTTGCATCAAAGCCACTTGGTGTAGCGCTTATATCAAGGTAAGCAAGATATGGGTTAGCAATTAACTGCCAGCCTGAGCCCATTGGGCGGCCCTGTAAGCTTACGTTGCTCCAGTTGCTGTTTTGTAAACCGCTTAAGCTATAGCTGCTGCTTAGGTTTGGTGCACCTTGTACGGTTAATACACCTGCGCCTGATTTACGAACGCTGTAACCTCTTGCATTATCTGCATTGCCACCGGTTTCAAAGAACCAGCTTGCCAGCGCACAGCTTGCGCCGTTTGCCTGGTCTAAGCGGGCTACATTGCCGTAAGGAGAGCTGCTTTGCAATTGGGTTTCATCGCAAGTACCTGTAGGTAGTGCATAACCGCCACCGCCGCCTGCGCCAAACTGGCTAAGTGGTGCGTTGTTTACAGGTGAGCCCATATAGTGCGCATCGTAAGTGCTACTGCTGTGGTAGTAACGCTCGGCTGTAATCGGGCCGCTTATGCTGCCGCTAAAGCCTGCGCTAAAGTTGTCGATAACAGCAATCTGGTTATCGGCAGTGCTGCGGAAGCGCAGTGTACCGTTTACTGTATTCAGGTCACCTGATTGCAAATTAAGTTCTGTGAAAATATCAAAGAAACTTCCGGACTGCATTACTGCGCCTGAAGGGTTGTTTAATTGAAGGGTTTGGAATTCAGTTCTACCTTGTAGTTGCTGAACGCCGCTACCGTTTAATACTACTTTACCACCTCCTAATACCTGAGAGGCAGAAGATGAACCACCGGTCCAGGTTCCGCAAACAGAAACGGTTTTAGTTGGGTCAATAGTTATAGTAGCATTATCCTGTACAGTTATGTTACCAACTGATGGGCTGGCAGCATTAATAACAGGGAAAAGGCCACCAATAGGAGAAGTAGGAATCACCGCATCAGCGCCACATGCATTAGGCACTGAATTTAAGCTCCAGTTACCAGCTGTAAACCAATCGGTGCTTACGTCACCTTCCCAGGTGTTGTTGCAAGGGCCTGTAACAGTAAGGTTAAGTGTTTTGTTAGTTGTGCAGCCCGATAGATTAGTAGTTGCTACATTATATGTTTGCGAACCGGTTGGAGCAAGAACATCTACTGAACCGGTAGCATTAAATGCACCGGTGTAGTTAACCGCGCTGATAGAGCCGGGGCCGGTGAAAGAATGAGTCCACGCGCCACCCGGTAACTGAATAGACCAACTTACCAAATCGCCTGCATCTAATGATCCGTTATCGCTGATAAATAAGGTCCAGGTTCCATTTGCATTGAATGGGAAGGTTAAGCCGCTCCAGTTATGTGCTGCATCAGGGTTCGATGCATCTGATGGTTTATAGCTGCCGTTGTTTATGTTACCGCCTGTTGCCTGGGTGCCTGTTGTTTGCGGCAATATAGTAGCAGCGTTTACATCAAAGGTATAAGCGCCGTTAAAGTCATCACCATCACCAACAGTGCTAACCGGCACGCCTATTCTATCAAAAATGATAGTTGTACCGGCACCGCCTGGTGCAGTAAGCGTAGCAATTATATCACCTGCCCAAGTGTGCTCGCGGTTAGGAGAAGTTGCCGTGGTGCCAAAATTCAACACCACTTTTAAATCGCTTGGGTTATTGATAACACCAATACCCGATACTGTTAGGTTGGCGGTAGTTCCTGCCGGTGAGTTATCAGGAATAGCGGTAACAGTATTGTAAGTAGCACCTCCAACACCCGGAGTACCCGAAGCTGTTGCTGAAAGCACCGCCATTTGGTTTGAACATACGGTAGATGGAGTAGCCAATACAGTTGTAACAGGGTTTGTTGTAGTTACAGTGGCTGCGGTTGGCATTGCATTATTGCTGCTAACAGCATCAATACCTAAAGAAGTAAATGCATTAAAGGTATATGTACCCGCATCGCCACTCATATCAAGGTTACCGATTGTATAGCTTGCAATAGCACCACCGGCAAGAGGGCCGGCAAAAGTACCGGTAAAAGTTTGGGTAACTGCACCGGTAACGTTTACAGTTACAGGTATGTTAGATTGGGTTGCGCTGCCATAGTTGGCAATTACAACCGTTACGGGCTGCGATGCGCTACCACATACTATGCTGCCCGGTGCAGGTGCAGTTAATGTAGCTACGCCAACGTCGTTAGCTACCTTCTCGCGTATTATCACGTTATCAAAAGCAAAGCCATCATCCAGCCCGCTTCCGTCAGATGCAAATGCAATACGGAAACGAACTCCGTTAACTACAGCGGCTGCAGGTAAGTCGTGTTTTGCCAATACCCATCCGTTACTGCCGTTGCTGGTGCTGGTGCGGCCACTCCACCAGTTGGTGTTGCTGTTAAAGAAGGTAGCAACTGCTGTATTAGACATTGTGGCTGAATTGTACCAGTTGTTCGGGTCGCCGTTTAAACCGATATTAGTCCATGTGGTGCCGCCATCTGTTGAGTATTGTAGTTGAGCGCCATCAAAATTGCGTTCACTATTCCACCAAACAGTTAGTAAAATTTCACTGGCTGCCGGGTTAAGCGCGCTTAAATTAAAGCAAGGGCTAAGAACAAACGATCGTTCAGTGTTAGTATAAGTAGTTGTGCTAAGTCCGCCTGTGGTCCAAACGTTGGTGCCAACTGCAGCAGGTAAAGCAGAGTTTTTGATTACAGTTTTGTTAGCAGTACCAAAGGCCCATGAATTTGAGGTGCCACCGCTGGCCCAACCGCCTTGTCCGCTTTCAAAGTCCTGCGTGTAAGGCAATGCCGGTGTTACGGTAAATGAGCCGGGGCTGGTTACCACTGCCGGAGACATTGCATCGTTTGAAGTGTTACCATCGCCAGCAACTGAAACGGTTGCGTTAAATGTGTAACTGGCCGGCGCAGCCAGGTTAGCTGTGGCCGGTAGTATAACGTTCATTGAAGCGCCGGCGGCAAGTGTGCCTGAGTTTAAAACAATATTACTGCTGTAACCACCGGTAGCTGTTGCAGTAACGGTAGCATTGGTTACAGAAAAATCCATTAATAATGAACCGTTGTTCTTTACTGAAACCGTAACCGTTTCAGAACTTCCTAAACAGCCCGATACCGGGGTTACCAGGCCGGTTACCATAAGGTCAATTGGGGTCAATACATACAAAAATTCATCAGCACCCATATCCGGTCCTGTTCTTACGTCGCCGTCAATATCATCGGTTACGCTTGCAATTACAGCGCCGCCGCTATTAATAGAAGCAACACCTGTAGCACTTGTATTAATGTGCAGGTTAGTTGAAGTGTTGAAAGGCGCTGCTGATGTTAATGCAAACGAAGCATTATCGTTAGTGCCGGCAGCATTTAAGGTGCTGGTATAAGCGCGCCAGTTAGTGGCCGGAGTAGTTAAAGCGGGATTAAAGTTAGCCGCTGAATATAAATTGGCAGCCGCATAAGTGGTGCCTGCATAGCCTAAGCCCTGCACACCTGCGGTAGTTCCGCAAAAGTAGGCGTTATTGTTTTCGGTAAAATTCATGGCTGAGGTGCCGCCGCTTGGCAAGTGCACACAGCAATGAACATTACTTGCTCCGCCGCCGGTCATGGTATTCACAAAAATGTTGTTTCTAACATCAACGTTGGTTTGGCCGGTTGTATTTAAACTAAGGCAAGAACTTAGCATGCTGGTGCCGGTGCCGCCAAGGTAGCTGCCAAACATGTGTACCGAGTTGTTATAGATGTTGTATGTAGTACCGGCATTGATTTTTATACCCGAACAGTTAAGGGCATTACCAAAACCTGTGCCCCCTGTGCCATCGCGTACGATATCACTTATAAAGTTGTTCTTCAACGTTGAGCCGCTGCCGGTGGATAAAGCAAGAAAAATACCGCAAGAAGGCCATGTGCCTGTATTGCGGCAGTAAACGTGTTGTATAACGTTTTTCTCTACAACTGCGCCAAGGCCGTTAGCACTAACGTTACCTAAAGCAATACCGCAAACAATATTGCTGCCTGTGCTGCTGCCTACCCATCCATCAATGTTGCGGATGGTGTTGCTCTTAATAGAAGCGGTAGTAAAGCCCTGGGCAGAAATACCCTGCGTATATATAGTAGTAGAATTGTTTGGTGTAGCATCGCCTATTACGTTGTTAGTAATAGTAAGCGCGTTACAAACCGAAGTAGCTGCGCCATGGAAGGCAATACCTTTTGAACAGGCCGAGATCTGGCAATTATCAACCGTAAAGTTGTTTGCTGTTTGGCCGCTTGCGGCAGTAGTGGTTAACGAACTAATAGCGTTTGGGGCCGTAGTAACTGCCGTTGTGCTGGCTCCACCGCTAACATAAATACCATAAGTATTGTTTTCTGAGCCGGTAGATGAATTGGCTGTTGAAATGTTGCGGCCCGTTGCGTTACCGTTAATTATACAGTTTTTAATGCTGATGTTATCAGCCGTAGTAATTAGTGTGGATGTTGCAACCCTGATTGCCATAGTAAAGGTAGTAGTTGCAGTGGCAGTGTTGGTAATAGTAAGGTTGCGGTTTATACCGGCAGTACCTGCATTATCACCATCAATGGTAACATTGTCTGCACCGTTCAATTCAATTAAACCGCGGCCTGTTAATGCGGGGCCTGCAATCGTTACGCCGTCGGCAGTAGGCTTAATAATTAAAGAAGTGTAACTGGCTAAGCCTGCCCCGCTGCTGTTAAGCACGCAAGCGCCGGTTTCAGTGGTATTACCGCTAATGCCAATGGTAATAACCCCTGTGTGGGTTCCTGCGTTAATGGCAGTAAATGCTGCTCCAAGGGTGGTATAACTTTGTAACAAAGTACCACCTGTGGCAGTTACGTCAACCTGGCCATACGCCAGGCCGGCCGTTATTAACGTTATAAAAAATAGTATTGTTTTCTTCAGGGAAGAAGTAAAAGTGCCCATATACTTAAGTTTTGTTAAGCAAAAAATAACAGCCTTTGTAAACAACTACTGTTCCAAAAGGCCCCACAGTTCCGCGGGAGGGTAAATTTAAACCAACTATCAATCACAAAAAAGCGGGGTCCGGTAATTAAATAAGACTTTAACAAACAGCGAATATTCGCTGTTTTTCCCCGCTTAGGAAGAAACTGCAATGGTAACAGTTGAATTAAAATTCACTGTTTTTTAACCGCACTATCAGTGGCTTACATCATTGTATTTTTACACTTAGTATGCTTTATCATATGATTGTGTCCTTCGCTATAGCGAGCAAAAGGCCAAAAATAAGCATGACAAAGTGTTCATGCGTGTTGTTTTTTATCAAAATCGCACTTTTTAGTTGATACAATAAGATGGTTTGCCTATGTTTAACTAATGAATTTTACAGCCCCGGAACTTCTTACTATCCAAAAGTTCATCACTCTGTTGGATGATTTTTACTACACTGATTTCTGTCGCATTCTACAAAACATGAATGCACGGCTACCTTTAAAGCTTACAGAAACAATAAGAGCATCACTACCGGACTATGATTCGCACGAGGAGCTTTGCCGCAAAGTGTATGGTGGTTTTGATAAAAATCAGCGACAAACGTTTAACCAATTAGCCTCTTACACTTTTAAGCTAAGCGCACAGTTAGTACGCAACTACCCCAATTACATTTTGCCCAATGTAAACAAGGTGCAGCAACTTATATGCGAAGGACGCAGCGGTAGCGCCGATTTTTTAGCCAAAACCGCACTGGATATTGCGGAGCAAACAGAGAACTACCAGGTGCAGATTATGCTGCTGAAAATTTTGGTGCAGCAGTCCTTTCACCGTAAAGATTTTACCCTTGCCAACAAGTACAATGAGCGTTTGCAGGAGGCCTACAACAGCGAAGTGCTTTACAATAAAGTGCTGACCTCTCTACGCCAAAGTTTTTATGAGAGCCAGCCGCGCAACCCCGAATGGCATACTGAATTGCTGGCCAACCGCAGCTTTTGCGAAAGCCATTTCGAAAACCCCAGCCTGGCTATACGCATGTTAAGCAAGTATGCATATGTGTATTTAACCTACCATTTTGTACCCGAGGAATATAACAGCCCTATATGTACAGAAGCCGTTGAAAGCCTTGAGAGGGACCTGGTAAACTATGGCTACGTGGCTTTCCATCCGCTGTTTGATATAAACAGCAACCTGTGGTTTTTAAAACTCAACTCTCCTTATTTTAATCTTAGCGATAAAGAGTGCCGTAAGGATTTTGAAGATTTTGTTGACCACTACACCACAGTTAAATTCTGGAATAATTACCTCAACATTCCTGAAATGCTGGCCATAACCATCAAGGTATCGTACTACCTGTCGGCTCACCACTATAACATCCACCGGTCCGATTATCAGCACCTGGTTAACGAAAAAGATAAGGAAGACATCAGCAACCTGATTAAGCAGTGCGAAAAAATTCAGGCACAGGACATTTGGAGTAAGCATTACAAAAACGATTACATAAACCTGAAGTTGCTTTACGGCGCGCTGCATATTTTAAGTGGTGGCGAAGCCAACATCAAAAAAGGCCTTGCTGAGTTGGAGGCTACTCTGGTAACCTTCCAACAGGTAAACTTTACGGGGAGCATTGATAGCGCCTTCCTGTTCCTAATGATCGGGTATTTTTCAATAAAACAATACTCGCGCTGCAGCGATACCTTTAAGCGCTACATTAAAATAACCAAAGGCAATCCGATATTTGAGGATAACGACATTGGCATACACACCTATTATTACCTGGCTAATTGGCTGGTAAGCGGCCGCAAGCAATACGTGGCAAAGCTTAATGCCAATTACGAGCGCAGCCTTAAGAGCGAAACGTACATTGAGCCAAGAAAAACCATTGAAGAGTTTGCCAGGTATTTTGCCATTCCGCTGGATATAAAAACAACAATAGCCGCCCAAAAACATTGAGCGGCTATTATTTTACCTATTATGTTAAAGACTAAACGTCTTTGCTGTAAAGCTTCTTAGCACCGTAAATTAAACCGGCAGCCAGCATAAGGAATGCACCTCCGTCAATTGGAGTATTTGGCGGTGGTGGAGCCGGTGGCGGTGGTGGTGGTGGTGGCCCTCCTTGGGCAAAAACCGCACCTGCGCATATCACTAACGCAGCGAGCATGAGGTATTGTAAATATCTTTTCTTCATAGCCTAAAACGTTTTGTACCCTTATATCAGGGTACCAAATATACAACCCGTACTTTAAAAAACAAGTGGAAAAAATATTTTTTTTCGCTCATGCATTAGGTTTTAAACAGAAACTTCCTTGGCTGGATCCCAGAAAAGACGCTCAAAATCAACCACTTGGTCCTTTTTAACCTTCACTCCTTCCCGCTCTAAAAGTTTTTGCATGGCATCGGGGCTGCTAAAGTGGTGTTTGCCTGTTAGCAGGCCATTTCGGTTTAACACCCGGTGGGCAGGCACCGGTGGTGTAAGCCCGCCGCAACTGTTCATGGCATAGCCTACCATGCGGGCACTGGAAGCTGCCCCCAAATAACGGGCAATAGCTCCGTAGCTGGTAACCCTTCCTTTAGGCACAAGCCGCGCAACGTCCCATACATTTTCAAAAAAGGAATAAGAATCAGAGGGCTTATGCTCTGCCTTTTTCCTTACCGCTTTTTTAGCGGCCTTCCTTTTAGTTGCTTTTTTCTTCGGGCTCATAGCTGAAACTGAAGGTAGTTAATGGTCCTGCCATTGGCAAGGTGCGATTTCTCGTAATAGGTTTGAATGTTCAGCTCTTCAAAGTCAAGCGGCGATGCATAAATGTTCTCCTTATAGTAAACCAGTTTTAAGCCATTCTCTTCTACACTCTCCTTTGTAAATTGAAACAGGGGTAAGTCATCTGTTTTAAAGTGAACGATAGCGCCGGGCTTTGCTATAGTGCGGTAACACTCTAAAAACGATTTAGAGGTTAACCTTCGTTTGGCATCGCCCTTCTTCGGAAAAGGGTCCGGAAAGGTTATCCATATCTCATCTACTTCACCGGGCGCAAAAAAGTTGGTGATGTTTTCAATACGCATTCGGGCAAAGGCTACATTGGTCAACTTCTCATCAATAGCCGTTTTTGAACCGGTATAAATACGCGCTCCTTTTGAGTCAACTCCCAAAAAATTCTTGTTCGGGTATTTTCTTCCAAGCGCCAGGGCGTAATCACCTTTGCCGCAGGCTAACTCCAGCACAAGACCGGGGCGGCCATCAAACAGCAAATCGCGCCACTTGCCCTTTGTATCTACTTCTTCTCCTTTATCATTAATCATAAAAGGAATAGTGTAGTGCGGATTCTGCAGCACGTTTGCAAAGGTGCTGATGGAATTGATCTTAAACATTTTGGCCTTGCCCATAACTGTGCCTTATTAAAGGAGGCGCGAAAATATCGGAATTGAAACAAATGGCACAGGCAACTAAAACATAAATGCATCCGTTCTTAAAGCGTTGTATTTTTAGAGTCAATTAATTTGTATGAAACCCATTTTGACCTTTGCCGCTTTCCTTATCAGCTTCGTTCAGTTGTTCAGCCAAATACCTAACCATGATTTTGAACAATGGGACGGCCAACCTGTGCTGCTTAATTGGGTAACTAACAGCCACCCCATGACCCTGCCTCCGTGGGAGCCCTACATAGTACGCAAGGATAGCGACGAGTATTCCGGCAACTGGGCAGCTGATTTTTACGGCAACGGTTTGTTTAAGCCTTTTGCCACTGCAACATTTGCAATAAGTAATCATCCAACAAATCTTTCGCTGTACTACAAGCTTGCTTTTGCGCCTTGCGTAAATGACAATGGTTACCCTGACCAGGACACGGTCTCTGTATCCATTGAAGTTTTAAAGAACAGTGTTGTAGTTGACCAGGGATACTGGGAAAGCAAGAGTTCCGTACTTAATTACGCTCATCTTCTTATTCCTGTTTCGCAAAATGCTGTGCAATTCGATTCCTGCCGCATTACTATTAAAGGCGGACAGGTTTACGGCGGTTGCGGATTTGCCCCTGCAGCAACAGAATTCAGGGTAGACCATCTTGAGCTTTTACCGGGAACATCATGTATAGATACAAACCAAATTAATCTTAACGTAATGTGCCCCGCAGTAATTGACCCTGTGTGCGGTTGCGATGGAGTTACCTACAATAATAGCTGCGAAGCGCAATACCACCACGGTATCACCAGTTGGACCCCGGGCGCCTGCGGCAGCGCACCCCAATGCAATGCGGACTTTACCTACACAGTGTTAGACAGCACAATTAAATTCACTAGCCTCTCCACACCTTCCGACTCTATTGCCGGTTTCAGTTGGTCCTTTGGCGATGGCACTACTGATAACACGGCCGACCCGGTGCATACCTACTCTCCTGCCGGTACGTACATCGCATGTCTTACAATAGTTACTTCATCAGGATGCAGCGATAGCATTTGCGGCGTTGTTCAATCTTCATCCGGCTGTATAGACCCCTCTAAAATTTGCGACACCTGCTTCTGCCCTATGATTTTTGACCCGGTTTGCGGTTGCAATGGAATAACCTATTCAAATGCCTGCGAGGCTACTAATGCAGGGTTAACGTCATGGACAGCCGGCGCTTGCCCCGCCCCCGGCACCTGCCATGCAGAGTTCTCCAAATACAAAAACAATATTGATTCTGTTTTCTTCTTCGATGCTTCTACTGCCACCCAAATCACGAGTTACCTGTGGGAGTTTGGCGATGGTACATCATCTACGTTGCAAAACCCCGTGCATTATTATTCGCATGATAGCGTTTACCGCGTTTGCCTGTATATAACAGGCAAGGATAGCTCAGGCCAACAATGTACGGACCAGTTCTGCGATACCGTATATATCACCCATGCTTGCATTGATTCATCATTGATTTGCTTTGGCTCCCCTTTATGCTGCGATTTTGTGCCCAATGAGCCCGTTTGCGGATGCGATAGCGTTACTTACAGTAATGCTTGCGAGGCTCAAAATTACCACGGGGTTAACTACTACTACGTTGGTGGCTGCGTAACAGGTATAAATGAACCGGGCAGTACGCTTAACCGCATATCGTTAATACCAAACCCCGCGATTGAAGCCACCGAACTGCGCTTTGAGTTAAAACAGGCTTCAAAAATAGAAGTGCTGTTCCGCAACATGCTTGGCGAAACCATTGCTATAGCTTACGAAGGAGCATTAAACCCCGGCGTACAAACCAAAACGCTAAGGCTGGAGGGCTTAAGCGCAGGCATTTACCTGGTAGACATACGGGTAAATGGCAAAGCGGCTTCTATCAAAAAGTTAGTAAAGAATTAGTGCGTTAGTTTAAGCCGTACTTTTTCAAATACTTTTCGTTAAGTGTTTTTTGCTTATTGCTTAAATCAATCTGGCGGCCGCTTATAAAAGCCTTCTCAATGTTGGAGGTCTTCATATCCAGCACATCGCCGGTTGATACAATTAGTGATGCATCCTTGCCTTTTTCAAGAGTGCCGATTTTATCATCAACCTTTAAAATTTTAGCTGTGTTAGAGGTTATAGAAGCAAGCGCCTGTTCTTTACTTAAGCCGTAGGCAACAGTAGTGCCCGCTTCAAACGCCAGGTTGCGTTCCTGCCAAAAAACACCGGGTATGCTCAGGCAGTACAATACCCCGGCCTTTTGCAGCACGGCAGGTGTTTTATAAGGCTGCACAATATCATCCTCATCATAGCCCGGTAGCGAATGAGGGTTATCGAGAATAACTGCAACTTTCTTCTGCGCAAGAATATCAGCTATCAGGTACGAATCCTTGCCACCGGCTATAACCAGGTTAAGGCCCATCTCTTCAGCAAACGAAATCACATTCAAAATCTCCTTTACATAACCCACATTTACGTACAGTGTTTTCGATTTATTGAACAGCCCGCGCATGGCTTCAAAGCGCAGGTTGGTTTTATCGTGGTTAGTAGCCGCGTATGCTTTAGCTTCCTTAAAGTAGGTCTTTATCTCCTCTACATTTTTGTCGTAGTCTTTGTTCATTTCAAAGCCCTGTGGGTCACCCCACCATCCTTTCATGCGGTACATCGAAGGCCAGTTCATCCAAACACCATCTTCTTTTACCAGCGCATCCTCCCAGTTCCATGCATCTAATTGCACTACTGCCGATGTGCCTGAAACTGTGCCACCCTGCGGACAGCTTTGCGCATATAAAACACCATTACTACGTACCGTTGGTGTTACCCGGCTATCGGTATTATATGCAATTATCGCACGGGCATCTGCATTGTATTGACCCACTTCCGCATAATCATTAGTAGCTCGGACAGCTTCAATTTCATCAAGCCCTATTTTGGTGTTGGCAGCAATAATGCCGGGGTAAATATGCTTACCGCTGCAGTCAATTACCTTACCAAGGGTTTCATCTGTTTTAAAGCTGGGGTTCTCCTCCAGAAAAACAATTTTGCCTTTATCAAATCCTATGGTGGCATTGTTTAATACGCGGCCGTCACCCACGTGTATGGTAGCATGGGTTAAGTACACTGCTTGTTGTTGTGCAGGCGCCGGGGCAGGTAATTCGCTTTGCGCAAAAGCACCGCCGACAATAAATGTAAGGCCGGTAAGGCTTAATAAGCGCAGTATATATCCTTTATAGTTCTTCATATAAATTACTTGTGCTTCTGGTAAGTTTAATTGTGTTGATGTTCAAATTCCTCCGCCTCGCTACAACTGTAAGCTCGATTGTCTTTCTTGGTTGGCTCCTGTGTTGGTGCGCCGCCTTTCTTTTCGTTCAACATCTTCTGTACTAAGCGTGCGCGTTCTTTCAAAATCCAGTCATGCATCTGCGCATCTTTTTCAATGTCATAAAAGCAAATGCCATCTACAAAGGTCTTTTCAGCCTTTGCGTAAATCGACAACGGGTTATCGCTCCATACCACTATATCAGCATCCTTACCTGCTTTAATGCTTCCCATACGGTTTTCCAGGTGCAGCATTTTTGCTGGGTTGTAGGTGCAAAGTTTCCATGCCTGTTCCTCAGTTAAACCACCGTATTTAATACCCTTGGCTGCTTCCTGGTTAAGGCGACGGGCCATTTCAGCGTCATCGCTGTTGACAGCGGTATTAATCCCCATTTTTGTAAGCAGTGCTGAGTTATAAGGGATAGCATCTATTACTTCATACTTATAAGCCCACCAGTCCGCAAAGGTAGAGGCATTAGCGCCATGCGCTTTCATCTTGTCTGCCACCTTATAACCTTCCAGTATATGCGTAAACGTATTTACCTTAAAGTTAAAGGAGTCCGCAACGTGCATCAGCATATTGATTTCGCTTTGCACATAGCTATGGCAGGTTATAAAACGTTTCTTATCCATAATCTCCACCAGCGCATCCAACTGTAAGTCGCGGCGCGGCATTTCGGCGGCAGGTGGCATTCCCTTGCGCACACTGCTGGCGGCAGAGCCATTGTAAGTATTCCACCTGGCCTTATACTCCTTTGCCTTGGTAAAGTAGTTGTAATAGGTTTGCTCAACCCCCATACGGGTTTGTGGATAGCGAACCCTGTTGTGATCGCCCCAATTGCTTTGCTTCACGTTCTCTCCTAAGGCAAACTTTATAAAGCCATCGGCTCCTTCAATTTTTAATTTCTCCGGCGCATATCCCCAGCGGAATTTTATTAAAGCGCTTTGCCCGCCTATAGGGTTTGCCGAACCGTGCAACAATTGTGCAGCAACCACACCGCCTGAAAGCTGGCGATACATATTGATATCTTCCGAGGTTACCACATCTCCTATTCTCACTTCTGAAGAAGCCGCTTCTGTGCCTTCATTCACGCCTTCGCTTATAGCAATGTGGTTGTGCTCATCAATAATACCTGCGGTTACAAATTTATTGGTGGCATCAATCACTTTGCAATCGGCACAGCTCAACCCTTTGCCTACCGCCGAAATTTTTCCGGCCTTAATAACCACATCCGTATTTGCCAGGTTGCCTTCAGCTTCGTTTGTCCAAACGTTCCCGTTTTTTATCAGCACATTTTCCTGCTTAGGCAGTTCCTCAGCGCCGTAGGCCACAAAAGGATAAATTACCTTACCCAGATTAGCCGTATAGTTGGTGGTGTCAGGTTTAGCTTTGCTGGTATCCGCTTCAGGCCCTTTGGTTTGGGTGGCCTCCCAGGTGGTAGTATTAATGCCCCCTATTACAGCATTGCCGTTCCACTTTTTGGTGTCGTGGTTAATAAGGCCCACCAATTGCAACATTCCCAATTCGCTTTTCTTTTCCGGTTCAAAAGTTAGCGTAACATCATTGCCTTTATAGTAAAGCTGTGCGTCAACCTTTATAGTATCGCGCACCATAACGGTAGCTTTTGGCGATGAAACATCACCGGTAATTTTCAGTTTGTAAGCAAGGGGCCTGCGGCCAAAAACACTTAGTGCATACTCGCCTCTTATATCCTTTGGCTCAAACTCCTTGTAACTATAGCGTTTGCCTTGTACCCAGGCTTCATTTATCTCACACTTATCATCAAACAATGGCCTGGAGGTAATAAAGAAGTTGGCCAGTTTACCACTTTCCAGTGAGCCTACCTTATCGTAAACATTTACAAAAGATGCAGGAGTGTAGGTTAATGCCTTAAGGGCAGTAGTGCTATCTAAACCGTATTTCACGGACTTACGAAGCACACTTAAAAAATCGCCTTTATTTTCTAAATCGGTAGTTGTAATCGCAAAATCAATACCTGCCTTTGCAAGTGCAGCGCAGTTGGTTGGCGCCAGTTCCCAATTCTTCATTTCTTCCAACGATACCCACATGGCTTTGTAAGGGTCTTCCACATCATAAGCCTTAGGAAAATTAAGGGTGGTAATCAATTTTACGTTGGCAGCCTTCAATTCATCAATGCGCTGGTATTCGTTTCCTTTACCGCGTACGATGTATTGCACGCCGAATTCATCTCCTATTTTATCGGCACGCAATATTTTTTGCCAATCACCGGCATCAAATACCTGTGGCAGCGCCTGTTCAGCATTCCATTCTTCCAGGCTGATGTTATACTCCTTTTTCTCTTTACTGCTTTTATACCATTGAGCGTCATAATACGTTTGGCGTATTAAGGCTATGCGGCCCATTAAAGATTCAGGATAATCCTGCGTAGAACTCCCTTTGCTGAAGGAAAGGTGTGCGCTGGCGTCCGCCTTCACCATTACCTTGTTTTCTTTATCAGTATTCAGCGTTACTACTGCGCCTGTTCCGCGGGCGATACCGTCTTTACGGTGGGTTAGCACCGCGCCAAAACCCAGTTTGCGAAGCTCATCAGCAGCTTTGTCGTTAACTACAAAGTTTTTGTCTGCATGAAAATCGGTATGTATAGCCTGGTTATTACCATAGGCGCCTTTTACGTTCGACTCCATCTGCGGGTCTTCGCCGCCCTGCGCTTTGGCAACAGCCGGCATTCCATAATCGCTGAACACATCAATAAAAGAAGGGTAGATGAACTTTCCTTTCATGTCGTGCACTATGGCGCCAGCAGGAACACTAACCCCTGCACCTGCTTCTACTACCTTACCATCTTTAATAAGCAGGGTAGCATTTTCCAATTTGGTGTTGTAGTTTTTCCAGATGGTAGCATTGGTAAAGGCATGGATACTTTCGCGGTAATCATCGGGCCCATTGGTTTTAAAAGTAGTTTCCTGGGCTAAGGCAATGTTTAAACCGAATAGAAATAGCGCGGCAAAAAATGCTGCACTTCTGGCAGAGTTCAATTTCATTCCAAAATTTTGAAGCATCGAAAATAGAATATTTTAGAGCATGGTTAAGACGATAGAATATAAAGGCGTGCCTTGCTTTTACCGCGTTAAAGGCAAAGGAAGCGCGGTAATGCTGGTGCATGGCTTTATTGAAGAAGGCAGCATGTGGAATGATGCATTGGAATTGCTTGCCAAAAGCTATAAAGTTGTGGTGCCCGATTTGCCCGGCTTCGGCAAAAGTAGTTTAACAGAAGAGGTTAGCATAAAGGCGTACGCGGAGTATATAAAAGCAATTTGTGATAAAGAGAAGATTAAAAAGCTAACCCTTCTCGGGCACTCCATGGGTGGGTATGTTACGCTGTATTTTGCTGAAAAATATTCAGGGCAGTTAAATGGTTTTGGGCTGGTAAACTCTCATTGCTTTGCAGATGCGCCTGAGAAAAAAGAGAACCGCAAAAAGAGCATTGAGTTTATCCGCAAATATGGCTCAAAGCCTTTTGTAACGGAGTTATACAACAGCATCTTTCACGACAAATTCAAGAAGAAGAAGCGGAAGTTTGTAGATAGCCTTATTAAACAGGCGTCTAATTACACTCCTGAAGCCTTAATGCGCGCTACCGCCGCCATGATGAACCGCCAAAACAAGGAGGAAGTTCTTAAAAACAGCAAGGTGCCGGTGCTTATTATCGGTGGTAAAGAAGACAACAGCGCCCCGCTTGATCTGGTGCTAAAGCAAGCGGCCATGCCATCAATTGCTGATATACACATTTACGGCGAAGCAAAGCATATGAGTATTTTTGAACGAAAGAAAGAGGCCTTGACCGCCATTAAGGCATTTTGTGATAGATGCAGTTAAATGGATTTTTATGTCATTCATCCATACATAAGCCTCCTTTTCCTCTTTTAACGCGTCTTTATATGTATAATAATGTCTAAAGTGTAATTTCGTTGCCCTTTTATAAGCACATGAAGAAGTATTATTTATTACTCCTGGCCGCTTTCCTGTCTTTTAGTTTTCTAAAAGGCAACCACATTGCAGGGGGGTATGTATCCTACAATTACCTGGGGGGCAACCAATACCAGATTCAACTGATAATGTGGCGCGATTGCAACTCAACCACTGTTTTTGACGGTGTTGAGTTTATTGATAACACCGGTCAATTGAATGTAACACCGGCCATACTCAATATCTTTAATGGCTCCAACGCCTGGATAGACTCAATTGACATGGGCGCCCCGGTGGTTACCACCATTAACCCCCCAACAAGTAACCCCTGCCTAACCAACACTGCAGGCGTTTGTATGGAACAAGGCGTTTATACGCGCAATTATACATTTCCTTCAGGCGCAAGTGCATTCACAATTGCCTACGTACGCTGCTGCCGTAACGGATCTGTAACAAATCTTTTTGACCCCAGTAACGAGGGCGCGGTTTACCAGGCAACTATACCGCCTACCAACACAACCCCTAACAGTGGCCCGGCTTTTAATGCCTTGCCACCCTTGTTTGTATGCGTAAACGCCCCTTTGGTTTTCGATTACTCCGCCAACGATGCCGATGGCGACGTGTTGCGATATAGTTTGTGCACGCCTTATAGCGGCGGCTCGCCTACTAATCCGGTACCCTTTCCTCCGCCAAACCCTCCATTTCCTGCAGTTAACTGGCAAACCGGCTATTCAACTGCCAACCTCTTAGGCGGCACCCCTGCACTTGCCATTGATTCAGTAACAGGCATACTTACAGGCACCCCTAATACTATCGGGCAGTTTGTTGTTGGCGTTTGCGTAAGCGAATACCGCAATGGTGTGTTTATCGGCTCTTACCTGCGCGATTACCAATTAAACGTAACGCAGTGCGATGCACCTTTTGCCAATATACCCAGTACGGATATTAACCCGGCTACCGGCATAGGCACTTATGTAACCAATTGCAACAATAAGTTTGTGCAGTTTCAAAACAACTCTCAGCCCATTACGCCGCAAACCACTTATCAGTGGAATTTTGGCGACCCTACAACAACCACTGACGTAAGCACACAACAAATACCATCTTATACATACCCCGACACAGGCACTTATTCTGTAGAGCTAATCGTTTCGAAAGTTACGGCTAATGGTCCATGCTCTGATACTACGTATGCGCTGGTAAAGATTCTGCCAAACGGCAATGCTGACTTTAACGCGCAGAGTGTTTGCCCGAATTCTCCAAATCAGTTTACCGACCTTAGCACTACCCCATACGGCGTGGTTAACGGCTGGACCTGGTACTTTGGAGATGGCGGTACGGATAATGTGCAGAACCCCGTTTACACATACGTAGCAGGCGGCACTTATAACGCCATGTTGGTTATGACTACCGACCTTGGCTGTATCGATACTGCCGTTAAGCAGGTATTCATCTACCCCGGTAACAACTCTGATTTTAGTTATACCCCACCTTGTATTTTCCAGCCGGTAACTTTCTCTTTAGGTAATGGCAGCAATGTGGTTAACTACAATTGGACTTTGAGCGATGGCAGCACCAGCACGCAGCCAATTGTTACTTACACTTACAACACGGGCGGAACCTTCCCTGTTACGCTTGCCGTAACCAGCCTTAACGGCTGCCAGGATACTACCACTAAACTTATTACTGTGCAGGAGCCTGTAACTGCCATTGTTGACACTGCTGCCAACGCCTGCGCAGGTTTTCCGGTGCAGCTAAATGCATCAGGAGGTTTGTATTACCACTGGTATCCTGAAGAGGGACTAAGCGACCCACAATCATCATCACCAGTAGCAACCCTGGATTCAAACACTGTATTTACTGTAGTGGTTTCTAATGATTGTTTCAGCGATACAACAACAGCTTTGGTAGTGGTTAGGCCTCTGCCACTGGTGGACGCAGGTGCTGACACTACAATTTACAAAGATACCTATGCCTCGCTACATGGCACTACAGATGGCGTTCAGTATTTCTGGAATCCATCTACCTGGCTGGATGAACCATTTAACCTGGATACCAAAGCTGAGCCGCAGGAAACGCAGTGGTACGAGTTGTGGGCTATTAACCAATACGGTTGCAGTAATAAAGACTCTATTCTTATTATGGTTGAGCATTATGATGTAATGGATATACCCACCGGCTTTTCACCAAACGGCGATGGCGTAAACGATATTTTCCGCATTGCACGTTGGCTTAACATTGCGGAACTGCAAGAGTTTGCTGTGTTTAACCGCTGGGGACAAAAGATATTTACCACCAACAATATTGAAGCAGGTTGGGATGGTACAGCCAACAGCAAAAAAGCCGACATGGGTGTTTATGCCTGGTTTGTAATTGCCCGCACTGCCGATGGTAAGCAACTGCTGCGCCGCGGTAACGTTACACTGCTGCGCTAAGCTAAGCCGCCGCACCTTTTAGAAAAGAAAGCTATATTCCGTTCAGAAAAAAATTAGTGATATGCGTGTATTGAAAGCAATCAGCCTTGTGGCATTTTTAATTTTTGCGGTTTCATCCTGCAGCAAAAAAACATCGGCACCAACGGCCGACACCAAAAAGAAGATTGACGGCGCCCTGGTTTACTCCCCTAATTGCGCCCGTTGCCACGGCTCTGATGGCACCAACGGCAAGGCGCCTAACCTATCGCAGGTTAAACTAAGCAAGGCCGAAATAATTGATATTGTTACCAAAGGCCACGGCCACATGCCGGCTTTTGAAGATAAGTTGACCAAAGATGAAATTGAAGCCGTTGCCGACTGGGTAGCGTCTATCAAAAAATAGCGGGTTTATTTAATTTATTAGCCATTTAGCGGCTTATTGTTTAAAGGGGGATTATGGAAAAATACAGAGCAATAGGGCTAATGAGTGGCAGTTCGTTGGACGGGCTGGATATAGCCTATTGCGAATTTGCGCTGGATAACAACCACTGGAATTTTAAGATACTGAAAACCGATATGGTTCCTTATCCTGATGAATGGATACAGGAATTTAGGCGCCTGCCCATTTCAAATGCAAAAACCTTATGGGAAGTGCACGCCGGGCTCGGTAATTACTTTGGCGAGCAGGTAGCTGCCTTTATTAAAAAGAATAGCCTGAAGGATAAAGTGGACTTTGTTTCCTCACACGGCCACACCATTTTTCATTTTCCTGAAAAACGCTTTACCACGCAAATAGGCGATGGGGCTGCTATTGCAGCACGCACCAATGTACCGGTGATATGCGACTTCCGTTCTGCTGATATTGCTGATGGCGGACAAGGCACACCCATAGTGCCCATTGGTGATAAACTGCTGTTTACACACTTTAGATTTTGTTTAAATATTGGTGGCATAGCTAATATAAGCTGTAAAACAGCCCACTCTATTGTGGCTTTTGATATTTGCCCGGCCAATCAAATCATAAACATGCTGGCTAACCGTATGGGGCACGAATTTGATGAGGATGGCAATATTGCACGGGCCAGTAAATTAAATGAGGACTTGCTGGAGCGCCTGAACAAAATAGAATACTACGCTCAACCTTACCCAAAATCATTGGATAACAGTTTTTCGCGCGAGGTAATTTTACCGGTGCTGGAAGAATTTCCCATCTCCATAGAAGATAAACTGCGCACCTATACCGAACATATTGCCGTGCAAATGGCTAAGCATATACAAATGATAGCCAAAAAAGAAAAGCTGGAATTTGACAGTAAGGATAAATTTCTGGCAACCGGCGGCGGCGCCTTCAATAAATTTTTGATTGAGCGCATACAGGCACAAACCAAAATACCGGTTGAAGTGCCCGGCGATGAAACCGTAAAGTTTAAAGAAGCATTAGTAATTGCCTTTATGGGCGTATTGCGCATGCGCAACGAGGTTAACGTACTTAAAAGCGTTACCGGCGCCACCAAGGATTCTATCGGTGGGGCGGTGTACAGGCCGTAGTTAATACAGTGTATCCGTATCAAACTTTTTGATGCCTATGCGCCAGTTGTTGTTCGTATCTACCATGGAATACCATATCGCCAGCTTATCATCAATCCAAACCCCTGTACTTCGATACATGGAACGGCATCCGTGAAAAGAAGGGTCAGTTGCCATTAGCGGTTTGTTATTGATAGACCAATTTATGCCATCAATGCTATTTCCTAAGTAAATAGTTTGGTCCAGCAACTCACCGCTTTGTGTAAGGCAGGCCAGCAACATCGCATATCCGTTGGGCGACCTAAAAACATCAACATGCCATGGGCGTAATCCCTCAGGCAAGTTTACATAAACACTCTCTATAGCGGTTTTATTCCAGCTAGTACCGTCGCTGTAAATGCTTTTTAAGCGTAAAGTATCGCCAACGCTTACAAAGTACATTCTGTACCCGTTGCCGGTGTTTACTACGGCCGGTGAAAGCATAAAAGTTTCTCCTTCACCAACGTTAAAGTGCATGGCCGTGTGGCGGGTAAAACTTTTCCAGTCTTTGCTTTCAAGGCAAATTACATTCTGCGAGTCTGGCCGCATTGTTTCCAGGTAATACAGGTAAAACTTACCGGTGTTGGCATCATAAATAATATCGGGATCGTCATTGTGGTCATAATCCGGGGCCTTTGCCAAAGGGTTAAGGCCGTTCCACAACTCGGTAAAATCAACCCCATTCCTGCTGCACAGCAAACTGGGGTTTTCAAAATCATCATTACCATTAGGATAAGGCGTGTACGCCATAAGGTAACGATACTCAAAGGGCCCGTAAGGCAGAAGCAATATGTCAGGATGCACGCATTGTCCCGAGCCGTCATAGGTAGGTAAAGCCAATAATTGTTCGTCGGGCAACAGGTCTATAGGGTTGTAGTGCGAATCTTTATTGCAGGAAAGCAACATTAACAGGAATAGCAAGGCTATACCTAAGGCAGGTTTAGAGATTTTCATAGTGTTTAGTTCAGTTATAGGTTAACTCAAATAAACGCTAAAGACTTTTGCTAAACCATTCTCCTTTTCGATGTGAGATAAGACCTAAGAACCCACAAATGTCATATTTGTGTCATTTATGACACTAGCACTTTAGGAGCCGAATAAAATTTGTTATTGTTTGAGCATATTAAGGAGTCGTCTCAGAGAAACACTGTAACCGTATGCACCATAAAAAAGGCGCTGATTTAATCAGCGCCAAAATATATTTCCATCCTATAATGTATTCAATCTGCTAATAATGCATTAGCAAATCGGCATATTGTCTTATTCCTTCACCAATATCCCTAACTCTACCAATTGCTTGGTATCAACAGGGGTTGGGGCGTCCATCATCAGGTCGCGGCCGCCGCTTGTTTTAGGAAAGGCCATCGTATCGCGTATAGTTTCACCGCCCGTCATCAGCATTACAATACGGTCTAAACCAAAAGCACAGCCACCATGCGGCGGTGCGCCGTATTTAAAGGCATTCAGCATAAAGCCAAAGCGTTTCTCCTGTTCTTCCGGGCTAAAGCCAAGGTTCTTGAACACGCGCTCCTGTATATCATGCTGATGAATACGGATAGAGCCGGATAGAATTTCGTTGCCGTTCATTACCATGTCATAAGTCTGCGCACGCACACGCGTAGGGTCAGTATCAAAGTACTGCATATCCTCAGGGTGCGGCGAGCAGAACGGATGGTGAGCAAAAGTTACTTCGCCTGTTTCTTCATCCTTCTCAAATAAAGGGAAATCAACTACCCATAACACGCTCCACTTGCTTTCGTCAATCCAGTTATTGCGTTTAGCAAGTTCCAGACGTAAGTCGCCCAATGCTTTCCTCACCTTTCCGGTTTTATCGGCCGCCACTAAAAGCATGTCGCCTTTTTCGGCACCAAAGGCATTACCAATAGTACGCAGTTGCTCCTCATTAAAGAATTTGTCAACTGAACTCTTAACTGTTCCATCTTCGTTAAACTTAATATTTACCAAACCACCTAAGCCGCGGTGGCTGGCTTTTACAAACTCAACTAACTCATCCAATTGTTTGCGGCTATAGGCAGCGCATCCTTTAGCATTAAGCCCCGCTACTAAACCGCCACTGGTTAGGGCGTTATTAAACAGCGCAAACTCACTTTGCGGTACTACTTCGTTCAGGTCAACTATTTTACAATCAAAGCGCAGGTCCGGTTTATCGCTGCCGTACAATTTTATAGCATCGTCATAACGCAGGCGTGGTAAAGCGCCCAACTCATAGTTCAACACTTTTTTAAATACATGCTGCATTAAACCACCGAAGGTTTCAAAAATATCCTCCTGGTGTACAAAGCTCATTTCACAATCCA
>JBDHYB010000005.1:0-139562 GCA_039811145.1 Chitinophagales bacterium | reverse complement strand
TTGCCAATACTGCCACAGCACTGCTAACAAAGGCAAGCACTCTAACATTCCTTCGCTTAATACTTGTATGAACTGCCACAAGAATGTTAGCAAAGGCCCTGTTTACGGCACTACTGAAATCGCAAAGATTTACGCTGCTGTTGGTTGGGATGCTTCTACTTCAACTTATGACCTTAACAAAGCGAAACCGGTAGAATGGGTTCGTATACATAACCTTCCTGACCACGTTTACTTTAATCACTCTCAACACGTTAATGCCGGTAAGGTTAAATGCCAAACCTGCCACGGCCCGGTTGAAACTATGGACGAAGTTTACCAGTACGCGCCACTATCAATGGGCTGGTGTATTAACTGCCACCGCAATACCGAGGTGCAGTTTAACAGCAACTCTTATTACAGCGCTTACGAGTCAATCCACAAAAAATTACAGAACGGCGAGATAAGCAAAGTAACAGTTGAAACCGTTGGTGGAACTGAATGTCAGCGTTGTCACTATTAATATTAAGATCAGTAAGAGAATACAATAAATTATAACGATAACTGAAAATAAAATGGCCGATAAAATCTACTGGAAAGGAATAGAAGAGAAGGAGCAGTTGGAAGGCTTTCGTCAAACGGCGGAAAAGGAATTCAACGATGAACTTCCTGTATTAAGTTCTATTACCGAACCAATTTCAACGGGCAAGTCAAATCGTAGAGATTTCCTGAAAATGCTGGGCTTTAGCGTAACAGCCGCCGCTGTAGCTGCAAGCTGCCAAATGCCGGTGCGTAAGTCAATACCTTATGTATGGCGCCCCGAGGAAATTGTACCCGGCGTAGCAAACTACTATGCATCTACAGTGGTGCAGGGTGGTGAGTATCTTCCGGTGCTGGTTAAAACCCGCGAAGGCCGTCCTATCAAAATAGAAGGCAACAAGCTTAGCATAATCAATAAAGGTGGCACAAGCGCCCGTGCACAGGCAAGTATTATAAGCCTGTATGATGGCTCTCGCCTGAAAGGCCCTAAGCGTGGCGCTGAAAACATTACCTGGGAAAAGGCCGATGCAGAAATAGGCGAGAAGCTGAAAGCTGCTGCAGCATCAGGTAAAGTTGTGCTATTCTCTTCTTCAGTTTTCTCCCCTTCAACTTCGGCTGTAATTGACGCCTTTGGCAAGTCGTTGGGCGAAGGCAAGTTTGAACACCTGGTTTACGATAGTATTTCTTACTCAGGTATTCTTGATGCTAACGAAAAGACTTTCGGCAACCGCGCTATACCTTCTTACAACTTTGCTAAAGCAAAAGTTATAGTTGGTGTAGGTTGCGATTTCCTGGGCACCTGGCTATCTCCAACCGAGTTTGCCTCTGCTTACTCTGAAAACCGCAAGGTTAGCCGCGATAAAAAAGAGATGAGCCGCCACATTCAAATTGAGAGTGTGCCGACTATTACCGGTTTTAAAGCTGATACAAGAATTGCCGTTAAGCCATCTGACGAGTTAACTGCAGTTGTTGATTTATACAATGTTATTGTTGCCGGCGGCGCTGCTAAAAATGCGAAAGTTGGCAAAGCTGCTGAAGAACTGAAAGCGGCGGGTGCAGGTAATGCATTGGTAGTTACCGGTTCTAACGATGTAAACGTTCAGGTGCTGGCTAACGCTATTAACAATGCGTTAGGTAGCTACGGTTCAACCATTAGCTGGGACCGCACTTATAACACTAAGAAAGGTTCAGATAAATCAATCAGCGCTTTAATTGAAGGCCTGAATAACGGCAGTATTAAGGGTGTTCTGTTCTATGAAACAAACCCTGTGTATACCGCCCCTGTTAAAGGCTTAGCTGATGCTATAAAGAAAGCCGAAATAAGCGTTGCTTTCAATAACCGCCCTGATGAAACTGCTAATGCCTGCCAATACATTTGCCCTGATAACCACTGGTTGGAAAGCTGGAATGATGTAGAAGCAAAATCAGGTATACTAAACACCGTTCAACCTGCTATTACAAAATTGTTTGACACGCGCCAGTTCCAGGAAACCCTGATGAAGTGGAGCGGCCAAACAGGTTCATACTATGACTTTCTGCAAAAGAACTGGGAAGCTTCTTTCTACGGTAAGCAAAGCAAATACCACGGCTTTTGGGCATTTTGGGATAACGCTATCCACGATGGCGAAATAGTGCTGGATGCAACAGCAACAGGCTTTTCTTATAATGGCGCAACTGCCGGCGAAGCTGCTAATGCAGTAAGCGCTATTGCGGCTTCTTACGGCGAAATGCAGGTTAAGTTCTACGAGTCAATTGCTATTGGCGATGGCTACTGGGCTGATAACCCATACCTGCAGGAGTTGCCTGATCCGGTATCTAAAGTTACCTGGGATAACTACATTATAGTTAACCCTAAATGGTACGTTAAGAACGGATACAACCTTGATCCTGACTTTAAAGAAAAAATTTATGCAAAGGCCAAGCTATCAGTAAACGGCGGCGAAATTGAATTGCCGGTTGTAGCTGTGCCGGGCACACCTGAAAATACTTTTGGTATTGCACTGGGCTATGGCAGAACTGCTGTTCCACATGCAAAAGAATTAGGCAGAGGCCAGGCGGCTTTCCACCTTTTAACCAAGAGCGGCGATACCTTTACCACTATCGGTAAAGCCTCTATTGCTAAAACCAATAACACCGAATTACTGGCTATTACCCAAACCCACTTCAACATTACTTTGAAAGATTTGGGCGGCGTTAAAACCCGTAAGATAGTTAAGGAAACCACCCTGAAGGAGTACCAAAAAGCTGAAAACGCAGGTAACGAGGACAGGATGGAAATTATGGAAGAGTTAGTTACTCTTTACTACGACCACGAAAAACCGGGCCACCACTGGACCATGGTTATTGACCTGAACGCTTGTGACGGTTGTGGTGCTTGCGTAGTAGCTTGTAACATTGAAAATAACGTGCCTATTGTTGGCCAGGACCAGGTACGCCGCAGCCGCGAAATGCACTGGTTGCGTATTGACCGCTACTTCAGTGGCGAAGTTGAAAATCCGGATGTTGTGTTCCAGCCGATGCTGTGCCAGCACTGCGATAACGCACCTTGCGAAAACGTTTGCCCGGTTTCTGCAACTAACCACAGTTCAGAAGGTATTAACCAAATGGCTTACAACCGTTGCATCGGTACCCGTTACTGCGCTAACAACTGTCCTTACAAAGTTCGTCGCTTTAACTGGTACGATTACCAACAGGCTGACGCTTTTGATACAGGTTGGGCAAGCAACAACATGCCACTTTCTGAAACCACGTTATCAATGCACGAGCCGCTTACACGCATGGTGTTAAATCCTGATGTAACTGTTCGCTCACGTGGTGTAATGGAAAAGTGCTCATTCTGCGTTCAGCGTTTACAAGGCGCTAAACTTGAAGCCAAGAAAGAGAGCCGCACACTGAAGGATGGTGAAGCAACAACCGCTTGCCAAACGGCTTGTCCTACCAATGCAATCGTATTCGGCGATCGCAACGATAAGACAAGCGAAGTGTTCGATAACTTTGTTGACAAGAGAACCTTTGGTGTAATTGAAGAAATTCACACTATGCCAAACGTGCTTTATAAAACACAGGTGCGTAACCGTGAAGAAGAGAAGAAGTACGAAATACTGGATTACTACCACCAATCATAATTTGAACATTAACTAATAACGATATACCAGATATATGCACGCATATGAATCAGAATTCCGGGAGCCGTTAATCAATGGACTGGATAAAAACTACACCAAGATTACGGATGACCTGGTGGCTCCTACCGAGAGAATGTCGGCTATGTGGTTGATTTCAACCCTGTTAACCGGCGCGGGCGCATTATTCTTTGTTTTTTGCCTGGGCTGGACTGTTTGGTTCGGAATAGGAACGTGGGGTTTAAATAAAACAATTGGTTGGGCATGGGATATCACCAACTTCGTTTGGTGGATCGGTATCGGTCACGCAGGTACGCTTATCTCTGCAATCTTGTTGTTGTTCCGCCAGCGTTACCGCACAGGTATTAACCGCGCTGCAGAGGCTATGACCATCTTCGCGGTAATTTGTGCCGGTATGTTCCCGGTATTCCACATGGGTCGCGTTTGGGACGCTCCTTTCATCTTCCCTATCCCTAACACCCGCGGTCCGGTATGGCCTAACTTTAACTCACCACTTTTGTGGGACGTATTTGCGATCTCAACTTACTTCTCTGTATCGTTGTTGTTCTGGTATTCAGGTCTGTTACCTGACTTTGCTACCATCCGCGACCGTTCAAAAGGCAAGTTCCGCAAATGGATTTATAATATTGCGGCTTTCGGTTGGACCGGTTCTGCCAAGCAATGGCAACGTTTCGAATCTTTGTCGTTAGTATTAGCAGCTCTTTCTACACCGCTGGTGTTATCGGTCCACACTATAGTATCGTTTGACTTCGCTACTTCAGTAATACCGGGCTGGCACACTACTATCTTCCCTCCATACTTCGTTGCTGGTGCTATCTTCTCAGGTTTCGCCATGGTTGAAACCCTGATGTTGATTGTGCGCAAGCTGTTTAACCTGGAGGACTACATTACTATCAACCACATTGAATCCATGAACAAGATCATCGTTCTTACCGGTTCAATTGTAGGTATAGCTTACTTAACGGAGTTGTTCATGGCGTGGTATTCAGGTTACCTGTATGAGCAGTTTGCTTTCTACAACCGTATTTTAGGAAAATACCTTTGGGCTTATGCACTGATGATGAGCTGCAACGTGTTGTCTCCACAGTTATACTGGTTCAAGAGCATGCGCCGTAACATCTACGTTACTTTCATCCTTTCCATCTTCGTTAACATTGGTATGTGGTTCGAGCGTTTTGTAATCATCGTAACCTCTCTGGCTGATGATTATCTGCCATCAAGCTGGGCATACTTTTCACCAACATGGGTTGATATCGGCATCTACACAGGTTCAATCTCAGTATTCCTGTTCCTGTTCCTGTTGTTCTCCCGTTTCTTCCCGACCATCGCTATTGCCGAGGTGAAATCTATCTTCCGTACTTCATCAGAAGTTGCGAAAGCAGAACGTGCGAAGAAAGAAGGTGCAGCACATGGTGGCTTTATGGGCTTTCAACATGTAGGCCCTTTAGATAAGGATGCAAAAAATTAATTGACGAAAACGAATTTTAGATAAATGGCAAGTAACAAATTCATAGTAGGGCTCTGGGATCATGAGGAGGTTTATCTTCATGCTGTAGAGCATATCCGCCACGAGGGGATTGAGATTTATGATAGTCTTACTCCATTCCCGGTTCACGGATTGGATGAGGCCCTTGGCCTTAAAGAAACGCGTTTGCACAGTGCAGGCTTTCTTTTTGGTGCAACCGGTACTACCCTGGCATTAACCTTTATGTCGTGGGTTATGACCACCAACTATCCACTGGATTTTGGCGGTAAACCTTACTGGCCGCTGCCTTCGTTTATACCAATTACGTTTGAGATGACGGTGTTGTTCTCTGCATGGGGTATGACACTTACTTACTTAGTACGTAACAAACTGTGGCCGGGTCGCGTTCCGCGCATTTTTGACACCCGTACTACTGACGACCGCCTTGCATTAATATTTGATGCCGAAAAACTGAGCGAAAGCCAGATAAGCAACATCAAGGCAATGTGCAAAAGCCAGGGTGCTATTGATGTGAAGGATAAAGTTTTTACCGAAAACGAAGCTTAATAAAACAGAAATGAAGACTTCTATTATAAAATTAGTTCCGGTGGTTGCAGCAATGGCTCTGTTGGCCTCTTGTAATCACGACAAGAACGCTACCGGCCGCATTTACATGCCGGATATGACTTACAGCAACGCTTACGAAACGTATGCTGCAAGCGAAATTAAATCGGCAGATGGTTTTGATATGAGCGCCCGCAAGCCGGCAGAAGGAACCATTCCGCGTGGATGGATACCTACCGACGAGAAGGTAAAAACTACCGAGAGCCTGTTGATGAGCTACATGATTAAAAACCATTACACGCATGATGCGGCTAAATGGCAGGAAGAATATGACCGTGCTGCGAATGAAATTCAGGATCCACTTGAATACAGCGATGCGAACATGGCTGAAGGCAAGCGCCTTTATGAAATTAACTGCCAGGTTTGCCACGGCGAAAAAGGTGAAGGAAACGGCCAGATTGTTGAATTGCCCGGTGGTGGCGATGGCCCGTACACTGCCCGTCCACCGGCCTACTCATCACGTTTACCGCAAATTAAGGACGGTAACATTTTTTACTCTGTTAGTTATGGCAAGGGTATGATGGGTGGTTACGGTTTCCAGCTTAACGTTAAAGAAAGATGGCAGGTTATCCATTACATTAAGAAACTGGGTGGTATAGGTGCCCCGGCTCCTGAAACTGCTGCAGTTGATTCTGTAAAAGCCAAGTAATTTTTAGAAAAACTGAAACAAGATAAAGCGATGAAAGAGACGTTTGAATTTACCGCCAACATAAAAAAGTGGCTCTTCATAATGATGGGCACCGGACTTGTTGGTTTAGTTATAGTTTTCCTGATGTATGGTGAAAACGGCCATGCCCGTTTTTGGACCAACATCCTTTCTAACGTATACTACTTTACCGGCATAGGCCTGTTTGGTTTGTTTGCGGTATCGGCTGCCACTATTGCTTATGGTGGTTGGCATACATTGGTTAAGCGTATTCTGTTATCGTTATCAGCCTTCTCAGTGATAGGTGGTTTCCTGTTGCTGGGTATATTGTTGCTTGGTTACGCTAACGTGCACAACCTTTATAACCATGCGTTTGAGATTGTAAAGGATACTACCAACAACCCTGCTTACACTACTAAAAAAGTATACTTCGCCCCTATATTCTGGATAAGCCGCCTTGTGATTTACGCTTGTGCGTGGGCTTTCGCCTCTTGGGGTTTAAACAAATTCTTCGCTCGTACTGACCAAACCGATCCTAAGGTTTACAAGCGTGCTAAGCTATATGCTGCAGGTTTTATCGTACTGTTTGCGTTAACTGAATCTGCTATCAGCTGGGATATGATCATGTCATTAGACCCGCACTGGTATTCAACCCTGTTTGGTTGGTATAACTTTGCAAGCTACGGTTGTGCAGCTTGGGCTATGACCATTCTGTTGGTTATTTTCTTGAAATCTCAGGGCTACCTGGAGCGAGTTAACGAAAACCACGTTCACGACCTTGGTAAACTGCTATTCGGCTTCTCAATATTCTGGACTTACCTGTGGTTCGACCAGTTTATGTTGCAGTGGTATGCTAACATTCCGGAAGAAACACTTTTCTGGGTTAAGCGTTTTGACGAAGGCTACTTCAAGTTCACTATCTTCTTTGCGTTGATTGTTAACTTCATATTCCCGTTGTTCTTCCTGATAAAAAGAAGCGCCAAGCGTAACTTTAAAATGATTGGTTTCGGCGCGGCATTATTGATTTTTGGCCACTACGTTGATTTCTTTAACTATACCTTTGTTGAGCCAAACTGGAATGAAGAGGCACATGCTAAGAAGGAAGAGGAAGAAAGAAAAGGTGACGTAGCTTTATTCTTTGCACAATACGAAGGCCACGGCCACGAAGCTGCTGCAAAAGAACCTGCACATGCTGCTGAAGGCGGAGAAAATGCATTAGTTGGTGAAAAACCTGCTGTAGGTGAAGTAAAGGCAGAGAAAGCTGAAAAGGGCGAAGCTGCTGAAAAGAATGAAGGTAAAGGACATCATGAGGAAGAAGAGGCTATTAACTATGCCGGTATTGGCTTAGGTGAAATGCTGGTGTTTATCGGTTTTCTGGGCGCCTTCCTGTTTATGTTCTTCAACAACCTGAAGAAGCGTCCTATTATACCTGAAAACGACCCATACCTGAAAGAGAACGAACAATTAGTGGTAACCTGGGCTTAATTTTGATTGCTAACTGAAAAATTGAAACGAAAGTAACATGATAACATTTTTAAGTTTTGTAGTGGTAGTGCTGCTTTTTGCTGTGCTGGTGCTTATAGCTAAAGCAAATGAACTGGCGCAGGAGGTAAAAGCAGACCAGCCGGATTACAGCAACCAAAGCCGTATTAACGGATATTTGTTGCTGGTGTTCCTGGTGTTGATGTTTGCAGGCTCGGCTTATGCCTTTAAAGAATTGGCCCCGGTAATGATACCAAAGGCGGCTTCGGAACACGGTGTAAAGACTGACCAATTGTTTAATGTTACCATGTTGATCATTGGTGTGGTGTTCTTTATTACGCAGGTGGCACTGTTTTACTTTGCTTACCGCTATAACGAAAGCCGCGGCCACGATTCATACTTTTACCCGCACAACAACACCCTGGAAGTTATCTGGACAATCATCCCAACCATTGTGTTGACCGGCTTGATTGCTATGGGTATGTATGAGTGGTTCAAGATTTTCAACAAAGATGAGCGTGCCAAAAATATGTTGGTGGTAGAAGCCACAGGCCAGCAGTTTAAATGGACATTGCGTTACCCTGGTCCGGATGGCAAATTCGGCGACCGCGTTTTTGATACCGCGCACATTACGCCAAGCAACGAATTAGGTATTGACTGGAACGATAAAAACAGCCACGATGATTTTATCAGTGATAAATTGTACCTGGTAAAGGGCCGTCCTGTATTGATGAAGTTAGGCGCTCTTGATGTGTTACACAGTTTCTACCTGCCGCATTTTCGCGTAAAAATGGACTGCGTGCCTGGTATTCCTACTGAATTTTACTTTACGCCTACTATGACCACTAAGGAAATGCAGGAATACCTGAGCCATGAAGAATGGTGGCAAGGTATTAACCCTGAAACAGGTCAACCTCGTTGGCAAACGTTTAAGTACGAGCTTGCTTGTGCTGAGTTGTGTGGTAAATCGCACTACGGTATGCAGCGCGAGGTAGTTGTTGTAGACCAGGCTGAATATGATGCGTGGTTTGCTGAGCAATCTAAGTCTGCCATGTATAATACGGTTAAGCCTGCTGAACCCGCTGCAGAAGCTGCACCGGTTGAAGCCGCACAGCCGGATTCAACAAAAGGCCCTGAAAAGCCTACCGCTATGTTAAAGGCAAATAATTAATTGAAATAGAAAGAAGATAAATATTACAGATATGCAAGCAGTAAGTATTGAACACGGAGCGCATACACAGCATGGCCACGGTCATGGGCACGATGACCACCACCATGAGGAAACCTTTCTGACGAAATACATTTTCAGTCAGGACCATAAAATGATCGCCAAACAATTCCTGATTACAGGTATTTTTTGGGGTATCGTAGGTGGTTTACTATCTGTACTTTTCCGTTTACAGTTGGGCTGGCCAAATGAAACTTTCCCATTCCTGGAGACCTTTTTAGGTAAATGGGCTGAAGGCGGAAAAATAAGCAACGAATTTTATTACGCCCTGGTTACCATGCACGGTACCATCCTGGTGTTCTTTGTATTAACGGGTGGTTTGTCAGGTACATTCGCTAACTTACTTATACCTTACCAGATAGGTGCGCGTGATATGGCATCGGGCTTTATTAACATGCTTTCTTACTGGTTCTTCTTCGCCGCAAGTATTATTATCCTGTTCTCTTTCTTTATTCAAACAGGTCCTGCTTCAGGTGGTTGGACAGCTTACCCTCCGCTTAACGGCTTACGCGATACCGGTGTAAACTTAGGTTCAGGCCTTGGCTTCGACCTTTGGATTTTAGGTATGTCATTGTTCATCGTTTCATCACTGTTAGGCGGTTTGAACTACGTGGCTACGGTGCTTAACATCCGCACCAAGGGTATGAGCATGATGCGCTTACCCTTAACAGTTTGGGCTTTCATGTTTACCGCAGTAATCGGTATCCTGTCTTTCCCAGCATTGTTAGCCGGTTGCGTACTGTTAGAATTTGACCGCTTATTGGATACCAGCTTTTACTTGAATAACATCGTAATTGCCGGTCACCTGTTGGCCTACAAGGGTGGTTCTCCAATCCTGTTCCAACACTTGTTCTGGTTCCTTGGTCACCCTGAGGTGTATATCATCATCATCCCTGCGATGGGTATTGTTTCTGAAGTATTGGCCGTGCACTCACGCAAGCCTGTGTTTGGTTACAAGGCGATGGTTATCTCTATCCTGGCCATCCTTGTGTTGTCGTTCATCGTTTGGGCGCACCACATGTTCGTAACAGGCCTTAACCCTAACCTGGGCGCAATCTTCACCTTATTCACGTTGTTGATTGCCATTCCTTCGGCTATTAAAACCTTTAACTGGATTGGAACAGTATGGCGTGGCAAGGTTCGCCTTTCTTCGGCAGCGCTGTTTGCAATCGGTTTCGTATCTATGTTCATCACGGGTGGTTTAACAGGTATTATCCTGGGTAACTCGGCCATCGATATCCAATTGCACGATACCATGTTCGTAGTAGCCCACTTCCACATTGTAATGGGTGTAGCTGCATTCTTCGGTATGTTTGCCGGGGTTTACAACTGGTTCCCTCGTATGTATGGCCGCTTTATGAACGAAACTTTAGGTCAAATTCACTTCTATATCACTTTAGTTGGGGCATACTGTATTTTCTTCCCTATGCACTTTATGACCGGCTTACCAAGACGTTACTATACTTACGCCAACTTTGAAACCTTCAACAACTTTAACCACCTGGCTGCATTTATCAGCATTGTGGCTATAGTGGTATTCTTAGGCCAGTTGGTGTTTGTAGTAAACTTCTTCTACAGCATATTTAAAGGAAGAAAAGTTACCGGTGTTAAGCACGAAGACGGTTACGAGTATGCTAACCCATGGGGCGCTAACACCATTGAGTGGACAGCACCTATTGAGCGCTTACACGGCAACTGGGCAGGCGAACTGCCAACCGTTTACCGTTGGCCATATGACTATGCAGTTAACGGTAAAGATTCCTATACCCAGGTTACTCCTTTGAAGCCCGGCGAAACTGAACACTAGAAATACGTAATAGAGATCAATTAATAATGGCAGAGGTTACTACCATACAGGCAAAATCAAAAAGTGCATTCGCTCAAAAGGTGAGTGACTACATGATGCTGGCTAAGTTCAGGCTTAGCTTTCTGGTAGTATTTTCAGCCGTTATAGGGTTCATATTTGCGGGTGTTGGTGAGGTTAACTTTACCAGCCTGCTTTGGTTAGCGATAGGAGGTATGCTGGTTACAGGCGCTTCTAATGCAATAAACCAAATTATTGAAAAGGACATCGATAAGCTGATGACCCGCACACAAAACCGCCCTTTAGCTACTGAGCGCATGACTACGCTTGAGGCTATAATGGCCGCCGGGGTGTTTGGGGTATCAGGCATTTTAGTGCTTACGTTTAAGTTTAATGCTACTGCCGGTGTTTTGGCGGCTATATCCCTATTAACCTACGCCTTTGTTTATACGCCTCTTAAGAGAGTATCCTCAATTGCTGTTTTTGTAGGTGCTATACCGGGTGCACTGCCTCCTATGATTGGCTATGTAGCAGCAACTAACCGCATTGATTTTATTGCTGTGGTGTTATTCAGCATTCAGTTTATGTGGCAGTTTCCTCACTTTTGGAGTATTGCCTGGATGCAGTATAACGATTACCTGAAGGCCGGCATTATGCTGTTGCCATCAGCCCGCGGTAAAGCCAGGGCCAGCGCAGTGCACAATGTTATCTACTGCATAATGCTGATTTTGGTATCGGTGATACCTTATTTTTTCAACTGGGTTAGCCCGCTTGCAAACGGAGTTATAGTTTCAACCGGCGCAATTTTTTTGTGGATGGCTTGGAACCATTACAGAAGCTGTGAGGATAAGGCTGCTAAGATTTTAATGTTCGGGTCGTTTTTGTATTTGCCGGTGGTTCAACTGGCATTGGTGTTGGGTAAATTGTAATGAGCGTTACTTTGAGTGATAAGGATATTATAAAACATAAGACGGAGAACATTGGTGTTCATCCGCAAAAGTTTGCGTTGTGGTTGGCTATAGCCTCTATGACGATGTTCTTTGCAGCTTTAACAAGTGCTTTGCTGGTTAAAAAGGGTGATTACCAGGTTTGGGAAAACTTTGAATTACCGGGCATTTTTTTGGTGAGCACAATTACGATAATCTTACTCAGTGTTTGTATTCACTTATCGCTGATAAGCTACCGTAAAGCTAAATTCGGGCTGTTTAGAACACTATTGTTCTTTTCTTTTTTGTTAGGTCTTGCGTTTTTAGGAATGCAGGTATTTGGATGGGAAAAACTTAAGCAAATGGGTTTTCCGCTGTCAGGCAATATTGCCGGCTCATTCATCTATATCATTACCGCATCGCATGGTGTGCACATTATAGGTGGCCTTTTGGTTACACTGGTGTTTTTGGTGCTCGCTATCCGTTCCCGCAAAGATCCTATTTATGAGTTGAGGAGTATTATTAATCCTAAACGTCAGCTTAATCTCGAAATGCTGGTTACATACTGGCATTTTGTTGATGCGGTTTGGGTGTATTTGTATATTTTCTTTTTATTGAACTATCAATAAGTATAAATTTAATTAGTTGTAAACATGGCAGACGCTACTTTAGAACACGGACACGGAGCAAACAACGCAAAAGAATTGTGGAGTGGGGGACATTCGCCCTTCCGTTTAGGTTACGGCAAGGTAATGATGTGGTACTTCCTCATCTCTGATACATTTACTTTTGCTTCTTTCCTGATTGCTTACGCCTCTTTAAGAATGGCACAATCCGATTTGTGGCCTAACCCTGCTGAGGTATTCTCATCCATACCTCTTCATGTATTTGAAGGCGTTAAGGCACCGCTGGTGTTTGTATCGTTTATGACTTTCCTGCTTATCGTTAGCTCGTACACCATGGTGCGTGCTGTGCAGGAAGGCTACCGTATGAATAAGCACGGTGTAGTGAAGTTTTTGATACCAACTATCCTTTGTGGTATCGGCTTCCTGTTCTGCCAATACCTGGAATGGACTCACCTTATCCATGATGGCATGACCCCTACCACTGCTTCTGAACTAACCAAGATTACAAACTTCGGCCAGTTGTTCTTTGTAATTACCGGTTTTCACGGTATGCACGTATTTGGCGGTGTTGTATTAAACACCTGGTTAGCTGTTGAGGCTGCCAATGGCCGGTTTGATAAAAAAGGACACTACGAGATGGTTGAGAAGATTGGCCTTTACTGGCACTTTGTGGATCTTGTTTGGGTTTACGTGTTCCTTTGCTTCTATCTTTTATAATTTTGGAATAGGCTTTAATTATTAAAACATAAATAACACTGCATATGGATTTCGAAGTACCACCAGAAGGGCATTTACACTGGAATGAAGATGAGTACAAACAAGGTAAGAAGGATGTACTTAAAACCATTGTTATCCTTTCGATAGTTACCGTTGTTGAGGTTAGTGCCGCAATAATATACGACCACTTCTTCCCGAACAGCAGTAAATTGCTTATTAACCTGTTTATGGCGTTTATGTCGGTGGTTAAGGTAATTTACATTATGGGCATATTTATGCACGTAAACCACGAAACACCCTGGTTTAAGCGCACCATATTGTTGCCGTTCCTGTTCCTGATATGGGCTATTATAGCCTTTGCAGTTGAAGGAAGCAGCTGGCACGCAATGCGTGATTTGTTGAACATATTTTAGGCTAAAACCCTTTTAACCTTATAGAAGGGCGCCGACAGGCGTCCTTTTTCTATTTATTTACCCGCATAAAAGCCTTAAAAACCGTTCCGGAGGCTATATTTGGGGCTTACTTAATATTATGGCTGTAATTAAGAAATTGGTTACTTTCGCGGCTAAATTTTTCGACATGGCAAAGGCTAAATCAAAAGACAAGAAGAAGGCTACTGCAAAAAAAGCAAAGCCTGTAGCAAAAGCTAAAAACAAACCTGTGGCAAAAAAGGCTGTAAAGGCTGTTGCCAAGAAGGCTAAACCGGCTCCTAAAAAAGCTGCCAAGCCTGCTAAAAAGGTGGTAAAACCTGCTGCTAAAAAAGCTAAACCTGCGCCTGCGAAAAAAGTTGCAGTAAAAACCTCAAAGCCTGTGTTGAAAAACACAAGTTCTAAAGTGAAACCTGCCGCAACTAAATCAGTAAAACCCTCAAAGCCCGTAGTAGTAAAGCCGGCAGTTGTAAAAAGTACAAAAGTTGCACAACCAAAGGCAGCCAATAAAATTCAACAAACCAGCGTTACTAATGTGGCGGCGAAGCCATTTGATAAAAAACCAGAGAAGAAAATGAAAGACGAGAAAGTAATGCACCACACAACACCGGAACTAAACCTGCGCTATAGCGACGAAGAATTGAAGGAGTTTAAAGACCTTATCGATAAAAAGCTTATAGCCGCACGCGAAGAATTAAAGAATTTGAAAGAAGCGCTGGATAACCATACCGAAAGCCAAGCAGGCAATAAAGCCTGGAATATGGAGGAAGGAACCGATACCAGCGAAATGGAATATTTAATGAACCAGATTAGTCGCCAGCATACATTTATCCGTAATCTTGAACTGGCCCTGGTAAGAATTGAGAATAAAACTTACGGTATTTGCCGCGCAAGTGGTAAGCTTATTCCTAAGGAAAGATTGCGTGTAGTTCCGCATGCTACCTTAAGCCTTGAAGCTAAAAACAGCCGTAAGGTGGAAGATGAAAGCCCTGCGGCATCATTAACCAGCGCACCACCAACCGACTTTGCAGAAGGTTTTGAAGAATAACAGAAAGCCCCTGATTTTTCAGGGGCTTTTTATTTGTATCCCACTCATGCTTCAGGGTTAAATATGTTTTAGCTTCTTATACCTTTGTTGCATAAACAACTAGGGTTATGTCAGTTCATAAAGAAATTAAGCGCATTACCACACATACGCTGCAGGAGTTTAAAGAGAAGGGAGTTAAAATCTCCATGCTTACTGCCTACGACTTTTCAATGGCGCGTATTATTGATGGTGCCGGTATTGATGTAATACTTGTTGGCGACAGTGCCTCCAACGTAATGGCGGGGCACGAAACTACTTTGCCGATAACGCTTGATCAAATGATTTACCATGCATCATCAGTAGTGCGCGGTGTTAGTCGTGCGCTGGTGGTGGTGGATTTGCCTTTCGGAACTTACCAGGGCAATTCGCGCATGGCGTTGGATTCGGCCATTCGCATAATGAAGGAAGCAGGAGCGCACGCGGTTAAACTGGAAGGCGGCGCTGAGATAAGAGAAAGTATTGAACGCATTTTAACGGCCGGTATACCGGTAATGGGCCACCTTGGGCTTACCCCTCAATCCATTTATAAATTCGGAACCTATACGGTTAGAGCTAAGGAAGAAGCCGAGGCCGAAAAGCTATTAGAGGATGCGGCGCTTCTTGAAAAAAGCGGCTGTTTTGCTATCGTACTGGAGAAAATACCTGCTGACCTGGCGGTTAAGGTTTCAAAAAAACTTCATATACCTACTATTGGCATTGGTGCCGGTGCAGGTACCGATGGCCAGGTTTTGGTGTCGCATGATATGTTAGGCATAACCAAGGAGTTTAAACCACGCTTTTTAAGGCGGTATCTCAACTTATACGATGAGGTGCAGAATGCGGTTAAGCAATACGTGGATGACGTTAAAAGCCGTAACTTCCCCAATAAGGACGAGCAGTATTAATGCCCCCTTCGGGTGTAGATAAATAGTTGAGCAGGCTAACTTGCGCCTGTTATCTTTGTTAGTGTAAATCCGCCGCATGAGAAAAACTCTACTTCTCATAACCCTGATTACCGGCTTAATATCCAGTTCCTATAGTCAGCAGGAAGCGCAATACAGCATGTATCGCTTCAACAGCCTCTATATCAATCCTGCTTACTCCGGTAGCCACGAAGTTATAAGTGCCATGGCCGCCTACCGGCACCAATGGGTTAAAATACCCGGCCAGCCGCAAACAGCTACTGTTGCCGTTCACTCCCCCCTACCTAATGATAAAGTGGCCTTAGGCCTTATTTATACTTACGACCGTATAGGGGTTACCAAAACCCATTCTATTGATGCATCTTTCGCTTATCGCATCCCTCTGGGCAAAAAGAAGAATATCAGGTTGTGCTTCGGTATTTCTGCCGGCGCCATGAACTATAATTCCGATTTAAACTCGGTGCTTACGACGGATGATAACGACCCCAATTTTGCCGGAAACTCGCAGAATTTATGGCTGCCGAATGTGGGCGTTGGCATCTATGCTTACTCCGAAAAATTCTTTGTTGGCGTATCGGCACCTAAAATTTTAGCTAACCGATTGCAAGGAAAGTTGAAGGTATTTGAAACATCCGGCACGGTTGCCCGTCAATATTATCATCTATTGGTTTCGGGAGGGTATGTTTTCAGTATTGGCAAAAAAGTAAAGTTTATGCCCTCTATCCTTATGAAATACGTGCCGGTTAACGCCCCAATTACAGCGGACTTCAACGCCACTTTCATTTTTGTTGACAGAGTGTGGTTGGGCGCCGGTTATCGCTTAAACGACAGTTACAATTTTATGGCAGCTGTAAACATCACAAAGCAGCTTAAGTTGGGTTACTGTTACGACCTTACCGTATCGCCGCTTACCAAGTTTACCACCGGCTCGCATGAAATTGTATTAAGCTTTGATGCCCTGTTTGAACATGGAAATGTAATTAGCCCGAGGTACGTAAAATATTTTTGAGAAGAACGAATAGATGAAGAACGCGAAACAGTTTCTTACAGCGCTTACCCTTTTACTGGCAACGGTAGCTATAGCACAGGGCGACCTTGTTAAGCGCGGCGATAAAGCTATGCACGGCTATCATTTTGATAGGGCAGCATCCCTATACAAGAAAGCCGTGGACCAGGACCCGAAGAATGTGGTGGCACTGGAAAAGTTGGGAACGGCATTTCGCATGGCAGGAGATTTTATAAGCGCAGAAGCCATTTATAAACTGTTGTTTGCAAACCCCGTGGCAAACCCTGTAACCAAGTTTTACTACGGACAGATATTAAGCATAAACGGAAAATATAAAGAGGCAGACACAGCCTTTCAGGCCTATGCTGCTGCAATGCCGAATGATTCGCGCAGTGTAGAATTTAGAAATTACCTTGATAAGATTCGGAGTATAGCACAGGATAATAAAGCCTATGAGTTAACCAATATGCCGGAGAATTCAGAGTTGTCGGAGATTGGCCCTGCTTATTGGTTAGGTCAACTTACCTTTTCATCTAACAGAAGCAATGGCAGTGCTGTGAAACACGTGGATATGTGGAGCGGCAAAGGCTATTATGATATTTATGTTTTACAGAGTGCCGATAAAGCTGTTGTAATGGAGCCTGCAAAAGCAAAGGGAAAAATAAACAGCCGGCTGAATGATGGACCGGCAACCTATAGTGCAGATGGAACGGAAGCTATTTTAACGCGCACTGCAAAAAAGAAAGGCCCTGATGGTTACAAGAAACTTGGCCTTTACAGAGCCGTATGGACCGATGGAAAAGGATGGGGCAAACCGCAATTGCTATCCTTTAGCAATAGCAGCAGCAACTTTGCACATCCCTCGCTATCTAAAGATGGTAAACTGCTGTATTTCATCAGCGATATGCCCGGTGGCTTTGGTGAAACTGATATATACGTTAGTGTGAGAAACGGAAATGACTGGGAGGCGCCCGTAAATTTGGGTAAGGATATCAATACCTCCGGCTCAGAAATGTTTCCTTTTATCTCTACTGATGGTATGTTGTACTTTGCATCCGACTCAAGAGTAGGGTTAGGAGGGCTTGATATATATGCTGCCGATGCCAATGGTAACAAGTTTAGTAATATACGTAACCTTGGTGCACCGGTTAATACCAATGCCGATGATTTTGGATTTATAAATGATGATACACAGAAGAACGGCTTTATTGTTTCTAACAGGCCCGGTGGTTTAGGCAGCGATGATATTTACCGCTTTGTAAAAAAAGCAGAGTCAGTATGTGGCACTGTTGCTGATGCTAAAACAAAAAAGGAACTGGAGAATGTAACTATTACCGCTATTGGAGCTGATGGTGCTAAATCGGGTATTAAGACCAACTTAAAGGGCAACTTTTGCCTGCAACTGACGCCGGAGAAGGATTATAAGATTACTGCGGAAAAAGATGGGTACGCCGCCTACGAGGGCAGTGTGCATGTTAAAGCAAACAAGAATGAACCCTTCACAATTTTTCTTGACCCCAAAGGAGGCATAGAACTTACTGTTGATGTATCGCAGAAAGGTGATGGAAAGATTGAAGGAGCCCAGGCATTTTTAGTGAATAAGAATACAGGGGAAGTAATAGAAGGCAAGAGCGACGCCAACGGTATAGTAAAGTTTGATTTGTTTAAGGACCAGGAGTATGATTTGAAAGTAGTGAAGAAGGTGCCGGGCCAGGAGGGTGTGTACGATAAGTTTGTGAAGACTATTAATACTATGGGCTTTACAGCATCGCAAACGCTTAACGAAAATGCCCAGCTCACCTATTACGATGGCAAATATGTGTTTGACCTGCCTGAAGTTTATTTTGACTTGAACAGCTATAAGTTAGGCGACAAGGCAAAAAAGGGATTGGACAAGGTGGTAGAGGTAATGAAGATATTCCCTGATATGCAGGTAGAACTTTCTGCGCATACTGATAGCCGGGGGCGTTCGGAATACAATCTTACGCTATCCGCACTTCGCGCTAATGCCTGTGTGGAATATATTGAAGCCAAGGGCATTGATAAGGCACGTCTTATTGCCATTGGTTATGGAGAGCTGAAAATACGTAACCGTTGCGTGGATGAAGTTCCTGTGCCTTGCACCGAGAAGGAACATTCTGTTAACCGCCGCACCGAATTCCGCGTGGTGAAGTTTGATTAGGTTACTGCTATGAATGTTTTCTATTGTTCGAATGCGGTTTTAAACGAACATGTTGCCCTGGATGATGCAGAGTCGCAACATGTTAGCAAGGTTTTGCGCAAGCGCGAAGGAGAGGAGCTACTGGTGTTTGATGGCAAAGGCAGCCTTTTTAGTGCACGTATCGATTCAATAGGTAAGCGCGAAGTAATGATTCACCTGGTGCGCCTTATAGAAAAAGACACTGATGAAGCGCCTAAACTTCATATAGCTATCGCCCCCCCTAAAAACATTGACCGCTTTGAATGGTTTATTGAAAAGGTTACAGAAATAGGCGTATGTGAGATTACACCTGTGATTTGCGACCGGTCTGAACGCAAGGACTTGCGGATAGACAGACTGGAAAAAATTCTTGTTTCGGCCTGTAAGCAAAGCCTAAAGTACACCTTACCAAAGTTAAATTCTGTTATACATTTTAAGCAGTTTGTTGCCGCAACCAATGGTTTAAAGCGTAAATATATAGCCTATTGCGATGAGAAGGCCATCCACCTGAAAGATGCTTACCACGGAGGCTTTGATAGCCTTATAATGATAGGGCCGGAAGGTGATTTTAGCAGGGATGAGATACTGCTGGCAGAACAAAATGAATTTGAAACGGTTTCGTTAGGCAAAAGCAGGTTGCGTTTAGAAACTGCCGGTATTTACAGTGCCGTAGTTTTTAATTTAGCGAATGAACGATAGATTTAAGCCATGAGGAATTTTGTGTTAGCTGCTCTTTTTGTTTTTTGCATTTCCGCCGCGCCGGAAAAGCCCTTAAAAATTGCCTTGTTGAAATACAACGGCGGGGGCGATTGGTATGCTAACCCAACCTCTTTACCTAACCTTGTAAAATATTGCAATCAAAGCCTGGGCATGAACCTGGACCCGGAGCCGGGAACTGTGGAAGTGGGCAGCCCTGAATTGTTTAATTACCCCTTTGTGCATATGACCGGCCACGGAAACGTGGTGTTTAACCAGCAGGAGTTGGACAACCTAAGAGCGTATTTGATTGGCGGTGGCTTTCTGCATGCCGATGATAACTATGGTATGGATAAATTTATAAGGCCTCAACTGGAGAAGTTGTTCCCTAACACAAAACTGGTAGAATTGCCCTTCTCGCATGGTATCTTTCACCAAAAGTTCGACTTCCCAAATGGGTTACCTAAAATACACGAGCACGACGCCAAAACACCGCAGGCTTTCGGCTTGTTTTACGAGGGCCGCCTGGTGGTGCTTTATACTTTTGAGTGCGACCTTGGTGATGGATGGGAGGACCAGGATGTGCATAAGGATCCGCAGGAGGTTAGAGAAAAGGCATTAAAGATGGGCGCTAATATCCTACGTTACGTATTTAATGATTAAAGCCTTTTATAGCTAAATTTTATTTTAGCCGGGTTGAAAGCACCTTCCCCCTTATCCCGCATATTAAGCATTGCTGCCTGCATAGTGTTGCTTGTTATGTTGGGGGCTTTGTTGTACTCCCGAACATTGTACAGTGATATATTACTTGAAAGGGATGAAGGTGAGTATGCCTACGCCGGCCAGTTAATTCTTAACGGGCTCAAACCTTACCAGGAGGCATACAACATGAAGTTTCCCGGCACATATGCCATGTATGCGCTTATAATGGGCATTGGCGGGCAATCGGTAGAAGCTATACGCTGCGGTACTTTTATTGCATTATGCATTACGGCTCTTTTTATTTTCCTAACCATTAAACTGATAAGCAGTAATCGCCTTAGTGCATTGGTGGGAGTGGTTGTTTTCTTTTCCCTTAATGCTACTATGGCTGGCGAAGGTTTAATGAGTAATGCAGAACACTTTGTTAACCTGTTTGCTGTTGCAGGCATTTACTTTCTTTTTGCTTTTGATGCGCATAAGCAAAACAGGCAGTTAATATTAGCCGGCCTTCTTTCCGGTTGTGCCATTGTAATGAAACAGCACGGCTATGTGTTTGTGTTGTTCGGCTTGTTGTTTCTTGGCCTGCAGTGGGTCAGGGATTTTTCTCCCGTACGGTTCAAACGCATTTTAATCTATGGATTCACTTCTTCTATTCCGCTGCTGCTCCTCTTAGTAATTGTAATTTTAAATGGCACGGTGCAAAAGTTTTTCTTTCTGACCTTCTACTATGCGCGGGCTTACATCGGCATGTATCCCACTTCGTTTAGCGAGTTCAAAGCTATGGCCGTTAAAGTAGTAGAAGGCAGCAGGCATGTATGGTGGATAGCGGAGGCTTCAATCCTTGCTTTGTTGGTATTCATCAAAAGGAAATATGCGCTGCCTCTTATTTTACTCTGTGTGCTTTGCACCATTGCAATAGGTACAGGTGGTTACTATCGCTATCACTATTTTATTTTGTACTACACTGCTTTTGCCATTGTAACAGGGGTAGCGCTTTCTTATTTACAACAATATGGCCGTGTTGCGGCAATCAGTGCTTGGGCAGCGTGCTTGTTCTTTCTGATTCTCTTTTTTGCTAATTACAAGGAAAAACTATTTACCAAAGATACTATGTCGGAGTTCAGGGAGCATTACCATTGGTCACCTTTCTATGCAGCGCCTGCCTTTGCTGATACGCTCAATACTTTAATGAAGCCGGGTGAGCGACTGGCCGCATTAAGCAATGAGCCGGAACTTTATTTTTTCTCGAAGCGCATTTCGGCCACTCCGTACATTTATAACTACCCCTTGTTTGAAAATCAGCCCTATGCTGAACAAATGCTGGATGAATACATACATCAAATTGAAGAGGCCAGGCCGAATGTGTTTGTGTATTCTAATAACGCCCTTGATATACGGAACGATGCTACATTCGATCGCTTTACTAAATGGTGGAGCAATTACCGCAAAGACTTCGAATGCCGTAGCGCATACTGCGTAACAGGCCCGTTAACAGGAGAGTATTATGATGGAAATAAGCTGTTCACAGACTCCAATAAGGCGTCCTTATCGTGCATGGAAATTTGGGTTAGAAAGTGATTTGCTTAATTAATGCACGGTTAATATCGTGTATCAGTTGCGGACCGCTATAGATAAAACCGGTATACAATTGTATTAAATCAGCTCCGGCGCTAAGCATCGCAAGGGCGTCATCGGCTTTCATAATTCCACCAACGCCAACCAATGCAATAGGTTTGCCTGCTATTTGCGATTTTATGAAACGCACCACTTCAAGTGAGCGATTGGTAAGGGGTTTTCCGCTTAAACCACCTGCACCGAATTTTTCAACCTCTGCAGATGTATAGTGCAAGCCTTCGCGGCTTATAGTAGTGTTAGTAGCAATTATGCCCTGCGTTTTTGTGTTGCCTACTACCTCAATTACTTCCGTTATCTGTTCATTGGTTAAATCAGGGGCAATTTTCAGTAGTATAGGTTTTGTTTTTTGTTTGGAGTGGTTAATGTCCTGTAAGGAGTTTAGAATGGCTGCCAGGGCGTCTTTATCCTGCAGGGCCCGCAGGCCGGGAGTATTGGGTGAACTTACGTTTACCACAAAGTAATCGGCGTAGTCAAATAGTGTTTTAAAGCAATATTCGTAGTCGCGGATGGCGTCTTCGTTAGCAGTTACTTTGTTTTTACCGATGTTGGCGCCTACAATTACGTTGGTTTTGCGCCGCTTCAGTTTTTGAACGGCCACTTCAGCGCCAATGTTATTAAAGCCCATGCGGTTAATAAGGGCTTCATCTTTAACTAAGCGGAACAGTCTTGGCTTATCGTTGCCGGGTTGGGGTTTAGGGGTTATAGTACCAACCTCCACAAAACCGAAGCCCATAGCGCCCATTTCATCTATTACTTCACCGTTTTTATCCAACCCTGCCGCAAGGCCCACGGGGTTGGGAAAATCAATGCCAAAAATCCGGCGGTGAAGCGAAGGGTGTTCTACCTTGCCCCCGGCCGCTATGTTTAGCAGAAAAGGAAGCTTACCTAAAAGTTGCAGATTGTGAATGGTAAAATGGTGCGCCTCTTCGGGGTCCATTTGGAAAAGAAGAGACTTGGCGATTGGATATAAGTTCACGGCTTAAAAATAGTAAGGCTGTGGTAATAATTTGCCGGCCGCTGCGTTTATAACCAAACATATTTGTGCATAAAATTTACCTTGCTGCCCTGCTATTGGTTTTTCTGAGTTGCTCTCAACGGGCCGCGCAACCATCGCCGGTAGCGCAACCTGCCTCTGTACCAAGTGTATTAGTTCTTGATTCAACCACATGTAGCCGGTTTAATATTTGCCTAAAGCCAATTACGGTTTCATACTCAGCAGCCCGTAATACCGTTACTCAACGAAGGGTGGGGTTAACCAATTTAGCTACCCATGTTCAAGCGCCTATGGATACATTGGCCGATAGCTTTACTGATTTGTACCTCAATACAATTTTGCCATATTGGTACGATACACCCTGGGCCTTTAGCGGCTATACAGCTGTGCCTAAGGAAGGAGAAATTGCCTGCGGCTATTTTGTTTCTACAACGTTGCTGCATATGGGAGTGCCTTTAAACCGCTATAAAATAGCCCAGCAAAATCCATTGAACGAGGCGAAGACTTATGCAGCCGGAGATTCCATTTATCAATTTACCTCGGCTGAAACAGCATTGGCAAAAATGCACACCGCAGACTTTGCTGCCGGCTTTTACTTTTTAGGCTTAGGCGATAACCACGTGGGGCTGCTACTAAAGCGTGCCGATGAAATTTTCTTCTTGCACTCTAATTACATTGATGGGAAAGTTGTAATAGAACCTGCCGCAACTTCGCGGGTGTTTGCTAGTTATACTATGTATTATGTAGTTAACCTAAGCTACAATAATAACTTTATCAATCACTGGTTGAAGCAACAGCCGCTTGCCGTAGTTACAGACTAAGCTTTCCGGATAACAGCGCCTAATTCGCTTTCGTATTTGGTCATCAGGCGGTTCATTATTTTTTCAATTTCCTGGTCGGTTAGGGTTTTATCAGGGTGCTGAAAAACCATACTGATAGCATAGCTCTTCTTTCCCTTTTCAATTTTATCGCCTTTGTAAACATCAAACAGGCTTATTTCCTGCAACAGCTTTTTCGATTCGCTGTGCGCTATTTTTTCTATAGCCTCAAAGCGCAGGTCTTCATTTACCAGCATGGCTAAATCGCGACGCACAGCAGGGAACTTCGGTAACTCTTTAAACTCAGTTTTGGTGAACTGCGACTTTTCTAACAGGTAATCCCAGTTAAGGTCGGCAAACAAAACTTCATTCTTAATATCGAACTGTTGAACAGTTTTTTTGCTGACGCTGCCTAAGCGCGCTATGGTAATGCCTTCGTTTTTTAATTGCAGGCAGAAGGTAAAAGGTGATTGCTCCAGCACCTCTGACTCAAAAACCTTGTGACCAAGACGATGAAGTATTTTTTCTACAAGGTTTTTTAGGTGATAGAAACTGTAAGATTCTGCTTTACCAATCCAGTTGCCTTCAAACGTTTTACCGGTTAACCATAACGCCAGGTGACGGCTTTGCTGATACCCCTGCGCAGCCTTGTGATAGGTTGTGCCGAATTCATAAAACCGCAGGTCAGTATTTTTTCGGTTTTGGTTGTAAGCAATTACTTCAAGGCCGGAATACAGCATTGATACGCGCAAAGCATCTAATTCTGCCGTTTGGCTGTTTAGCAACATTACCTGTTGCTTTTTCAACTCCTCGTCCTGCTCGAACTTTGATTGCGAAATGGAGTTGGTCCAAATTTCGTTTAATCCGAATCCGCTCAACAATTCAGCAACAGTGTTCTCCAGCTTTTGCGCATTAACCTCAGGCGAAAACTGTAAACTTGATTTAACCGCGCGCGGTAACGTAAAGCTGTTATAGCCATATATGCGCAGCACTTCTTCTACAATATCAGCTTCGCGTTTTACATCTGTTTTAAAGGCAGGCACCAACAATTGCCATTTAGGTCCGTCTTCTTTTACAATTTTAATTTCAAGTTGGTGCAATATGTTTTTTACTGTTTGTTCAGGTATTTCAAAACCTGCCAATTTGATAATACGCGTATAATCAACGTCGACACTCCATCCCTCTATTTTCTCAGGATAGATATCGATAATGGCTGATGAAACCTGGCCGCCACTTATCTCCGTAATAAGCAGGGCGGCACGCTTCAAGGCCTCAACGGTAATATTAGGATCGCAGCCTTTTTCATAATGGGTAGCGGCATCAGTACGCAAGCCCAATTCAGTTGATGTTTTGCGGATAGAAGCGGGGGAGAAGTAGGCGCTCTCCAGGAAAATGCCGGTAGTTGAGGCCGATACTCCACTATTGTAACCGCCATAAACACCTGCTATGCAAATGCCATTTTCGGCATCACAAATCATGAGGTTATTGGCGTGCAACTTAATCTCTTTTTCATCCAGTGTTTTAAACATCGTTCCTTCAGGCAATTTTTTTACTACTACTTTATTGCCTTTTATTTTGGCCGCATCAAAAGCATGCAGCGGCTGGCCGTATTCATGCAAAACGTAGTTGGTAACATCTACTACACTGTTTATAGGTTTTACGCCAATGGTCTTAAGCTTATTCTTTAACCAATCCGGAGATTCTTTTACTGTTAGGCCGGAAATAGTAAGACCCGAGTAACGTCCACAGTCTTTATCTAAAACTTCTACGGTAACTGGCAATTGCGCATTGCCTTCTTTAAAGCTGCTTGTGTCGGGTTTAGTAAAGTTTACTTTACTGTTGTAGGATATGTTGAGTGCGGCAGCAATATCGCGTGCCACTCCAATATGAGAGTTGGCATCGGAACGGTTAGGCGTAAGGCCAATTTCCAACACATAATCGCTTTCAATTTTGAAGTATTCGGCTGCTTTAATGCCCACCTTGGCGGCGGCATCTAAAACCATAATGCCTGCATGGTTTTCGCTAAGGCCCAGTTCATCTTCGGCGCAAATCATACCGAAGCTTTCCACCCCGCGTATTTTAGCTTTTTTGATACTTATTTTTTCACCTGCAAAAGGATAAAGCGTGGCACCTACAAGCGCTACCACTACCTTTTGGCCCGCAGCCACATTTGGGGCGCCACAAACTATTTGCAGCAATTCGCCGATGCCGGCGTCAACCTTAGTTACTGAAAGTTTATCGGCATCAGGGTGCTTGGCGCATTCCTTCACCTCACCTATCACTACACCCTCCAGGCCGCCTTGTATAGTTTCAAACTTCACAACATCTTCTACTTCAAGCCCAACCCCGGTTAGCACTTCGGCAAGATCCTGTGCAGAGAGGTTAAAATCAACGTACTGTTTAAGCCAGTTATATGAAATTTTCATGGCGCTAATCTAATGAAGAAGTTGACAGATTAGCAGCTAACAAAAGTCAGTTTATGGGTGTATAAATGCCCTTAAAAAAGGAGCGGTAAACGGTCCGGTTGATACTTATTCCACATCTAATTCCTTAGCCTGGTAAACAGCCTTGGAGTTTTGAGATTCGTGCACGTAAGCAACAATTTTCATGTTTTCGGGTTTCCATGCAGCGTCCAATACCTTTTGGTAAACCTTTCTGATAACACGCCCCGGTTCCAGCGTTTGTGAAAGGGCATCGCCGGTGTTAGCAGTTATAAAAGACCTTAGCACATCGTTATGCACGTAAAAGGTGTCAATTACCGAACCGTTTAACTGTGCAGTAACCATTCCGCTCTCTATTAAACCCACCGTAAGTTTGTTAGCCTCGGTAACGTTTTGGGTATAATGCAATTCAACCACCATAGTTAACTGTCGGTTAGTGGAATCGTAAGTTTTGCTCAGTTCAATATTAACCGGTGTAGTACCTGTTAATTGAGCATCTACCTTGCTGGCCCATTTGTTCTTGTCAATAAGCACAAAAGTTTCGCCGCTAAACAACTGGCCATCAATACCGGCACAAGGCTCAAAGCCCGGGTTAGAATAATACCCGGTAAACAAATCCTGCACTTCCTGCATCCTGAAATCCATTACGCTTAAGCCATTATAAGGGGCGCCAAGTGAGTTTATAGGGTGCATACTCATTGCCACCACATGATCGGGGTGGGCAGCCTTAATGGTAGCTAAAATCTGGTGGCCTTGCGGGCAGTTAGGGCAACGCACTCCGGTAAATTCTTCAATCATTACATTTTTTACCTGCGCCGTAGCTACCGGCGATTCAATATAGGTAGTGTCGCCAATAGAATTACCATTGCCATGCAGGTTTATATTAGGCCCAACCTCCTTACAGGATTGAACCATAGCAACCAGTGCTATAAGACTTGTAAAAAATGCTGACCTCCTCATACTATAAATTTACTTAGAATGTTGAATTAACGCCAAACTTAACACCGCTGAAAGCAGGCTCTAAACGGCATACGCCCCCGGTGCACACAATACCTTCAACCTGCTTAACATACGAAAGCGTAAAACGGTGCGGACCCAAAGTATAACCTGCAAACACCGAATAGTAGTGGTTGGCATTGGGGTTAACATCCGGGTTTGGTTTAAAGTTCCACATATCCGACACAGCAAACGAAAAATGGGGTGCAAAATTATACTCTATTAAGCCATACAGCCATTGGCCGTAATCTTCCTTTACGTGTTGGTATTGAAACTCAAAGCGAAGGCTCATCTTCTTGTTTATCTTATAATTTAACTCAGCAAAAGGAGTGTAGGCATTAACCTCGGGGTTGCCCTCTTTTCTGTAAAGAAATTTGTTGTAGCGTGCAAACTGAAAACCAACCTCTACTTCTAAACTGCTGATTGGCCTGAACAGCGCCTGAAAATAACCCTCAGCAAAAAACACGGTATCAGTAGGGTTGTACTTTTTCATGATAAAATCGCGGATGTAAGAGCCCTGCCAGGTAAAATTGATTTTACGGTTGGGGGAGTAGGTAATTTCGGCACCAAAGGCCAGTTCATGGTTTTCCAACGAAGGTGCAAAATACCGCGAAGGCAGGCGCAGTGAGTTTTGACGGCTTACCGGAGGCAAAAAGTTGAGCATTCCATCGAACAGCGCCTCGGTTGAATTAGGGGAGGTATGAAGGTAGAAGTTCTCAGTGCGCTTGAATTGAAGGGTAATACCAATACCCGGCTTCGAAAAGTTTAACGAGGTATAAACGCAATTGCCGGCAGAGTTAATAAGCGAATCTTTGGCATCGCGTATCTGATCTTTCTTAATAGCTTCAGATGTTTTGTAGGCGCCTTCGGCATACCAGGTAAAGTCGCCAACGGTTAATGTGTTGTAAAGGGTAAAGGCATAGGTGTTATACTTCGGCACAAAACGGCCAATGGTATCGTAGCTTTCTATGGTAGAAACCACCTGCTCAATGTTTTGCTGGTCCATACTGCGGTTTACCACACCAATACCCGGCAATAACATCGCTTTGTTCTTAATATTAAAGTTACCCTCGGCATTAAAGCCAACAATCAATGGCTTTTGAATACTGAATTTTAGCTTTTGCACCCCGGCAAATGCCTTAAGCTTAAGCATATCCTTTACGTTATATTCAAGGCGGGCGCCTAACAGGGCATTATCAATACCCAGGGCGCGTTCCTCGTAGGTTCGGTAAATAATGCCGGTGCCAATCTGGTCGTACATATAACCTGCCGTTACGGTAAGGTCCTTAATTTTCTTTCTTAAGTAAAAGTTGCCTATGCCCACGCCGGTGTAAGGGGTGGTAGGTACACGTAAAATGGAGTTATAAAACCCATCGAAACGCATACCGGCGTCAAACTCATACTTTTCGTTAGTATAGTTGAGGTTAAACCACGCATCGCAGCCCACCTTAAGGTTATCGTAGTGCGGCAGGTTAAAGGCGTTAATCTTAGGATCGCGGATAAAAAAGTTGGCGTTTGTTTGAACGGAGCCTGAGAAATAACCCCACTGGGCATTAACGGTTGAAACCAGCGCTACAAACAAAATTGTGGATAGAATGTTGAGTTTTTGCATGAAACCGGGTGTATGGTCGGGCGTAAAGTTATTCTAAAAGGTTATTTCCAAAAATCCGTTACATTCGGATAGAATTGCGGATTTGGCACGCAGCTTGAAATAGACGGACCTAAATAAACCAACATGAAAAAAGCAATTTTGTTGTTTGCTGTAGTATTTATTGCGCTGACACTCAACGCACAAGGTGAAAAATCAGGGATTGAAAAGGTGTTGGGTGAGAAGACCCTGCCTGTGCTGACCCTAACCGATGTAAACGGTAAAAAGGTGAACGTTGCGGATTACGGCAAAAGCGGCAAAATAACCATCATCAGTTTTTGGGCTACCTGGTGCGTGCCCTGCAAAAAGGAGTTGACCAATATGGCCGACCTTTATGATGAATGGAAGAAGAAATATAACCTGCAAATAGTGGCGGTATCTATTGATGACTCGCGCAGTACCACAAAGGTTAAGCCTTACGTGGATGGCCAACGTTGGACCTATGATGTGTTGCTGGATACTAACCAGGACCTGAAGCGGCAGCTGAACATTCAAAGCGTTCCCTTTACAGTAGTGGTTGATGCAAGCGGTAAAATTGTGTTTATGCACAGTGGCTATACCGATGGTGATGAATACGTGCTGGAAGAGGAAATCCAGAAGTTGACCAAGAACTAATCGCGTTTCGCCTCCTTTACAGGAGGCGATTTAATTTCTACAGTAAAGCAACAGCTGATGTAACCGGAACTGCCGGGTTGCCGGCCATTACGTTTTGCCAATCAATCTTAAGCTTAAAAACCAAATCGGCTACCAGTTGGTTGTAGGCATCTGCTTCATTACTGTTTGAGCAACAAACGCAGCCATTCTGTTCACAAACTTCTTTATCTTTTGCTAAACCACTTAAGCGTAAGCAAAGCCCATAGGCAGCAACATTCTCTCTTAAGGTTTCGAGGGCTTCCAGCCGGCTTTGGAAATAATACAAAGCGCCTTGTTTTTTCTTCAAGCGTTCTATTCCTAATCTGCGAAAGCCATTTTGGTCAATGTATTCAATAAGGCCATAGGTGGGCACGTAGTGCTTTTGTGCGATATTGAATTTAGGCCAAAGCCGTTTAATTTCCTGGTTCTCCAGTGTAAAGGCTGTTTGTTCATCGGCACAGCCGCGGTAAGAGATATGAAAAACTTCGCGCATAAAATTTTGCCGTTGCCGCGAAGATGAATTACCGCTAAAATGGCTGCTTACCCTGCTTTTAATATTTACTGCCTTGCCAACGTACACTACTTTGCCCTGCTTATTATGGAAATAATAAATGCCTGTAGTGCGCGGCAGGTTTTCAAACTGCTCTTTAGGCAGGTTGGGTGGCAGAACCTGCTCTTTCGAATTTCGCTTGAGAGCAGCATTAATAATGGCTTCACCGCCATTGGCCAAAAGGTGCTCAAATAGTTTAACAGTAGCTATAGCATCGCCACCGGCACGGTGACGGTTGGTGATATTTATATTTAAATAACCGCATATGTTGCCAAGGCTGTAAGACGCCAGCCCGTTAATAATTTTCCGGCTTAAGCGTATGGTGCAAAGCTTTTGTGTATCAAGTTTAAAACCGTGCTCTGCTAGCTGGTTGCGCAAAAAGCTATAATCAAAATTTACGCTGTGCGCTACAAAAACCTTATCGTGTAACAGCTTATAAATGCGTTCGGCCACTTTTTCAAAGGTGGGTGCTTTACGAACCATTTTTTCTGAAATGCCTGTTAAGCCCGTTATGTAGTAAGGTATCTCACATTCCGGATTGATAAGCGTTTCGAATTTTTGAACCACCTTACTGCCATTGTGTATGAATATGGCAACCTCCGTTATGCGGCTGGCAGCAGCATAACCACCTGTGGTTTCAATATCTACAATGGCGAAAAGCATCTCGGGTTTAGATCGGGATCCTGAAATTCGTGTTAAAGTTTTACTTGCGCAAGTAAAAGCTGAGGGAAATTGTGGTGTCAGTTTTTGTTGGACCCTTCTGTTACTTAGGGCATAAAAACCGGGATGTTTTCAGTTTTTGAGGTACGGCGCGGCAATTGTTTCTCAGCGCCCCCAACATTTTTCGATTTCCGAATAGCTGAGCGCAATCCATTCTATTCAGTAGTTTTAAAAAAAGATTAACCGCCTTTTCGCAACAACCTTCGCTTATATAATTTGTTGTTGTGATTATAGTTAAGCAGCATGGCTTAAACTTTGTATTTTAAACTGCATGTCGCAATTACTTACCTTTACAGATAAGGGCATTTACTGCAAGGCAGGTAATTTTTATATAGACCCCTGGAGCGGGGTAGATTATGCGGTTATTACCCACGCCCATAGCGACCATGCCCGTTTGGGAAGCCGTTACTACCTTGCACATACTTATTCTGAGCCTTTGTTGCGGATGCGTTTAGGGGCAGATATTCAGCTACAAACACAAGGATGTAATGAGCCTGTTTACATCAATGGTGTTAAGGTTACGCTTCATCCTGCGGGGCACATCATAGGTTCCGTACAAGTAAGGGTGGAATACCGCGGCGAAGTGTGGGTGGTAAGTGGTGATTATAAAACGGAGAACGACGGTATTAGCGGTGCTTTTGAAGCGGTGCAATGCCATACTTTTGTTACTGAATCTACTTTCGGCTTACCGGTTTACCGCTGGAAAAAGCAAGAAGATATTTTTAACTCCATTAATACCTGGTGGAAACAAAATCAGGAAAAGAGGAAAGCAAGTATACTGTTTGGTTATAGCCTTGGTAAAGCACAGCGTATTCTTCATGGGCTTAACAAAGAGATAGGAAATATTTACGCGCATACAGCTGTTTACAACGTACAGAACGCGCTATACGAGTTTGGTTTGCCGGTATATCCCGTAAACCGGTGGACTTACGATACTCCTAAAAACACTAATGACCTTATCGTTGCTCCCTCTTCGGCAGCAAATTCTCCCTGGCTAAAGCGTTTTGAACCTTATTCTACCGGAGTGTGTAGTGGCTGGATGCAGGTAAGGGGTTTACAACGTAGAGGAAACACCGATGCCGGTTTTGCGTTGAGTGACCATGCTGATTGGGATGGTTTGCTTACGGCAATAAAAGCAACTTCTGCACAAAAGGTTTTCGTAACGCATGGCTACCAATCTGTTTTTGCCAGATACCTGAACGAAATAGGCATTGCAGCCGAGGAAGTGAAAACCCGGTATGGTGATGAAATAAATGAAGGAGTGCCTGAAACATGAAACGCTTTGCAGAACTAATAAATAAAATATCGGCCAGCACTAAAACAAACGATAAACTAAGTGCGCTGGTGGAGTATTTTAAAATTGCCCCATCCGAGGATAAAATATGGACGCTGGCATTGTTTACCGGGCGAAGGTTAAAGCGTTCGGTAAGTTCAACCAAACTACATGGCTGGTGTGCTGAATTAGCCGGCATACCCTTATGGTTGTTTGAAGAGAGTTATTTAAACGTTGGCGACTTAAGCGAAACTATTGCGTTGATATTACCCGATAGTAAAACGCATAGCGATAAATCTTTGGCCTTTTGGATGCATTACCTTTTGCAATTAGCTGACAAAACCGATGAGGAAAAGAAAGAAGGAATAATTAAGGCGTGGATGGAGTTAAGCAGTAACGAGCGGTTTGTATTTAACAAGCTGATGAGCGCCTCTTTTCGCATTGGGGTATCGGAAGCGCTGGTAATAAATGCGCTGGCGCAGATATACGAAAATGATCCGCAGGTTATGGCGCATCGTGCAAGTGGTAAGTGGTCGCCATTGAATACCACCTTTGATGAGTTAATGGAAGGCCGGCATGCTGATACGGATGCTTCAAAACCGTATCCTTTTTACCTGGCTTACCCCCTGGAAGAAGAACTAAGTAGTTTGGGGCAGGAAGCCGAATGGCAGGTAGAATGGAAATGGGACGGTATTAGAGGACAAATTATAAAGCGCAAAGGAGAATTATTTGTCTGGAGCAGGGGTGAAGAACTGGTAACGGACAAATTTCCGGAGTACCAGTTGTTAACTGAAATGTTACCTGATGGCACTGCCCTGGACGGCGAGATAATTTGCTGGAAAGATGGGCAGCCCCTACCGTTTAATGTTTTACAAACGCGCATAGGCAGAAAGAATGTTACGCGCAAGATACTAGAAACCGCGCCGGTTAGTTTTCTGGTATATGACGTTTTAGAATTTAATGGGGAGGATGTAAGAGGAAAAGCACAACAGGAGCGCCGTGCGCTACTGGAAAAATTGATTGACGGCATCAAGAGGAATTTTGCTTTGCCCGCCGGCTTGCCTGTCCATCTTTCGCCCTTGGTTGAGTTTGCTACCTGGCAACAATTGATAGATGCAAGGCAGCAGGCGCGGGAGAAAATGAGCGAGGGCCTAATGTTGAAAAGAAAAGATGCTATTTACCAGGCCGGCCGTAAACGTGGCGATTGGTGGAAGTGGAAGGTGAATCCACTTTCAATAGATTGCGTTTTAGTGGCCGCTCAAAAGGGCCATGGCCGCCGAGCCAATTTGTATACAGATTATACCTTTGCTGTAAAGGATGCTGAGGGTAAATTGGTAACTTTTACCAAAGCCTATTCCGGTTTAACGGATAAAGAGTTTCTGCAGGTGGATGCTTTTATAAAAAGAAACATACTGGAAAAGTTTGGCCCGGTGCGCACCGTTAAGCCTGAATTGGTTTTTGAAATAGGCTTTGAAGGCATAGCCGCCAGTAACAGGCATAAGTCCGGCGTTGCGGTGCGCTTTCCACGCATGTTGCGGTGGCGGAAGGATAAAACGGTGGATGAGATTAATACACTAAGTGACCTGCAGGCCATGTTGGCCGCTTATGGCACTACCAACAATAAAGAGGATGGCGGCTAAGCTAAGCAGGGGAGAAGAAGTGATATTGGATTGGATGGCTGCGCTTGGCAATAAGCCCTTCCCATTCCAAAAGGAAGCATGGGATGAATTTCTTGCAGGGCATTCAGGCCTGTTGAATGCACCCACCGGTTACGGTAAAACTTTTGCCCTTTTTTTACCGGTAATTATTGAATGGATAAACGCCAATAAAAACTGGCAGGAGAAGAAAAATAATGGCTTACGGTTGTTATGGGTAACGCCTTTACGCGCTTTAGCAAAGGACTTGCAACGCGCCATGCAAGAGGTTTGCGATACTATTTCGCTGCCATGGACCGTTGGCCTACGAAGCGGCGATACTAATACAAAAGAAAGGGCACGGCAGAAAGTGAAGCTGCCGGAAATTCTGATCATCACGCCTGAAAGCCTGCACGTAATTCTTACCCAAAAGGAGTATCCGGCCCACTTTAAAAAATTACATACAGTTGTTATAGATGAATGGCATGAGTTGCTGGGCAGTAAGCGTGGGGTGCAAGTAGAACTGGCGCTTAGCCGGCTACGAGGCCTTGCTGCCGAAGAAGGACGAACGATAAGGACATGGGCCATAAGCGCCACTATCGGTAACTTGGAGCAGGCCATGGAGGTTGCATTGGGTGCAGGCGCTTCAGCGGGAAAAATTATACGAAGCAGAATAAAAAAGGAAGTGGAGATTGAATCCATCATTCCTGATAAGATTGAGAACTTTCCATGGGCGGGGCATTTAGGCACTCGCCTTGCCGCAAGGCTTATACCCATTATTGAACAAAGCAACACCACCCTGGTGTTTACCAATACCAGGGGGCAATCCGAAATATGGTATCACGCGTTGCTGGATACCTATCCGGAGCTGTCAGGGCTTATTGCCTTACATCACGGTTCAATAGATGCCGAAGTGAGAACCTGGATTGAAAATGCTTTGCACGAAGGCGCATTAAAGGTGGTGGTCTGCACCTCTTCGCTGGACCTTGGTGTTGATTTCAGGCCGGTAGATACAGTGGTACAAATTGGCTCGCCTAAAGGAGTGGCCCGTTTTTTACAACGCGCTGGCAGAAGTGGTCACCGGCCGGGGGCTGTAAGTAAAATCTATTTTTTACCCACGCATTCCCTCGAGCTGGTAGAAGGCGCTGCCCTTAAACGGGCCGCCCTGGAAGAACTGATAGAGCAACGCGACCCTGTATTAAACGCCTATGATGTTTTAATACAATACGTTTGCACCCTGTCAGTAAGCGATGGCTTTTACCCCAAACAGATTTTTGAGGAGATAAAGAAAACCTATGCTTACCAATACCTTACCGAAGAAGAGTGGTTTTGGGTATTGAATTTTGTTACAACGGGTGGCAGCTCGCTTGCAGCTTATGATGAGTTTAAAAAAGTAGAAGTTGAAAATGGCCATTACCAAATAAAGGATAAAAAGATAGCCCTGCGGCACCGGTTAAACATTGGCACTATTGTAAGCGATAGCATGATACGCGTAAAATTTATGAAGGGCGGCTATGTAGGTAGTATCGAAGAATCCTTCATCTCGCGGCTTAAACCGGGTGACGTATTCTCTTTAGCAGGCCGCAATCTTGAGTTTGTACAGGTTAAAGAGATGAATGCACTGGTGCGCAAATCGAAGGCCAAAAAGGCAATTGTGCCCAGCTGGGCCGGTGGCCGCATGCCTTTAAGCGCTAAGTTGGGGCAGGTATTACGGGAAACCTATGTAACTGCTGCTGCACCTGAAAGTTTTAATAAGCGAACAGAGATTGAGTTGAAAGTTCTGAGGCCCTTATTCGATTTGCAGGCCCACCTATCGCACCTGCCGGGGCATAATGAAACGCTTATTGAATATATAATTACAAAGGATGGTCACCACTTATTTGTATATCCCTTCGAGGGCCGCATAGTGCATGAGGTTATGGCTTCGTTGGTAGCTTACCGCTTAAGCCTTATTAAGCCCATTACTTTTTCTATAGCCATGAATGATTACGGATTTGAATTGCTGAGCGATCAGGAAATTCCTATTAATAACAAAATCCTTCATCAAATTTTTAGTACAGAGAATTTAGTGGTAGATATTCAGCGAAGCGTTAATTCAACAGAAATGGCGAAGCGGAAATTCAGGCCTATAGCTATTATTTCGGGCTTGGTATTCAGGGGTTACCCGGGTACTGTAGTTAAGAACAAGCACCTTCAATCATCGGCGGCATTGTTGTTCAATGTATTTTCAGTATACGACCCCAAAAGTTTGTTGCTTAAGCAGGCTTTTACGGAAGCGTTTAACGAGCAGATTGAAGAGGCACGCTTGCGCGATGGTTTAAACCGCATTTATAACTCCAACATTGTTCTTAAGTATCCTGTTAAATTTACACCCCTCGCTTTCCCGATAAAAGTAGATTCAATGCGCGAAAATTTAAGTAGCGAGGAGTTGAAGGCGCGGGTGCTTAAAATGCAGATGCAATTGGAGAAAGATTAATGGAAATTGAGGTATTAAACAATCATCTTTTACTTCTACCACAACGGGCAATTTACTGGCAAGAAAAGCAGGCACTTATTCTTTCTGATCTGCATTTCGGCAAAACAACCCATTTTAGAAAGGCCGGTATACCTGTGCCGGAGGCCTTGTTTCAGGACGACCTGGCTACCTTAAATCATTTGGTAGCAACCCATAATCCTAAGCAGCTTATCGTAGTTGGTGATATGTTTCACAGCCACCATAATAACGAAGTGGAACAATTTGCTGAATGGCGCCTTGCCAATAATTTGTTGGATATACATCTTATTTTGGGTAACCATGATATTTTGGGGAAATCAAAGTACGATGAGTTAAATCTGCAGTTGAGTGATGTTTATGTTCGTGATGGCTTTACATTTTCACACGAACCAATACCCGGTACTTCGTCTTTCAATTTCAGCGGTCATATACATCCGGGTATTCGCCTGGAAGGACCAGCAAGACAAAGTCTGAAATTTCCTTGTTTTTTGTTTACCCCCAACGGTTGTGTACTACCTGCATTCAGCAAGTTTACCGGTTTGTCTCTAATATCTCCGGCAGTGGACCGCCGCGTATTTGCTATTGTGGGGCAAGAAGTTTTAAGTTGCTGAGGAGCCCCTCTAATATTTAGGCAAGCACCATGCGGCTATCTCTGAATTTACTAATCAGCAATACTCTTTAAAACACTATACAATCACGAAATCAGTGGGTAAGATCCGCCCAACAAAACGGCTGTTTAGGGAATAAATGGATTTTCATATTTGGTTACCGGGATTATCTTCGGTAGAAATTTCCGAAAATGATTCTCAACCGCATCGGGTGTTCACTTCTGTTTTTTATCTTCTGTTTTTCCGTTAACGCGCAGGTTAATCCGGCTAATGTTACTATAGCCCGCGATAGCTTTGGAGTTCCTCATATTTATGGGCATACGGATGCTGAAGCTGCTTATGGACTGGCCTGGGCGCACTGTGAGGATGATTTTAAAGATGTGCAACAAAACCTGCTTGCGGCCAAAGGAATGTTGGGGCAGGTATTAGGCAAGGATGGAGTTCTGTTTGACTTTGCATTGCGCTTTTTTGGAGTAGATACACTGGTTGATAATAATTATGACAAAGTAATTTCGGCAGATTTTAGGAAGGTTCTGGAAGGTTACACACAAGCCGTTAATGACTATGCTGCGGCTCATCCTGAAGAAGTGTTGGTAAAAAAGTCTTTGCCTTTTAAACCACAGGAGGTTGTAAAGGGCGCCACACTTACACTTACCCTGTTTGCAGGGGCAGGTATGGCGCTAAAATCCATTAAAGAAAACCGCTGCGAACTTTTACATCAACCCAATGAGGTTGGTTCTAACTCAATGGCCATTGCGCCATCAAGAACGGAGGATGGCAAAGCCTGGCTTTTGGTAAACTCCCATCAACCCATTGAAGGGCGTTTTGCCTGGTACGAAGCTCACATAAAAAGTGATGAGGGCTGGGATGTTATAGGGGGCTTGTTTCCGGGTGGACCAACAGTGTTTGTTGGCACGAACAAATATTTAGGTTGGGCGCACACCACCAATTATCACACGTTCGGGGATATTTATAAGTTGAAACATAAAGGGAATAAGTACCTGTATGATGGACAATGGAAGGAGTTTGAGGTGAAAACTGCCAGGCTTAAGATAAAGCTTGGGGGGATTAAACTTGGCTTGAAGAAAAAAATACGCAGTTGCGAATACGGTCCTGTTTTTCAAACAAAGCATGGCTGGTATGCCTTACGTTTTGCAGGAGCCATGGATTTTCGTTCAACAGAGCAGTGGTACCGCATGAACAAGGCAACGAACTTTACGGAGTTTGAAGCTGCCTTAAAGATGGAAGCCGTGCCATTGTTTAATACCATGTATGCAGATGTTAAGGGTAACATCTTTTATGAGAGCGGATTTCAGATACCTATGCGCGACTCGCTATTGAACTGGCATCTACCTATTACGGCAAATACATCGTCCTATAAATGGGATAGGTTGGTACCTTATGACCGTAAACCCCGTTTATTAAATCCAAGCTGTGGTTATCTTTTTAGCTGTAACCAAACCCAATACAGTGTTAGCGGGCCCGATTGCAAATGGACGGGCGGTTTTGTTGGTATACAGCAATTCAATTACAACCGCGGCGAACGCTTTGCAGAAATGCTTGGAGCAGTAAAGGGGAAATTTACGTGGAGCGATTTTCTGCGTGTAAAGTTTGATAAAAGCTATTCAAAGCATGCCAGCTATGCGCGGAATTTTAAAGCGATGTACGAGTTGGACCCGGCAACGTACCCCGATATAAAAGATGCTATTGCCAAAATTAAACACTGGAACTGGGAAGGCAACATTGAAAATGAAGATGCGGCATTAGCGATGATAACCCAAGAGCGTTTGACTAAGCTATGGAAAACGCCCTTTGCTTTTTTAATGATTAAAAAGGAGCCAATGCATGAGCAGGAGGTTGCAGAGGCTTTGCGCTATGCGCAAAAATTTATGTTGGCTAAATATGGTACCCTTAACGTAAAATTGGGAGAGGTTCAACGTTTGATACGGGGCAATGTGAGCCTGCCGGCAAGTGGGTTAAGAGAGGTGGCTAGAGCAGCCGACCCTAAACTGTTTGATAAGAAGAAAGGTGTTTGGCGAATTAACAGCGGAGATGGCTACATACAGGTAAACAAGTATTCAGCCAATGGTGTGGAGATTCAATCTATAAATGCCTATGGCTCCTCAGCCAGGCCCAACAGCCCGCATTATACTGACCAGATGGAGATGTTTAGTAAAGAACAGTTTAAGCCTATGACCTTTGATTGGGAAGCCATTAAACGCAGCGCAGAAAGAATTTACCAGCCGGGCAAATAACAAAAGGGAATTCTTTTAGTTTAGCCTGCACCTTAGGCCAATACCTTTTAATAGACCTTATTTCACAGGAAAGCGCCTACATTAATCAGGCGCTAAGCGGAGGCAAAATCTCCGGAGATAGCCCTTTTACGCAAAGGTGTCAACGCTTTTTTGCGAACGCTAAGGATTTAAAAAGGTGCTTTTAACCACCGGTTGTACTGGTGCGCTTGAAATGAGCGCATTGCTTATTGATACAAAACCCGGTGATGAAGTTATCATGCCCTCTTACACTTTTGTTTCCGCCGCAAATGCTTTTGTGTTAAGGGGGCAAAGACTATTACTCCAATGCCTTGTTACGCTTACGTTGTACTATGGCTTAACTAACGAAGAGCAGGCTGTAGTTATAGAAGCTGTAAAAGGCTTTTACAAAAAGTAACTACTTGCCTGAACTTAACTCAGGAATATCTTTCCCTATCTTGTCGCCTTTGTAAAAAGGTTTACCCAGCAACTTCGCAAGCGTAGCCGCAATTTGATTTTGATAAAACCGGCTGCGCTTTTTAACTTCTCCTAAAGCAGGTGTATCAGGCCCTATGGCCGCAATCCATATTGCACGGTCTTTTACAACAAGTGGCCCGTGGTGGCGCCACATGGCTTTGCCGGCGCTCCCCCTACCGTGGTCAGCAGTAATAATCAGGGTGGTTTTGTCCTTGTATTGCGGGTTGTTTTGGATGAAGCTCCAAAGGTCCTGCATATAGGAGTCCAGCATGTTTGCTGCATTCAAATACCAATCATAGTGCCCTTCGTGGGCAAAGCCGTCTGTTTCATCAAAACCGATAAATGCGAAACGTGGGTGATGATTGTTGATGTATTCCTTGGCGAAGTGGTACGTCATTGTATCAGTTTGCACGAATGGATTGGTGTAAGGCACTTTTGTGGTCCAGGTAGAGCAAGTAACTCCATTACAACTTACAGCCCCTTTATCATCCTGTTTAAAGTTTACGAATACCGGTACTTTGTTACGTCGCGTATTAATAATACGCGGGAAGGCGTCCCAGGTGGCGAAAGCTGCCATGTGGTTATTAAACAAGCTGTCCTCCTGCAATAAATCGAAGATGGTAAGGTTAGGGTTATCGGGGTAATCGTTGCTGTTAACTTTAGGGTTACCATAGCCTGAAAAAATTTCGTTATAGCCGGGGTAGGAGAAACGATGCGGATTGGTAACATCAACCGTGCACCCATACTTTCTGTTCCCCAGTATAACACCTTCTTTAGCCAGTGTGTTCCAAAAGAACGGCATCAGCTTTTTCCGGCGGTCTTCGCCGCTTTCGGCCCAAAAGCGTTCTTTGAGGTCGTCAGCATTTAAAACCTGCTTTTTGGTAAACAGTTTTTTTTGTGCGCCGTCAAAAAGTTCCTGCCAACGGTATCCGTCAAAGGTTACCAGTATTATGTTTTCCGTTTTGGTTGTTTTTTGTGCGGTAAGCGTTAATGCTGCCAGCAGAAACAAAGTAATGTACGTGGTGCGCATAATGAGGTATTTGCATAACTAACATACGGGATTACTTTGAAACCGGGGTGAAAATCCAGTGCGGGTAAGTTAATTTTTTGATAAGAAAACAAAAAGGGCATCCCGGTTAAGAAATGCCCTTTTTGTTGTATCGGAGATTAGCTTAATGCGCTACTATCAGTTTACGGCTAAATACATCGTTACCAGAAGTAACGATGGCCGTGTAAGTGCCACTGGCTAGTTCCTGTAAATCAAAACCTACCTTGTTTGCTCCTTTAACTACCTTCTGTTGATGGGTTTGAACTTTCTCTCCCAAAATGTTGAAGAATTCCACTGTAATCTGTTTCTCCGTATCAGACAGAATGAAGAGGCTTGTGTTTGCATTGGTTGGGTTAGGCATAAATTCCTTTACCTCAAATGGTACAGCGCTATTTAACACCGCCGAAACAATGTAGGTGTATTCAAATTGTCCGTCGTTATCAAGTTGTTTCAACCGATAGTAATAAACCACGCCCGGTTGAACATTGCTATCGTCAAATGAATAGTTCTGCTGAACGGTGGAATTATTATTGCCGTTAACCCAGCCAATAGCATTAAAGTTAACGCCATCCGTGCTGCGCTCAACACTAAACCCGCTGTTGTTAATCTCAAGTGCAGTTGCCCAACTTACACGGATAAAGCTGTTGTTTACAGCATCAGCCGATAAGTAAATCAGTTCAACAGGCAGTGGCCCTCCGCTGCCGAAACCTATTCCGAAATCGGAGAAGGAGGTAAGCGCTGAACGGACTGCAGTTATGGTTCCCGATGAAATTATCTGCGTGGCATTGCTGTGTGTTCCTAAGGACTGCCAAGCAGCAGAACAATCATCGCGTTTGATAACCGCGTACGACATAGGGTTGGAAGAAGTAGCATTGCTATAACCACGTTCATTTAAAGTAACGTCATAGCTAAGGCCGGTATAAGTAGCAGGCGTTGGTGCTATAGTCCAGAAACCGCCATTTAGCAGGTCGGTTAATGCTGTGCCATTTACATACGGGCCACCACTTACACCTGGCACCTGCGAGCAGCCACCATTATTTACATTAAATGATGAAGTGATGTCCGTAATATCCGGATTGCTGCTAAAGTTAATAGATGCCAGTTCGTAGTTTGTTGCTGTGCCAACCGGCAAATCGTAATTGCCTGAAGTAGCTACGGCTCTCTTAAGCGTTCCATCTATATAGGATAGTTTGCTAAAACCTGAAACGGCATTAACAGCGCTGCTGGTTACAATAACCTTATTAGCGCCTGTTGCAATTACGCCATCAGCAAGGTCAAGCGAGTGAGTGATGGTTAAATCGCCGTTAATGGTTACACCGGCGCTGTTGCCCATCTTAACATCATAAGCTGTAATGCCGGATAGCGCTTGAGGAGAGGTGCCTACCAATTTTAGTACGCCACTGGTGTGGGTGTAGGTTCCGCTTACGCTTAGGTTACCATTTAACTCCAGCGAGCCGCTGTTTAAGGTTACGGATGCACTGCCGTTAACCGTTAAATCGCGACAGGTAGCCGTTGCCGTAATAACAGGGAAGTTAGGAACACCTGCCGGTATCACTACATCTGTAGTAGAAGTAGGAACACCCGGGCACCAGTTTGCCGCATTATGCCAATCGGTACTTACAACGCCAAGCCAACGGCCGGCAGCAATGTTCTCTACTGAGTTTGAAACCGGGGAGGAAGGACTAGCACATGCAAGGCCTGATGTCATAACTACCTGTATTACATCGCCGGGAGCCAGAGAACTATTGGTGTAGCTTGCATTATTGGTACCCACATTATTACCATTTAACTTCCACTGATATACCGGGGCGCAACCGCCGTTGGTTGGGGTGGCAGTAAAGGTGCTGCTGCCTGCGTTGCATAAACTTGCAGGGCTAATAGTTACAGAAGCGCTGACTGTGTTGCTGGCATTAACGTAAGTTGGTGCAGATGTTTTTGCACAACCTGTTGCCGGTATTTGAACGGTGTATGCGCCTGTAGTTGCAATACTATTTAAGCTTTGGCTGTTTGCGCCACTGATAGGCGAACCATTTAAATACCACTGATAGCTTGCTCCTGTGGTAGACGTAAGATTTACGCTGTTACCCGGCAAACAGAAGTTAAGCGGCCCTGATGCAGTTATTGTAGGCACCGTGCCACCTGCAGGCGTGTAGCGGTAAATGGCACCGCTTGCCGGGTAAGTACCACACACCTGACCTTCGATAGAGGCCGTTGCCGCATTACTACCCCCCGCACTTGACGATGACCAGGAGCCGCAGGCAGCTACTGCTCTGTTTTGGTAGTCGGCTGTTGTTGCACCACGAACGCCAACCTGTCCGACAAAATCACCGTCAATACAGTAAGGAGCTACGTTGTATCTGAAGTCTATAACATTGGTGCCTTCAAATAATTTAATCTGCATATCCATTCGGTTGGTGGTAAGACCAAAGAAGGCACAATCTCCTGTAGTATTATCGTTTTTAGGGCGGATTGATTTCCATTCAATTGTATAGATGCGGTTAGGGGCGGTTCCGGAAGTAGAAACGTTAAGTTGAGGCGTTTGCACGGTGGTGTTGTTACCTCGCAGATCTCTGCCATAGATAGAAACAATGCCATCAATAGTTCCTGATTGACCGCTTGTTGAGCTTAAAGGAGTATAGTTAGTAGTGGATGGCGTTCCGCTGCCAAACCAGATAAAGCCATTGGTGCTTATGCCAAGGCTGTTGTAGGTTACCCCGTTAAAGTCAAAGTTAAACCCAATGGATTGGTTGGTATAAACAGCATCATCCATTGAAGCACCCGTTCCGCTGGCCAGGGTAGTGCCGGTAGCCAAAGCCGTATACGTTGCTGTTGTGTAACTAAAGTTATAACCGCAGCTAACCGTTCCCGGAGTTGAAACTGTGCCTATGGTTACTGTTACGGAGGCAGTTGCAGTGCAGCCGGTGCCATCAGTAACAGTTACGGTATAAGCAGTAGTTGTTAACGGGCTGGCTATAACGGTAGCGCCTGTTGGTGATGAAAGTGTTTCGCAAGGGGACCAAACATAGGTCATGCTTCCCGGTGCCGAAGCGCTGGCAGTAATGGTTACGTTACCGCCGGCTGCAATAACAGGATTAGCCGGAGAGAAAGTGATTACACCCGGAGAGGCAATAGCAGTTACGGTGGCATTACCAACACAACCGCTGCCATCAATACCAACTACTTTATAAACTACAGTGCCTGTTGGTGTAGCTGTTGTTGTGGCTGAATTTGAGCTGAACCCGGCAGGGTTTGACGACCAGGTATAAGTATTAGCTCCTGATGCACTAAGGGTAACCGCGGTTCCGTTACAAACGGTGGCTGATGTAGCTCCGTTAATAGTTGCCGTTACCGGGGCGGTACAAATAACAAATTCGTCGGCGCCCATATCTTCGGCGGTACCCTGAGGACGCGAAGTGCCGTCAAAATCGTTGATAACAGTTGGTGCTGAAGAAGTGCCGGTTTCGTATACAGAAAGATAAGGATATGGGGCAGAAGCCGGAGCTGTTTTAATGTGCAGGTCGCCGGTAGCTATATTTACAAACATATCCGAAGGGTTGGTATTGCTTGCATCCGATGCGCCGGATGTAATGGCTTGTGTCCATTTACTATTGGCATCTCCACCGCTGGAGGTTTGCCATTGCGCAAAAGTTCTGTCCCCGGCGCCGTTCCAGTAACCAAGCGTACTATTGTTCTCTGAACTCAGGAAGTTATAGTCGCTTGACCAATTGGTAGAAGGAGAAGCGGAGGTGTTATCAATAGCATAGTGTTTGCTGTTTGCTGTAGGGTTACCCGTACGGCTGTTAATGAAAATGTTGTTCTTAATTTCTGTTACATCTCCATTACCGGTGCCATTACCGCCGGGCAATTTGTAGAAACATTCCGATGGATAATCTACACCTGATGTGCCTGTTTGGCTACCCTGTATCAATACTGTGTTAAACAGGTATTTGTTGTTGCCACCCGAAGCGTAATCAAGTATGCCGTAAAACTCCTTACGGGTTGTATAAGTGCCCAGCCAGCTTTGGTTAAGCAGGTTTACCATGTTGTTAGCCACTACCCAGTTGCCTGTACCGGCTGTAGTTATGCCTGCGGTAAATCCACCATCCACAACGTGGAAGAATTCAGTAAGCTTATTGCCCGAGATAGTGCCGGATGATGCACCTTTTACAATTATACCATCAGCTTCGTTGCCGTTTGGTCCGCTAGAACTGCTGCCTAACCTGCTGATAGTGTTGGCCGTTATTGTATTGCCACTTGCACTGTTATTCAGGAAAATAGCTATGGTATTATTTCCTGCGGTATTTGCGCCGTTATAAGTATTGGCAAGGGTGTTACCGGTAGCAGTAAGCGCCCCGGCACCTGTATGCTCAATCATAGTACAATAGCTACGGAAAGAACCAACCGATGCCAGACCCGCAATAGTGTTATTCTGAATTAATAAAGGGTTGGATGTTTGACTGTAAACCCCATAAACCCAGCCGGTGTTGGTGCTTAAACTAATACCGCCACCGGCAGCTTGTATACTGTTTACTAATGTTGGATGACCAATAAGATTGTTGGTAATGTTTACACGGCCTGCTGCTACCCAAATGCAGGTAACGCCACCGGCATCGCCACTTTGCTGATTAATATTCTGAATGGTATTGCCTGTTACCACCGTTGGATTGGCAATGTCGTTACCAACGCTCAGGTAAACAGGTATTAAGTCAGTGTTGGTGTTGTTCCTCCATGCATTAGCGCCTCCGCATAAAGCAGCACTGCCACCTATGTAGTTACCGCTGATGGTATTTGCAATAGAACTTGTGCCAGCGCGGAAATCAATACCGTATTGTTGGCCTGTTCCGTCAATAAAGGTGTTATACAAACTATTGCCGCTTATAGTATAATTACTACCGCCGTTTGTTCCAACTTCAATAGCTGCCGCTGCGCCGCTGCCTCCGCTGAATATTGACCAGTTGGCCAATTCGTTATTGGTTATGTTAATATTACCGTTAGTACCACTTATGTTAGATGAAAGAATGAGGTATTTGCTGTAACCGGCAAATGCACCTACTGTTTTTTCGCGGATAATATTGTTATCAATAGTAATGTTGTTAATGCCTGAGCCAATGGCTAAAGGGCCACCCATTACAATTACCCCTGCGCCGGCGGTGCTGGTGGTATTGGCACTTTCAATCTGGCTGTTTTTGATGGTAATGTTGTTGGCGCCTGCGTTTAACCAAAATGCCGGGTGCGCCTGTGTGTTCCTCCATACAAGGTAGCGGCCGCTGCCACCTGAGCTACCGTCAATAGTAACTCGCGCAGCACCATTAAACACAATCATACTTTGGCTATTCGCTCCACTTATTGTTCTTACAGTAGTGTTGTTTGGCACAATTGTTACTGTCCATGGTCCGCCGCAACTGGAGCTAAGGGAATTTAATGGCGTGTATGCAGTTTCGTTAATGTCAGAAATTACCTGTACGGTAACATCGCCGGTTAGCACACCTCCGTTAAGCGCCGCAAATAAACCACCTGCCCCGTTAAAGGTAGGGTAAGTGCCGGCTGTGCCTACAGTTATAGTACCTGAGAAAGCTGTAAGGTATGTGTAGGCATCAGGTGTTGTAGGTGCGGTAACAAGACTGTTTACGTTGTTATTGGTGAATGTAGGCGTGGTACCATCAAACTTACTGAAGCCGATGTTAGGGTTAACCGGATTGGTTGCCTGATCCTGTGCTGCTACAAAGTATTGGTATGTTTCTCCGGCAACAGGAGTTAGACCTAATGCTGAGTAATCGATAGTAAAGTTCCATGTACCGTTGTTGCCGTTGCCGCTGTTTAAACTGCCTGCTGTGCTTACCCATGTAGTAGCAGATGGGGCAGAACGGCGGAAATAAACACGTGGTACATTACCGCCTGAAGTTGGAACGCCGCTGCCAACATCGGTAATGGTTGCCTGCAGATTTATATTGGTGGCTACACCACACGGTGCCTGGTTGCTTATAGTTGTGTAACTTACAAAAGGAGGGTACACATCATTTGCTGCAGGAATTGGTGAAGTAAAGTTGTCGGCATCAGCGCCAATATCAGTTGGGCTAAAGCTGCTTCTTGTTTGTCCATCGAAATCATCTGTAACAGAAGATATCAGAATCCCCGCACCCTCCGCAGGGTTAGAACTGTTTAGGTGAAGGTTGACGGCAGCTGCTGCCCCGGTTGTATTTATAAAGTTAGGGTCACCAATGCCTGAGTGGGTATTTTGACCACTAAGTGCTGTAAGCACCGCCTGCATTGTTCCGAAAGTATTGGTTCCTCCGTTAGTGCTAAGCACATTAACTGAGCCTGAAGAATAGATGTTGTAATCGCATGCGGCAGTTGATGCGCTTGGTAATACAAGGCTGTAGTGTCTTCCGCTGCTTCCCGCACGTTGGTTGCTGAAAATATTGTTACGAATGTTTGCAGTGGTAACTGCGGTTTTTAAACAGGCAGTTTGGTTAGTGGCAGTAGTTACGCCCGTGCCGCCTATGTAAATGCTGTTATGGTAGAATGTATTGGTGCCTGCAATTTCGTTTATACCATTAATAACGTAGCCGGTGGTGATGTTACCTCCTGCAGCGTTAATGCCAAGGCGTATCATATTGTTGCGGAATTCCGAGTTGCCGGTGTTAACGTATATGCCATTTATAGAAGATGCTACGTTTGTTGAACTAATGTTTAATGAATGGATGAAGTTGCTCTCTACAACGTTACCGGTTCCGGTAGCCGGAGAGTAGGCCAGGCCAATAACATTCACGATAGCCGATGCCACTGAATAGCTAAGGCTATGAATAGTGTTGCGTGCTATGCTGTGGCCATTTAGCGACGAGGTAAAGTGAATACCAACAACAGCGGCATTCATGCCTGCACCTGTATAGGTTGCTGCGGAGGAAATTCCAGAAACTGTGTTATCGTTGATCTGGTTATTGGCTGATGCCGTTGTGTTACCTCGGTAAATACCATATACTATCATGTTACCTGAGGTTGCTGATGTGTAAGCTAAATTGGCAATGGTGTTATTGTTAATAATAACCTGGCGTGCAGACGAGGGTACAAAAATACCTGCGGTATAAACGTTGGTTGCTGTTGCATACGTATTGCCGGTTGCATTACTTAAGGCATTAGCAAGCGAAGAATTGCCTATGCTGTTACCCGTAATATTTATTACATCCGTTCCGGTACCTGAAGATGTGGTAGCGTAAATGCCATACAAGCTGGAAATGAAGGCAATGCTTGATGGGTTGCGCAGTAATATACCACTTACTGTATTGTTTTGAATGTTTACGTTAACTGTGCCTTCGTACTTAATACCATAAACGTTGCCAAAGTTGGCGGTAGGGTTGTTAATGATATCTATGTTGTTTGCAGCAGTTGTACTTCCTATAATATTTGCACTTGTGCTACCTATATCAACAAGGCCACTCTGTACATAAATGCCAGTAAATATGCCCTGCTGTGTTTGAACCGCACTTGTGGTTGCTATACTGAAGTTGCGTATGATATTACCCTGCACAGAAGTTATTCCTGTGTTGTTTACGTTCAGGAAAATGCCGCACATATTGTTTTGTGCAGTACCTGAAACTGTCCATGTGCCAGTAGCACCTGCGGCATTGCCGCCAATATCATTGTTAGTTACAGTAAAGTTGCTTCCATTACTGTTTACAATGCTTATACCGGCATTGGTAATAGAAGCTGTAGGGGTTATAGCAGTAGTTTGATAAAAGCTGTTGTTGTCAATTAACCATTGCGTGTTGCCAGTGTTTACGTTTATACCACTGGCGCCAACAGTAGCTGAGAAAAAGTTGAAAATATTGTTGTTGGTAATACTTACGTTATCATTCTCTTTTAAGTTGGTGCCCGATGCGTAAACAATATTAGTTGGTTTACTTGCGCCATCACCTAAATCACAATTATCAATGGTTATGTTATCGTTACCGGTGGTGCCTGTGGTAGTGCCAAATACGATTACACCGTTGGTTCCGCCGGTTTCTACACCACGAACTGTTAAGTACTGTAATGTAATGTTGGTGGCGTCATTAATGAATTGAATAGTTGAGCCGGCTGTGTTAGTATTGGTAACGGTAAGATTTTTAGGAGCGCCCGTTCCTGCCTGGCGTCCATCAAATATTACTTTATCAGCACCATTAAAGTTAACTAGTTGTGTAGCGCTTGAACCACTAATAGTTGTTGTGGAAGTTGCTGATGGACGGAAGGTTACAGAGAAAGGACCACCCGGGCCATATGTAAACTGATTGAAGGTGACGGGGAATGATTCAACCGAAGAATTATACGTTGGTACAAATTCAAAAATTAAATCGCAGTTAACCGGTAACAGGTTTAAAATATTGCTTACTTCTGTCATACTGCTGAAATCTCCGCCGGGGCCTACCTTTAATACAGGACTAGGGCAGGCAATAGTTCCTTCATCGCCTATGGCAAAGAAACTGTAAGTACTTAGAGTGGATTGGGTAGTGATTGTATTGCTGCTAACCAGGCCGCCACGGAAACCATAAGTGCCGTTTGCTGTTGAAGACTGACCAACTACACTATTGCCATTAACTAAGGCCGGGGTGTTTTCTGTAAGGCGTACCGCCCCATAACCGGTTACATTGGCCGCACCTGTATTTACACTACATTGCCAATAGCGGTTGTTGTTAAGTGCGCTAAGCCCCGGGCCGGGTGTACCGGCGCTGTTTGCGTTGAATACTTCGGCCTGAACGGTGGCTGCCCCACCTGCAGAAGTTGTAGGATTAACAACTTCAAACGGATTGTAATCTCCGCCCTTACCCAAGGGGAACAATAAGGTTAAGGCTGCTGACTGGCTTGCCGGGATAGTACGCACCATTGGGCCACTAACACATGCCGTGCCTGAAGGAGTACCACCTATAGCTGCTGTTCCTGTTAAGGTAAGTAATGCGCTGCCTGAGGTGGTTAATACACCATTGTTAAGTGTAAGGTTTACAACGCTGGCTGAGGACGTTTCAGTAACGCCCGCACTGTTTGATATACTTAAAGTTGCACCCGCCGTAAAGGCGTTGCCCGTTACCTGCGGTACACTGCCGTTATAATTATAGTTGGCTGAAGCGCCGTATACGCGGCTTGTAGTTTGTATGTTGCCTGAGGCATTGCCCGCAGTGGTTATGCCGTTAGCTGAGCCAATACCAAGCGTAGCTGTATTTACTGATGTAAGCGTAAAGGTACCGGCACCGCTTATCACTTTATCACTGGTATTTAGCGTGCCGGTAGTTACGGTAAACGTTCTGCCTGTAGCAATGCTGATGTTATCGTTAAGGGTAAGTGAGGCTGCCGCAGCATTTACAGCATAGTTTAACATGGTATTGGTAATAGTACCACCGCTTTGAGTATACGTTTTGCCTGTGCCAAGAAAGTTGATGGTTGAAGCACTTGTTGCAGTACAGGTTAAAGCGCCGGCGGTTTGATTGTAATTGCCGCTGATGTTTAAGATGGTGGAAACCGCAGCCCCGCTATTTAAATTTAAAGTGCCGCCATTCAGAATTAAATCTCCGCCCAGTGTTAAGGTAAAACCGGTAGTGCCTAACGATAGAGATTGTGCTCCTGTATTTTGAACCGTAAAGTTTTCGTTTATGGTAGTTAAGCCCGCCCCAAGGCTGATAACAGCACTTTGCGAAGGGCAGTTCCAGGTAAAGTTACGGAAGGCCTGCATGCCGGCGGGTACGGTGGAGGTTACACCGCTAACTAAACAGGTTGAACCTGTATTCCATGTTGCAGTTGGAATTGTACCACCGTTTTGTGCATGCTCGTAAGTGCCGTTTACAATGGTTGTGGCAGCCGTGCTACCGCTGATAACGCCGGTATTACTCAGCGTGCCATTTATGTTTAAGCGCGCTGTAGTTCCGGCAATAGTTAAGTCATTACCTAAACCATTAGCTATTGTAAGCGTTGCACCGCTGGCTATTGTAAGGGCAGTATTGGCAGCGTTGGTAATGGTTAATTGATCGGCTATAGCGGGGTTGCCTGCGGTTACAGTTATAGTATGGCCACTCATTATCGTAATGCCTAATGAGTTATCGGCAGTAGGAGCAACAGTTGCAGCAACACCGGCAGGCGATACAAAGTTTACATCGGTAGATACTATCCATGATGAAGGTGTTTCCCAGTTTCCGCTAACTGTGTTGGAACGATAGTAATTTAACTCTGCTGTTCTTCCTGTAACGGTGTTCCCATTTAACGGGAAAGTTACATCCGTTAATGTGCCTGAAGTTGGAGAAGTTAAAGTATGCGCGGTAGTGTTAACGGTAGTAGTTACCGGAGACCACGCCCCTCCGGTCCATAAATTGGTGGCTAAAGCTGTTTCCGAACCTGTAACATCGGCAGCCTCGTACCCTAATACAATTGAGCTTAAGGTATATGTTCCGCCTGATGTAATAAAGGACCAATACTTGTCCAGGTAATCGGCAGAGCCTCCCATGTTTGGATGAATACCATCAATTGCACGAATGGCTATAGTACTGCTTGCCGTTGCAGTTGAGAAGTTTAAGGTTACAGGTGAGTAGCCGGTTGCAGTACCTATGGGGTAAAAATGAGATGCAACAGCGGCTGCAATGGTGCGACGGAATACCCCTGTGCCATTTGTAACAAGCATGTTGCTTGATGATGGAGTAGCACCCGTTATAGTAGCGGCGGTATTGCTTAATGTAAGATCGTTTGCGCCCAGGCTTAATAAAGTATTGGTTATCGACAGGGCTCCTGCAGTGCCGCTTATGGTAGCCGGCGAGGTAAGGTTTAACGTGGCGCCATTTATGGTTAAAGTAGAACCAGCGGTAAACGCATTTCCTGTATTACCGGCAGTTGACGAGTAGCTGTAGTTTGCTAAAGCACCATAAGTGCGCGTGGTAGTTTGAATGTTACCCGTTGCTGTTGGAGCGGTTACAATACCATTAACATGGCCGATACCTAATGTGGCATTTGCGCTACTGGTTAATGTAAACGTGCCGGTGCCGGTAACAATACTTGTTCCGCAGTTTAAAGCGCCATTTGTTACTGTAAAGACGTTAGGCGTATTTATGGTAAAATCGTTATTAAGTGTAAGCGAGGCGCCTGCTGTATTAATGTTAAAGTTTATTTTATTGGGAGTGAAGGTGCCGGCAGATTGCGTAAACTGCTTATTAGCCCCCGTAAAGTTAAAAGTGATCGTACCTGTGCCACCCTGTAAGAAGGAGCCTCCTGTTTGAGTAAAGTTTCCTCCTAAGTTAATAGTGCCAGTAGCAGCGCTTGCACTATTGTTACAGCCGAATGTTGTGCCCGGCTTAATTAATAAATCGCCACCGATAGTTAAGGTTGGAACAGAGGAACCTGAACTTAAATAGAAGATACCGGATTGTAGATCAAGATTTCCGCCAATAGTTACCGTGGTGGTGCCACTGCTTGCCATTAAACGCACATCCCAACCATTGGTATTAACCAGGGTGAAGTTACCATTAATGGTGGTGAAGCCCCCTGTAAAGTTCAGGTTGTTTCCTTGAGTAGGACAATCGTAAGTTACGTTGGCAAATGTTTGGCCTAAACCTGTTGGTGTTGAAAGCATTGGCCCGGTAAACAAGCAGGTAGAGTTAGCCTGCCAGGTTGCTGTTGGTACTACACCGGCATTTTGGTCGTGCTGGTAAGTTGAACCCGTGGATACCACCATAGTTGGTGTATTAGTCCATGTTCCTTTGTTCAGCCATTTGCCGTTTATAATATTAAGCTTTGAGTTGTTTGCGGTGGTACCAAAGGTTAAGTCTGTTCCTGCACCATCAACCAGCGTAAAGATTGCGCCGTTGTCAATATTTAAGGTAGAACCTAATGTATTATCAAAGCTCATTTGATCGCAGGAAGCATTGGCTGCAACAGTAACAGTATGGCCTAAGCGGATGGTTACACCTGAAGAATTATTCTCGTCTGGTGCTACCGGTGCCGGATAAGTATAAGTAGGGAATGCAGGGTCAAGAGCCACGTCCCATGTGTTTACATCAGCCCAGTTGCCTGATTGGTGCGTACGGTAGTAGTAAAGGCCCGGTGTTTCGCGGCCTGTCCAATCGCTGCCTCCAAGCGGTGCCGTGGTAGCATTAAGTGGTGCAGTAGTTACGGTTAGGGTGTTGCTGCTATTAGTAGAAGTATAGCCGTACCATAATGAGGTATTAAAACGTGCGGCATTAATTGAGCTTAATGTGCCTACCACATCATTATTGGTGTAAGTAAAGTCGGCGGTATAAGTATAAGTTGTTACAGTAGCAGTGGTAAAGGTCCAGTACCTGTTAAAGTAATTAGCTGCGGTACCATTTGAAGGATGCGCGGTATTAGTAACCTTTACACCGATGTTGCCGGAAGTGGCGTTAGCTGAGAAATTAAGGTTAACAGGAGAGTACTCCGAACCGTTAGCGCTTGCAGAATTATCGCCTATTGGATAGAGGAATGCAGAAGCACCCGTAGGTATGGTTTTTACCACCTGTCCTGTACCATCTGCCACAATCATACGGCTGCTGCTAAAGGAAGATGGCGTAGATACTGTTCCTAAAGTTGGTATAGTTAGCGTATTAGAGCCAATAATAAATTGGCCGTCCTGCAGAATAAGGCTGCCATTGGTACCGGCAGTAAACGCCAGGTTTTGTGAAAGCGATACACCGGCCGCGTTATTAATAGTAACGGTTGTATTGGTAGCGCCCCAAACTGTGGCGAGGCCCGTACCTGTAACCTGTGCCGTTGTACCATTATAGATAATGTTTGCACCGATACCATAAGTGCGGGTGGTGGTTCTTATGTTACCTGTTGCGCCGCTGGTAGCTATACCACCGGCATCACCAAGGCCGAGCGTAGCAGTAGCGGCATTGGTTAATGTAAAGGAGCCGGCACCGCTTATAATGTTTGTGCCGCAGTATAGGGTTCCGCTATTAGTAAATGATGCTGCAACCGATAAATTACTGTTTAATGTTAATGCTGCATTTAGTGCAACACTGAACGCAATGCCGGTAGTGGTAAAGGTACCTGCAGATTGTGTATATGTGCGGCTTAAAGTACCGTTTACAAAGTTGAAGTTTTGGTTGGCAGTTGATGTGCCGCGTTGCAATGTCCCCCCGCTTTGATTAAAGTTGCCGCTAAGATTAATGGTTGCTACTGTGGTGGTGGCGCTGTTACATAAGCTAAATGTTCCACCCTGCATCAGGAAATCGCCGTTTAAGGTGATAGTAGTAGTTGTAGTATTAAATGCAGTTTGGCCAGTACCTGTAGATACAACAGTGAAGTCTCCGTTGCAGGTGATTGTTGCTGCCGCCATAGATAAGGTTGCCGTTTGACCTGTAGAATTCCACGTAAGCTTGCCAAAGGTTTGTGTAGTAAAGCCGGTTGGGGCTGTGGCAACAACCCCGGTTACTGTTACTAACGAAGTGGCATTCCAGGTGGCTGTAGGGATAACACCGCCGTTTTGGGCGTGGTTATAAGTTGAGCCTGCTGCAAAAGTAAGTGTAGCCGCTGTACCGGTTACCGTACCGCCGGTGTTGTTAGTTATAGTGCCATTTATTTGACATAGGCTGCTTGCTGTATTTAATGTTAGAGTTCCATTGTTTACAATGCTGCCATTAACGGTCATATCGGTTGCGGCAGTGCCGTTTAAAATGGTTAAAGTTTGTGCAGGGTTAACAGTAAGCGTGCCGTTAATAGTTAAGTCATCAATAAGAATGCTTGCAGGCAGAGTCACATTATCGCCTGTTTTAATAAGTATACCATCGCTGTTGGTAGCGGTTGGTAATACTGTGGCAGCCACAGGGGCAGGGCTCGTAAAGTTAGGGTCGCTGCTTACTTCCCAGGTGCTTAGAACGTTCCATGCAGTGCTACCAGTGCTTCGATAATATACCGGCTCTTTAAGGCGTGCAGTAAAATCAAACGCAGTGCTTAGGTTAAGTGAAGTGTTAGTTATGCCGGTGGCAGATACTACCGGAGAAGAAACCGAACTGGTGTATTCTGTAAATGTAGTAGTGGTAGGTTCGTAGGTATTTAACTTTAACAAGTTCTCTGTCCCGCTTACATCATTAGCCGGACTATAAGTAAAGTCAAAATTAGCGGTAAAAGCTGCTGTTGAGTTGGATGTGCACGGCCAATAGCGGCTTAATTTATTGGTTGTGTACGAAATTTCGTTAGGGTGTAAGGCATCAATTACACGAAATCCCAATGTGCGTGAAGTAGCATTAACGGTAAAGTTCCAATTCACCGGCGAGTATTCGGCACCGTTAGCGCTGCCATTAGAATCACCTATAGGGTAAAGGAAAGAAGCGGCTGAGGCAGGGAAAGTTTTAATCAATTGACCCGCGCCATCTGCTACTATCATAGTTGAAGAGCTAAAAGCTGCTGGCGTGCTGATAGTACCTAAGGTTGGAATAGTTATGTTAAATGCGCCTAGTGTAAGTTGGCCTTGTTTTAATATTATACCGGCACTGGTGCCTGCGGTAAAGATTAAACTCTGGCTTAAGGTTACTCCTGCAGGATTATCAATAGTAATTGTAGTGCCGTTTGCGCCCCATGTTGCAGCAAGCACATTACCTGTAACCTGCGCTGTTGTACCATTGTAAACCAGGTTTGCAGCAATACCAAAGGCCCTTGTGGTAGTTTGAATATTGCCTGAAGCTCCGGAGGTGCTGATACCAGCCGGGTCACCAATACCTAAGGTGGCTGTAGTGGCGCCTGCTAATGTAAACGAGCCGGCTCCTGAAACGATGTTGGTTCCGCAATACAAGGCGCCGTTTACGGTAAATGCTCTTCCCGTAGCAACTACGTAGTTATTGTTTAAGGTAAGCGATGCCCCCAGGCTAACTGTTGGCTGAATGGTGTTGTTGGTGTATGTTCCAACCTGGGTAAACGTTTTGTTTACGCCCGTAAAGTTCAGGTTTTGTGCCGATGTACTTGTAGCAGTAATAGTACCACCGCTTTGATTAAAGTTGCCGGCTAAGTTGTAAATAGCAGAGGTTGCTGCACTATTTAAGTTTAATGTACCGCCTTGCACAACTAAATCTCCGTTGAGATTTATTGTTACGGCAGATGTTGTTGGTATTGCACTTCCTGAACCTGTAGAAATTACTGTAAAGTCGCCGTTGATGGTAGTTGCTGCCACCGCACCTAAACTAACTGCTGCTGTTTGCGATGGGCTGTTCCAGGTAAATTTACCAAAGGTTTGACCGGAGAAGCCTGTGATGGTTACTGTGCTGACTGCTCCTTTAATTAAACAGTTGGAAGATGTTGCCCAGGTAGCGCCTGGTATTGCACCTCCATCGCGGTTGTGCGAGTAAGTGCTGTTGGCATTAAAGGTAATGCCGCCTGTTGCTGTTATGGTACCACCGGTGCCGTTTTCCAAAGTTCCATCTACCGAAACCTCGAACGCTGTTACGGCTGCAGTAGCTGTAACAGTGTGGCCGCTGCGCACTTGTACCAATATACTATTGGCACTTGTTGGCGGAGAAGCCGGCGTTGATGGAGAAGGAAATGCCGGGTTAACGTCAGCTTCCCAGGTTGAAGTGGTATTCCAGTCGCCTGAAGTTACTGAGCGGTAATACAATGCTGTTCCTTCGCGCGCGGTGAAGGTATTTGATGCAAGTGGAGCGCTTGTATTGGTTAATGTGGCTGTATAAGCCAGTATATTGCTTCCAACAGTTCCGGCAATTTGGCTCCAGGTAGTACCGTTATACCTGCTTGGCTGCATGGCACTTTCACTGCCAACAACATCTGCGGCATTGTAACCCATGCTTAGTGTGTAGTTATAGGAAGTTAAACTGGCTGTAGTAAATACCCAATAGCGGTTAAGGTAATTACTTACTGCCGGGGCCGGTGGTGTGCCGTTTACTACTCTTACACCAATTGACCCACCAACGGCGCTGGAGTTTATACCAATTGTTACCGGAGAATATTCCGGTGTGCCTGTATTATCACCAATGGGATAAATGAATGCAGGTGTTGAGCCCCCCGCAATAAACTTTATCAACTGCCCTGTACCATCAGCCGCAATCATATTGGTGCTGCTGAAAGTGCCAGGAGTAGTTATGCTACCTACTGCCGGTATAGATAGATTAAAACTGCCAAGCGTAAATATGCCATTTTGTAACACAATGCCTACGCCCGCATTGCTATTAAGGGTTAAGGCTTGCGTTAGACTTACCCCTGCCGCGTTATTAATTGTAATAGTTGTTCCTATTCCACCCCAGGTTGTTGCAAGCCCCGTGCCTGTAACCTGTGCTGTTGTGCCGTTATATATCAGGTTAGCGCCAACACCAAATGTGCGTGTTGTTGTTTGAATATTACCGGTTGCTCCTGTGGCAGCAATACCACCCGCATCGCCAATACCTAATGTGGCGTTTGATGAGTTAGATAGGGTAAAACCACCTGCACCACTTATAACATTGGTGCCGCAGAATAGGCTGCCGCTAACGGCAAATGTACGGCCTGTAGGTACCACATAGCCGCTATTTAATGTAAGACTGGCACCCAATACTACGGTAGGGTTAACTAATGTATTCGTAAACGTACCCGCTTGCGAATACGTTTTGCCAACACCTGTAAAATTAAGCTGCTGCACACCAGTACCGGTTACGGTAATTGTGCCTGCCGTTTGATTAAAATTGCCCGCAAGGTTTAATGTTGAAATAGTAGCTGTGCCACTGTTTATATTAAGTGTACCGCCCTGTATTATCAGGTCGCCGTTCATGTTTATTGCTACGCCGGCTGTGCCAAAAACTAAACTGCCTGTACCTGTATTTACCAGTGTAAAGTTGCCGCCAAAAGTTGTTATGGCCGCAAGTGCCATGGACATGGCAGCGTTTTGACCAGGGCAGTTCCAGGTAAACTTACCAAAGGTTTGACCGCTAAAGTTGCCTGCCGTAGTGTTAGTTATTCCCGTTACATTAAGTAATGAGTTGGCATTCCACGTGGCGGAAGGAATAGCACCGCCATTTAGCGCATGGTTAAATGTAGAGCCGGAATTGAACGTTAAAGTTGCGGCACTTCCGCTTACGGTTCCACCGGTGTTGTTCGTAATAGTTCCGTTAACCTGTATTAGTGAACCGGCGGTGTTAAAGGTTAGCGTACCGTTGTTTACCACGGTTCCGTTTACGGTAACATCCGTTGCGGCTGCACCATTAGCAATGGTTAATATAACTGATGAGTTTACGGTTAAAGTTCCGTTTACGGTTAAGTCATCAGCCGTGGCGCTGGCAGTTAGTGTTACGTTATCACCGCTTTTAATAAATATTCCGTCACTGTTTATATCTGTTGGCAGGGTTGTGGCTGCTATCGGTGCTGGGCTTGTAAAGTTTATATCGCTTGAAACCTCCCAGGTGCTTAAACTGTTCCACGCAGTGCTGCCCGTGCTGCGGTAGTACACCGGTTCTTTAGCACGGCCGGTAAAATCCAAAGTAGCCAGCAGCGTTAAGGTAGCGTTTGTATAACCACTGATAGACAAGGTAGGAGATACAAGGCTGGTGGTGTATTCTGTAAATACCGCGGTGGTAGAGTTATAAGAATTGAGTTTTAAAAGGCTTTCTGTTCCTGCCACATCAGCAGCGCTATAGGTAAAGTCTGCATTCAATGTAAATGTGCCGGTTGTGGCTGAAACTGTAGAAGGCCAGTAACGGTTTAAATAGTTAGCGGTGTAGGTAAAGTCGTTGGGCTGGCGGCTATTAACGGAGCGGAAACCAATGTTGCGGGCTGTGTTGTTAGCGGTAAAATTTAAGTTAACCGGAGTGTACTCTGCGCCGTTTGAGCTTGCTGCGCCATCACCTATAGGGTACAAAAAGGAGAGGGCGGAAGCCGGGAAGTTTTTTATCAATTGGCCTGTGCCATCAGCTACAATCATGCGGCTGTTATTGAATGACGATGGCGTTGTTACTGCGCCCAAAGTTGGAATAGTTAGGGAGTTTGCTCCTAAGATGAATTGGCCATTTTGTAAAACTACGCCTGCATTGGTACCGGCACCAAGGGTAAGAGATTGGCTTAATGTTACTCCCGCTGTATTGTTAATGGTTATGGTGGTATTGGTTGTACCCCAGGTTGCAGCTAAGCCGTTGCCGGTTACCTGTGCTACACTACCATTGTAAATTAAACTGGCTAAGGTGTTATAGGTACGTGTAGTTGTTTGAATGTTGCCCGCGGCCGTTGGTGCCGTAGTTATACCTGCGGCATCGCCAATACCAAGCGTGGCAGTAGCTGCATTTGTAAGAACGAAACTGCCGGCGCCGGAAATTATGTTAGTGCCCAACATTAACGTGCCGGAGTTAGTAAATGTTGCTGCAACGGATAGGTTATTATTTAATGTAATGCTTGAGCCGGCGGTAACATTTATGTTTATGCCTGTAGTATTAAAGGTGCCTCCCGAAATGCTGATGCTTTTGTTAGCCGCGGCATTGGAGAAGTTAAATGTTTGGTTGCTGGTGGCGCTGCCCCGTTGTAGTGTTCCGCCGGTAATGTTAAGGTTGCCCGCCAGGTTAAGCGTGGTTACTACTGCAGCTCCGCTGTTAAAGCTTAGCGTACCGCCTTGCACCAACAAATCTCCATTAATGGTTAAGTTGGAAGTAGTGCTGTGCAATGAAGTGCTTGCCGTTCCCGTAGAGATGATAGTGAAGTCGCCATTAAATGTGCCTGTGGCCATGCCCAGTGTTAGAATTGCCGTTTGACCCGTACAGTTATAGGTTAATTTGCCGAATGTTTGCGCACTTAAACCTGTAGCTGAGGTTGACGTAAGTCCTGTGATGTTACAAGTGGAGTTGGCATTCCAGGTGGCAGTGGGTACAACACCACCGTTACGTTGGTGGTTATAGGTTGAACCGGAAGTGAACTGCAGGGTAGCTGCGGTAGAGGTAAATGTAACAGAGTTGGAAGGGTTATTAAAAGTGCCATCTATTGTCATTACGGACCCTGCTCCTAAAGTAAGCGTCCCTCCGGCATTAAATGAGCCATCTACTAAAACAGTAGTACCTGCTGTAGCTGCTGTTGAAAATGTACCTCCGTTTAAAGCCAGCGTTGCACCTGTAGCTACGTTAGCATTAGAACCTGCGGCCATGGTTAATGTAACGTTAGTTCCCGCTGTAAGACTTCCTGCCTGTACATCTAAATCATTGGCAGCAGCATTAGCGCTAATAGTAACCGTTACCGCAGCAGCTCCTTGAAGTGTAACATCAGCTGTACCGTTTACAGTTAAGGAGCCCAGAATTATAGTTGGGGTTCCGGTAATAACAATATTGCTTGCCGGATTAATTACCACATCATCATTAGGGCTTGGCGCAACTCCACCCACCCAGTTAGTGCCGGTTGTCCAAACACCCCCGTTATTGGGGTCGGCCCAGGTAATGGTAGCAGCATCTGCTTTAGAAAAAAGCAGGGCAAGAATTACAATGAAAATGGACTTTACAGGGGTAAGGCTTCCAAAGCGCATAGCAGAATTTTAGATATTCAGTTTGATGTTTACTAAAGCAATTAATAACCCTAAGACGGCAAACCCCAATAATAAAATTGAGGGAAGAATACTTACCCGGGTAGGTACGATTCTATGAATTGCAAATCATGAAAGCCATTAAATAGCGTGTGTCACAAAGCCGGGCGAATATGGAGCAAAAATTGCCCCAAATGAGATGAATTTCTATATTTTTTTTACAAATAGGACCTTGTGCAGCTGAAGTACGAAATTGAGCGTTGCCAAGGGGGTAGAAGTATTGGAAAAGGTGTCTAAAAAGACGAGCAGAGAATCCTAAAAAATAGGCATTAGGATGCCTTCAGGAAACGGCTTTCCAGTTTAACCTGGCGGCCGCCTTTGAGCTCTTTCCTCAGGATTTTGGAGATTTCCTTAGCCCGGTTTACCACCATAAAGTGGGTTCCGCCTTTTATCCAGTAGCAATTGTCAATGTAATGCTGAGGGAAAATCCAATCGCTGGTGCCGTGAATGTGCACTAAATTATCAGGCACAGTTTCGTTTTTCCAGTGTATTACCTGGTCTACCGCCCATTTATTGAAGTCGATATTGATGTCCTGTATCATGTCCTCAATTAAATCAAAATCGTGGCGGTTTAACTTTCCTAAAACCAATTGCATCCAAAAACGCAGGTTTAAGAACAGTTTACCGGGAACCAGGCGATGGAACTTAACGGAGTTCATGAACATAATCTTGAAGGGGCGTTCATGATAGGTTTTAATGCTGGAGATAATTATTGTTTTCCAGGGGTTAACCAGTTTAGCTAATTCAACAGCAACAATACCCCCGAAAGACATGCCTATAAGCACAGGCTGCGTGTCTTTTTTTATTTGAGGCAACAGCTTTTTTACATACTGCTGTATTGTTTCATCTTTTTTATGCTTTGGCCACTTAAGGTGAACGATCTCGTAACCGCTTAAATCCAGGTTCTGGAAAATTTTATCATTTGCACCTACACCGGGGATCAGATATATGGTTTTATCCATTACACGCATTTGATTCGTTATCGAAGTTTGAAATTTAATTCAACTCTGCAACAATTTTTTTTTGTTGATAGGTTAACATAACTAAGATAAGGTTAACCGCAGGTTTCAAAAAATGTTCCATGAGGTGCTTTTTTCCACGGGGCTTGAAAGATTTGTATTGAAAAGGCATCTTTACTGCATTTTTAACTTAGTACGTAATGGCCAAGCGAACTTTAGAGAAAAAGAAAACTTACCCCTTTGCTTTTGATCCGCCTTCCAAGGCGTTTGTACGAAGCTTTATGGTGCCGTTCAAGTTTTACTTTGCCCCTCAATTTTACGGCTTAAAGGAGTTGGATGTTACCCGCCCTGCCCTTTATGTTACTAACCACAATGTGTTGGGGGTGTTAGACGGCTACCCTTTTGGTACAGAGCTTTATTTAAAAAAGGGAATTATACTGCGCGCCCTGGCAGACTCAAACCACTTTAAAATACCGGTGTGGAAAGATTTTGTAAAGGAGCGGTTGGGTATTGTAGAGGCATCGCGTGCTAATTGCGACGCATTAATGCAGGCCGGTGAAAGTATTGTTGTTTACCCCGGCGGTACGCGTGAGATATGCCGCAAAAAAGGGGAGCGCTATGTTTTAAAGTGGGCAGATAGAAAAGGGTTTGTGCGCATGGCTGCCAAGCATGGCTATGATATTATACCTATTGCGGCTGTTGGTGCTGAGGAAGCCTTTACCATTGTAAAGGATGCGGAAGATTTTTTGAAAACACCGGTTGGTAAATTTTTAAAGTTTATAGGTGTATCGCACACCGTTTTTAAAGATGGGGATTTGATACCGCCGATAGTTAAAGGAGTGGGAGATACTATAATACCGCGCCCGGTTAAGCTGTATTTCAAATTCGGAAAGAGAATTTCCACTAAAGGAATGAAGCGAAAAGTAAATAATGATGATGCGCTTGACACCATTAAAGGAAAGGTGGAGGCATCGTTGCTTGAAATGATACATGAACTGCACGATGTGCGCAGGAAGGACCGTGACCGCAGCAAGTTAAGACGCTGGTTAAGCCTTGAAAAATAATCTACCGTAAACTTGATAGAAAGAGGTTTTGCGCTTACCGCTTAAAGCGCTTTGGTGTCGGCTTCAGTATTCCACCATTCTTCCGCTTCCCAGTAATTATCCCAACCCAGGTTGCGGTACTTTTCGTTTATCTCAATTTCACGCTCGCCGTAACTGAAGTCTTCTAAAATTTCATTGCCAAACATGAAAAGGTCTGCAGCAAACAGAAGTGGTTTTGTTTCGGCGGTTTTGTAGGAAATCCAACTTCCATCAAACAAGAAACCGCCACGCAATGTTTCGTTGTGCGTATTGTACCATAAGTTGTATCCTGTTAGTTCATGGTTTTCATTGTAATTGGGGAAGAAATCCATAAAGAAATTTCCTGCAAAGGAACCTGCCCCGGGTTGGTTGCTGTTTTCGTCGAGTTTAAAGTGCCCCTTGGCATGGTAAGTGCCAATGAAGGTGTCGCCTTCAAACTTTTCAGCAGTATCGCCTTCATAATAAGTGAGAAAATCCTGGTAGTCGTAGGTTAAATCTTTAAAACCAAATACAGAGTCAAGAACTATGCTGCCTGTAAAATCTGTAATATTTTTTTTGTATTTGCTCTTACCCTTTAACTGAATAACAAATGGGTTTGCAGTATCGGTAACTACATCGCTTATGTAAAACTCAATCCGGTATCTATCGGTGCCGTAAAAGCCGTTAAATATTGTTGCTGCATCAGCCGAGCCTGAGCCCAATATATCATGGAAGTTTACTTTTTGAAGAACCTCTTTAGTTCGTTCCTGTGATAACAGACCGTACTCAATAAGCGCCGTTAAAGAGTCAATAGCACTGCTATCAATACCCGCGATACGCATGGTATCGGCCGATTCCTTATGGGTTATCAATTGCGCTTTCGGCTTATCGGCATTTTGTCGCATAAAATTGCAGGATGCGAGAGCGATAAGCGTTGCAAAAAACAGGAATGCTTTTTTCATAAGTTCAATTTTTAACGTATTTCTTAAACAGGTAGTTACCTAATCCTAATGTAATTAATATTTCAGCAATCATCCAATTGCCCACCCACGAAAGCCAGGTTATGGTAACGTAGGTTTCTATGGGCTTGGTATGCAGTAAATAATGCATAAGGTAACCTTCGGTGCGCAGGCTCATAGCCGCCAATGTAATGGCGTAACTACGGATCATCCAGTTGATATGCTCGCGGTAGTTTTTTTGCCCCGCTTTTATGTAGGCCATAAAAGTGAGGAACCACCATAAAATGCACTGCATTACAAAACCGGTTTTTGCCGGTAAGCCGCCGTTTGCAAACAATGCTATTGCTAGGCCTGAGGTAGCCGCCAGTATAAGTATTGTGAATACATATACCCGGCCCGACCACCTGTGAAAGGCAGGATAAGAGCGCAACAATGCCGGCAAAAACTGCGGTAGGCCGGCTAATAACACAATGGCGCTTGATGTAATGTGGATGTAAAAGCCCGTGAGAAACAAGGGGCTTTGCAGTGTAGCTTCGGTTTTAGTAGAAAGAAAGTTTACGGCATGTGCGAAGCTAAAGTAAGGGATAACCTTGCTGCACATTAATACCGTAAAAAAGGTAAAGGGGGTAAAGAGCAACAGATAAAAGATATAAGGCAACCAGGCACCTTTGCCGCGTTCCATAGCTACTTGGTTTTGGCGGCATTTAAAGCTTCGCTACAGGTTTTAACCAGTGGGTCGCCGGGGTTGAGGGTGGTTGCACGTTGCAGGCTTTGCTCGGCAGCGGTATAATTTTTCAGGTAAATGAAATTCATTGCCGTTTCCGCATGGGCTCTGCCGTCCATAGGGTTCAACTCAAGGTACTTTTGATAATAACCGTTGGCCCTTTCGTATGATTTAAGGTTATCGCGATAAAGATTGCCAAGTGTTAAATACAGTGTTTTGCCAAGGCGGCGGTCGGTCATTACTGCATTTTCGAGTGCATCGATAGCCTTGTCGTACTGCTTTAATTCAATGTATGCTTTGCCTAAAGCCTGGTAGCAATCCCACAGTTTTGGATTTAGCATAACAGCCACATCATAATCCTTTACTGCCTTGTCAAACTGCTTTTTAGCTGAATAAATTTCCGCACGTTTTTGATATGGTTCAGCATATCGTGCATCTGAGGCGATGGCTTTTGAAAAGTAATCAAGCGCTTTTGTAGTGTCCTTTTTACCAAGAGAAGTTAGACCCAGGTAATAAAGCGTTGGTGCATGGTTGGCGTTTAATGCAGCCGCTTTGTTTAAATAGGTAAGGGCTTTATCGGCTGCGTTATTGTCGAAATAATTTTTACCCACAATGAAGTAAGTATTCAAGTTATCCTTCCCAAGTGCGATGGCTTTGTCGAAGTTGTCGTTGGCTTTTACTGCATCATTAGTTTTAATGTAAGCCAGGCCGATGTTTGTATACGCACGGGCCGAAGGTTTAAGCGCCAGAGATTTATTGTAATATTCTATTGCTTTAGTGTAATCGCCTATGTTGTAGTACGAAACACCAACGTTATTGAGCGCTTCGGGGTCCTTGGGTAAAAAGCTTAAATATTTAGTGTAGTTGTCAATTGCCTGTTGCGATTTTTTCTGAAGGTTATACAAGTAGCCACTTTGGTAGTAGGCGTAGTAAGCATAAGGTTCCAGTGCAATAGACTCCTGAAGTTTCTTTAAAGCATTGGAAATGTTGCCGGGATTTTTTTCGTCCTCTTTGTTGAGCGTAAGTTGTACCGCTTCCAGAAATAATTTCCGTGCCTTAAAGTTAGACGTAAGATAGTGTTCAGGCCCTAACAGTTCCATCGCCTTATTCATCTCCTTAACCGCTAAGGCAACTTTTGATGACGAAGTATAAGTGATTTCTCCTGACAAAAGCGGGTTGATGATTTCAGTAGAACGATTTAAAAGTGCAGAAACAAGGTCGCGGGTGAGCAGGTCTTTGGCCGCATCGTTTTTAGTTTTAGTAGTTAACTGGCTGTAAAACCAAACAGCGTTGTTTTTGTCAGGTTCTACCAAACGGTTTTCGGTGATTGCTGTTTTAAAGTTGTTGTAAACTGCAGCATCTAAATCCGCTAGTATATCTATGCCTCTGCCACCTGCCATTGCAAATAAGGGATAGTTGTTGCTCTTGCTTTCTTTTAACTTTGCCAATAATGCAGGGCTAACCGTTGCAACAGTGTTATCCAGATTGCCTACCACAAAGGGAGTTTGCTTATTAGGCGCAGCCTGTTGGCGCACGTAGCGCTGGAGGTAGGCTTGCAATTCAAACAAAGTTACTTTGCCATCCTTTTCGCCTTCCTCATCAGCTAATCCCGTAAGTCCTTCTACAAGGTGATAAGAGAAAAGCCCGCGGCCATTACCCCACTGAGCGCCTTCCATAGAAAACTCGTTAGCCTGGCAGGAAAATACTTTGTTTTCGTTACCCCATTCCTGCTTTAGCGCCAACAGGTTTTTGCTTGCGCCATCAGCACCTCCGCTAAAAGAACCTGAATGGCATGCATCGGTAATGAGAAAAACCTGCGCATCGGATTTTGTGATTTGGCTGATAATGTTTTTAAGGTCGGTTTCATGTAAAAAACCATTGGGGTTCATGTAGTAGCTTTCTTTAGGGCTATCGTATAACAACAGAATACCACCATTGGAAATCTCCGTTTCAATATCGCCGTGCCCGGCAAAGTAGATGTACACCTTATCACCGCGACCGGCGCTTTTCTTTATTGACATCAGTTGCGTTATAAGGTTAACGCGGTTGGCGTCGGTATTGGTCAACAACTTTATATTATTGGTATCAGCACCGTTGGTTGCTTTTAAGTAGCCGGCAAACGTTCTAGCATCAACATCGGCATACTTAAGTTTGGGTAGCTCTTTATAATCTGATATACCTACAACAAGCGCATAAACTTTGCCCGAAGCGGTAACCGTGGCCTCGTTACTGACACCTGCGCCTCTTACCTGTGCTTTAAGTAAAACAGGGTAAATTATGAGTAGCGCTGTACCAAGGCGCAGAAAGAGGTTTTTCATAGCTATGAAAATAAGAAAGGAAGTTAATGTACACTAAACAGCAAAGAGTTACCCTCATTGTTAGTGAATTTTACCTTCACGGGGTAAGGCCGGCAAGGCAGCCGGGTAGGAAACCAGTTACGGTGTTGCGTAACAACGATCAGCAGGCCGCTATCATCACCCATTGGGCAAAACTCCTCTGTTGGCTGTTGGCGATGAAACACAGAAAGGCCGAAGTTGTCCTCCAGCAGTTGCTTTGTCGCAGAAACAGGATCGGTTACAATGCCTATTTCGCTGATATTTAAAATGCAGGAGGTGTCAAATACATTTTTGTGCAGAGATGGTAAATCGTACCGGGCGATGAATTCTAAAATATTGCCTGAAGGATCCATAAAATAGAGAGAGTTGGCATTCCAGTTTGGGAAGTGGATGATGGTATTATTCTCAAACGCCAGCAGTTTAAAGCGCTGTTGTGCCCATGCGTGTGCCTGGTGAAAAAGCCCGGGAACTATGTTAAATGCAAAATGATAATATGCTGCCGCCGCACTTTGTTTAAAGGTAAGTACGGAGGTTCCGGCGGCAAAAGAAATCTCATTCTGCGAGGCCTTAATAACGGCAAGCCCCAATTCGGCAGTATAGAAGTGCTTTACAGCCGAAAGTTTATCTGTAAGTAGTATTACTTCGTTTATTTCCATTAGCCGGGTAGCGGAACGCCTTTAAACAGGGCAAGACTAAAAGGATAAACCTGGGCTGTCATTACTCCTTGAGCAACGCAAGGGTCGGCATTCATAATGGCTATTGCTTCTTCCAGGTCTGCGGCTTCGAAAATGGCGATACCACGATTTTCTTCATTGCTGATGTCAACATTGGTACGGCCCACCAGGGTTATTTGCCCTTTTTGATGAAGGCCAACGAGGTAGTTCCAATGCTGGCCTAAAATGGCATTGGTTTCATCAGTCCAGTTTTCCGACTGGCGGAAATGGGGCTTCAACTGCAGTATATAAATGAATTGGGGCATTGTGTTTTTTTGCTAAGATAAAAGATTGCTTTATGAGGAGTAGATGCCTGATAATTTCTGCTTCGCCGGGAAAAGGCATATTTGCAATATAATTGAAGCCAACAAAGTGAGTATGCAAGCGTTCAGAACCGTTGTTAAGGCAAGCCAGCCGGCTTTTACTATAGGCTTTGAGGATAAGTTGTTGAGCATTGGCTCCTGTTTTTCGGAACACATTGGCAGAAAATTCAGCGAACATAAATTTGATATTGTTATCAATCCGTTTGGGCAGCAGTATAATCCTCTTTCAATTTCTAAGGGGATTTTACGCCTACTAAACCCGGTTGATTTTGAGGCGAAGGATTTAGTGTTGCATGAAGGGCTCTACCACAGCATGGAACACCATGGAAGTTTTTCGCGCGCAACAGGAGAGGAGACTGTTTCACTTATCAATACAGAAATGAAACGAGCCGCCGTGCAACTAGAACAAGCAGGCGTTTTGTTTTTGACCTTTGGCAGCGCCCATGTTTTCAGGTATAAGGAAAGCGGCGAAGTGGTTTCTAACTGTCATAAAATACCGGGTAATAGATTTGAACGGGAGCTTTTGAGCGTGCAGGAAATTACAGACTGCCTTCAAAATACGTTAGAACAATTATGGGTTAAACTGCCCCTTGTAAAAGTTGTGCTTACGGTTAGCCCGGTTCGGTATTTCGCTTTTGGGCACTACGAAAACTCAATAAACAAGTCGCATTTGTTCACGGCAATTCATCAACTGCAGCGGCAGTTCCCTCAGTTGTATTACTTTCCGGCATACGAAATGGTGATTGATGATTTACGCGATTACCGCTTTTATAAGGAGGATATGTTGCACCCCAATAGCCAGGCTATTGACTACGTTTGGAAAAACCTGACCGAGGTAATGCTATCGGCAAAGGCACAACAGCTTGTAAAGGAAGTAACAGCCGTAACGCATGCTGTAAAACACAGGCCAAGGAATCCTACAGGGGCCGCTCACCAAAAATTTCTTCAGCAAACCTTGAATCAAATAGCTGACTTAAAATCTGAATATGGTTTAGCGTTTGACGAGGAGGAAACAATAATCCGTTCTTTTCTTAACGGATAAGAATGAGATTTTTGGTAAGCAGGTTTGCCTTGCCGGGGGTGAGAGGGCTTCCGTACTTAACGGTAACTACATATGCCCCTTCGTTCTGCAAATTGCCTTTGTAATAACCGTCCCACGCCTGGTTGGAGGTGGCATGGAAAACGGCTTCGCCCCAGCGGTTATAAATATTGATTTCAAAAATCTCTGCAAACTTTAGGGGGAACACCACAAACAAATCATTGTTGCCATCGCCATTCGGGCTAAAGGCATCCGGCACCCGTATATCCGGAATGATAAGTTCAATATAGGCGCATGCCGAGGAGGAGCAGTTCGAAGCATCAGTTACTGTAACACAATAGGTGGTAGCGGCGTCAGGTGCGGCAATTGGATTATAAATATCCGGATTGCTTAGCCCTGAGGTCGGGCTCCAGTGATAAGAATAGCTGGTATCAGACAGGGCTGTTAGCTGCACGGTTTGGCCCAACAAAATGGCTGAGTCAGGATTAGCAATTACAGTAAGCGGTGTATTGGGCACGGTTACATAAACAGATTTTGCCACCACACAGCCGCTTGCATCCGTAGCGCTTACAAAATAGCCCTGTGTGTAGTAAGCGATGGGGTTGATGGAGGTGGTGGTGTCTCCTGTGCTCCAGAGATAAGTAAGTGGTGTACCCGAGTTATTGATAACATTAAAAAAAACCGGATTACCTGCGCAAACAGTTGTATCGCAGCATACATTTAAATCGGGCGGGTTATTTTGAACGGTAACTACAATAGTAAACGGTAGCTGGCAATGCCCTGCATCACTAATGGTAACTACATATAAGGTGCTTGCAGCAACCGGTTCAACAAAAGAAGGTGCCGTTTGGCCGTTGCTCCATGCATAAGTAATGGGTTGCATACCTGTAGCAGTGGCAGCAAAGGATACCGGCGCTCCTGAGCATACTGTTGTATCGCAGCAAACGCCGGCTTCTAATTTTATATAGGGTGTATCGGCAATAGGAATAACAAGGCCTGTAACAATACCGCCTGTATCGCCGGGGGTTGCCAAATTTGTGGTACCTGTTGGGCACTGTGGCGAACCAATGCCAAACACATTACGGCCATTAATGCCGCCGGTATCGCGATAGGTAACATTAGGAGGTAAAGAGCCTCCCTTAAGCCAAAGCACGCCACCACCACCACCTGCACCGGGGCCAAAGCAGTAGTTCGGAATTCCGGCATTATCCAGTACTCCACCGTCACCGCCATTGGCATCAATAATCAAATTACCCGCTATAGTATTTACCGAAAGCATGACCGTGCCACCACCACCACCACCGCCGGCCCCGTCGCTTTGGGCTAAGGCGCCTACATCATCGCCATCGGCCATAATACGCCTGTTGTTGCCTACCAATACATCGGCCATTAACAGAAAAATGCCGCCACCGTTTGCACCGCTGGTACCTTCGTTATTGTTTTCATCGCCGGCGCCACCGCCGCCACCCATAAAGGTTTTATTGTATGCATTGTTGTAGTCAAGAGGGCCTCCGCCAAGGCCCGGTGCCGGGCCGGGACATGAGAATTGAGAAACATTAGAGCGTATGCCACCCTGGCCGCCTGCGCCAAAGTTACTACCTCCGCCGCCTCCTGTGTTATGATCATTACCTCCGCCCCCGCCATTGCCGGCCTTACCACGGCCGAAGAAATAAGGTGTAATACCGATGCCTTCACCTTTTGGTGCGCCGCATACCACCGTTGAACAGAAAAAATCAGTAGCGCCGCCATTGCCACCATTATAGCAGGCCTGCCCGGCATTATCGTTAACGCGTGCAGCGCCTAAAAAGCCTTTGCCTTTTACATCTACGTTGGCATTTAAAATCAGCGAATCGCATTCTAAAACCAAAACCCCGCCGGCCGCGCCATCCCAGTTTTTAGCGCGAAGGGTAGAATCTACAACAGCGGTGGCATATTCGGGAATGGATACTAACTGCACCTGCGATGCAGGGTCATAAAGCCTTTCTACCAGAAATTCGAAAACAATATCGTTGCCGGTTATGGATTTTATCTTTTCCACTTCATAGTTGCCGCAATTGAGGTAGGAGAGGATATCGCCAAAACCGGTGTTGTTAGCCAGGTTTATGCTGGCGCCTTTCATTTGAATAAGCAGCACCTTTTGCCCTACGGCAAAACCGGTGGTTGAAGAAACTGTTACCTTATTCTCGCAATAGTCTATTGCACTTACGGCGGCATAAGCATTAATTACACCCCCTATATGCGATGTTTGAGCTTTTAGCCTGCATAAACTGGCTAATACCAGAAGTAGAATTAAGATGAACCGGTGAAACTTCATGCCAGAATTAAGACGACAATTTGCACTTTAAAGTTGACTAAACATTAACTGTTGCAAAGGTAGGAGAATGTTAATACTTAAGAACAGCGGAAAACGTTATGTAGAAAAGTGAAAATTTTGCATCACTTTTACGTAGATTACTTATGATGAAATTGAAGAAAGCCTCTTTACTTACGGTGGTTATATGTTGCCTCAGCTTCGCCGCACGTGCATCAGAGATATTGATACCGATGGACTTAGCACAGGCAAACCACCTGAAAAGTTATGGTGTGGCATTTTGGCTGTTAAAGCAAGGGGTAGCGGTAGATTGGCTACTGAATTACCGCGGGGGAAGTTTTGCAGTGCCTTATAACGATAAGATTGAGAGTGAGTGTAAGATAAGAGGCGTGAGCTACGAAGTGCTTGCCGATGGGCAATATACCGCGGTGCTTACTGAAATAGCCGACCCCGAGCAGAACATGGATGTGATGAAGATGGAAAAAGCGCCACGGGTGGCGGTTTATTCACCTAAAACAAAGCAGCCCTGGGATGATGCCGTTACCATGGTTTTAACCTATGCCGAGATACCTTATGATATAGTGTATGACGATGAAATATTAGATGGCAAGTTAATGCAGTATGATTGGCTGCACCTGCACCACGAGGATTTTACCGGCCAGTACGGAAAATTTTACCAAAGCTATGGCAGCGCCCAATGGTATGTAGAGGACCAGGCAGATAATGAGGCCCGTGCTAACCGCCGTGGATTTAAAAAAGTGAGTGAGATGAAACTTGCCGTGGCGAAAACCATCCGCGATTTTGTTTTTGGCGGAGGCTTTATGTTTGCTATGTGCAGCGCCACAGATTCCTATGATATTGCACTTGCCGCGCAGAATACGGACATATGCGATGTTATGTATGACCACGACCCGCAGGACCCCAACGCCCAAAGCAAACTGGATTATGCGGAGTGTTTTGCCTTTGAAAAATTTCACCTGCGCACCAACCCGTATGAATACGAATACAGCGACATTGATGCTAACTTCGGCAGGACAGTGCAGAAGGACCTGGACTATTTTACCCTGTTTGACTTTAGCGCCAAATGGGACCCCGTACCCACCATGCTTTGCCAAAACCACACTAAAACTGTAAAGGGTTTTTTAGGGCAAACCACCGCTTTTAAAAAGGAATTTGTAAAGAGCAGCGTATTGGTGATGGGTCAAAATAAATCTGCCAACGAGGCGCGTTACATACATGGCGAATACGGTAAAGGAATGTGGACCTGGTATGGCGGGCACGACCCTGAAGATTATCAGCACCTGGTAGGTGACCCGCCTACTAATCTTGACCTGCACCCCAACTCGCCGGGCTATAGGCTTATATTAAACAATGTGCTTTTTCCTGCAGCTAAAAAGAAGAAGCAGAAGACCTAGTGAATTAGGGCATAGGCTTACCCGTGTATTTATCCGGGTCGTTTAAGTAAAACAGAATGTCTTCAATCTTTTGATCCGAAAGGGTTTGAAAAGTATTCATTGCAGCAATGCGTGAGTTAGCCATGTTTACAGCATAACTGTAACCTGCGTTTACAGGATCGTTCCAGTTTTTTATCCAGCTATATAACCATTGCTTACCTGTTTTGCCCTGGTAGCTGCCTGCGTCTTCCCAACGTTTCTCAACGCCTGTTAAAGCAGGGCCTGTGCCATCAGCTTTGGGGTTATGGCAGGCGGCACATTCTGATTTAAAATAAGATTTGCCATCGTACCATTTCTGTTCTTCGGGGCTGCGCGAAGGGCCGGAGGAGTTTTCTTTTTTGTTTTGCGCTGCAGGAGCAGTAGGCCACTTAAAGTTTACGTTTAAGGCCAATACTATTGCCACTGCAATCAGCAGCAACACCAATCCGAATTCCACCAAGGGGCTCACCTGCTTTTTCACAAAGCAATATTAGGCAGTGATTGCCACATTTTAGGCAATGGGCTCTAATTCATTTTCTGATTTGGCTATAACTACAGTTGCCAGACAGTTGCCTATAACATTTACCCCTGTGCGAGCCATATCCATAAGCGCATCGGCGGCAAACACGATAAACACAGGCCATTCGGGCAAATGGAAGGAGGCCACCGTCGCGTAAAGTATTACAAAGGATGCTTTGGCAACCCCTGCTACCCCCTTGCTGGAAAGCATTAGCGTAAGTAAAATGGTAAGTTGGGTTGAAAATGGCAATTGTATTCCGCCAGCCTGGGCTACAAAGATAGTTGCCAATGAGAGGTAAAGCGTTGTGCCATCCAGGTTAAAAGAGTAGCCCATTGGCAATACAAAAGAGTAAACTTTTTTGTGCACGCCAAACTGCTGCATAGCCTTCATTGCCTTAGGCAAAGCAGCATCGGAACTTGCTGTGGCAAACGCAACACCCACGGGCTCATGAATAGCATTCCAGAATTTAACTACAGGTATTTTGAAATACCACATTATAGGTAGTAGAACGCATGTTACAAAAACAACCAGCGCACCAAAGAGCGTTAGCATCAGCAGCCCAAGGTTTTTAAATACACCAAGCCCCATTGTACTGACCGTATAGGCTATGGCCCCACCAATTGCCAGGGGAGATAACAGCATTATAAGATTGGTGAATTTAAACATCACCTCGTTAAGGGTTTCGCAGAAGTGCACCATTTTATGCTTATGGTGTTCTTCTATCATTGATAGGGCAACACCAAACAAAATGCTGAACATCACTATCTGCAGCACATTACCTTCGGCAATAGCCTTGGCAATATTTTCAGGAAAAATATCGCGTATGTCAAAGTGCTTCTCGGTGGCCTTCTTCAACGTTTCAGGCATTTGAACGGAATCGGGTTTCTGAATACCCTCGCCGGCTTTGGTTAGGTTAATTGCCCCTAGCCCGATGAAAAGAGCTATGGTTGTTACTATTTCAAAATACAGTATGGCCTTTATGCCCATACGCCCTATCTGCCTTATGTTGGAGTGGCCGGCTATACCAACTACTAAGGTGCCGAACAGTAAGGGAGCTATGATGCATTTAATGAGCCTGAGAAAAATGTCGCTTAATACTTTTAGCTCCACCCCAACGCCCGGCCAATCGAGCCCTATCTCAATACCAATCAGCATACTGGTAATAATAGAGGTGGTAAGGTTTTTACGTAGCCACGCATAGTAAATCAGCACTGCTAAACCAATTGCCCTGCCCAATGAAAGCATGTTGGCAGGAACAGAAACCCATCCTTCAACCGTAGCAAAGGATAAAAGGTACATACTGGCAATAACCGCAATAGCAGTAATTAAGACTGGGCGTTGGCTCATGCAGGCAAGATGAAGAAAAATGTCGATTTACAGAATATGAATGCAGGACAACAAACACTAAAAAGGTTGACAAAAGTTGACACCTGAAAAACGTAAGCTCCTTATAGTTAGTTGATAATCACCTTTTAATGTAGGATTCGGGAATAAAAAAGTTGACACTTTTTAGCCCTTGCCCACTTAAAATTTCAATAGGCTGTTTTAAATGAAACCGCCGTTTTTTTCTGCAAGTTTGCCGGTATGAAAAAGATACTGGTTGCAAACCGTGGCGAAATAGCCCTTAGGGTGATGAAGAGTGCAAAGGAAATGGGCATTAAAACCGTGGCTGTTTTTTCAGAGGCTGACAGAAACTCGCCCCATGTGCGCTATGCTGATGAAGCCGTATGCATTGGCGCCGCAGCATCTAAGGAAAGTTACCTGCGTGGCGAAAAGATTGTAGAGGTGGCTAAACAGCTTGGCGTAGATGGCATACACCCCGGCTATGGATTTTTAAGTGAGAACGCGGGCTTTGCACGGTTGGTGGAAGAGAACGGTATTACGTTTATAGGCCCTACGCCTGAGGCAATAGAGATTATGGGTAGCAAGCTGGCCGCAAAGGATGCCGCTAAAAAATTTGATATACCTATGGTGCCCGGCAGTGAGGGCGCTATCACCGATATAGGAGAAGCAAAAGCTTTGGCGGCAAAAATCGGATTCCCCATTTTAATTAAGGCCAGTGCCGGCGGCGGCGGTAAAGGTATGCGTGTGGTAAACGCTGCCGAAGAACTGGAAGAGCAAATGCAGCGCGCACAAAGCGAAGCGCAAAGTGCCTTTGGCGATGGAAGCGTTTTTATTGAGAAATATGTGGGAAGCCCCAAGCATATTGAAGTGCAGGTATTAGGGGATAACTACGGTAACATTGTTTATCTCTTCGAGCGCGAGTGCAGTGTACAGCGCCGCCACCAGAAAGTGGTGGAAGAAGCGCCAAGCAGTTGCTTAAACCCCGAGAAAAGAAAAGCTATAGGCGAAGCTGCAGTGTTGGTAGCAAAATCATGCGCCTACATAGGTGCCGGAACCGTGGAGTTTTTGGTTGATGAGGAGTTGAACTTTTATTTTCTTGAGATGAATACCCGTTTGCAGGTGGAGCATCCTGTTACAGAAATGATAACAGGGGTGGACCTGGTAAAGGAGCAAATTAAAATAGCCCGTGGAGAGAAGCTGAGCTTTACACAAGAGGAACTGCAAATACGCGGACATGCGGTTGAGTTACGTGTTTATGCTGAAGACCCTACGAACAACTTTTTGCCTGACATTGGTAAACTGCTGCAATACAAAAAGCCGGAAGGCCCCGGTGTGCGGGTTGATGACGGTTACGAGGAAGGAATGGATATTCCGATTTATTATGACCCTATGCTGGCCAAACTTATTGCTTATGGTAAGGATAGGGAAGAAGCCATTGAGCGTTTGATACGCGCAATAGATGATTACAAAATTACGGGTGTAAAAAATACATTGGCCTTCGGCAAATTTGTGCTGCGTCATCCTGACTTTACTTCAGGTAAGTTTGATACCAACTTTGTAGGCAAAAACTATAAACCTGAATACCTGAAACAGGAAAATGAGGATGAAATGGAAATAGCTGCCTTGTTAGCAGGCTTTACTTTCGAAAAAAAGCCATCATCCAAACCTTCCGGCACAGGTGTTAAAGCAACCGCCTCCTCCGGCGGTAAAAGCAATTGGGTAAAGAACAGGAGTAGTTATAGAGATTAACTGCTGTATAAGTAAAAAAGGGCCAATGATGAGTTGGCCCTTTTTTCTATCAGCTTGTAGCTTACTGCTTCACTATATTAAAGTTTACATTAAATATAGTTCCGTTCTGGTCGGTATTAACGGTACCTGTTCCGCCACGGGTTCCGTTCTCCATAATCTCGCTATCGGCAAAAACCTTATTCAGGCTTTTAAGCGCCCCGCGAGATGCGCTACCCTCAGGCTTGTTTTCGGTGGTTAGTACATCTTCCAGGTCTAACAAATCTTTTGAAAGAAATACTTTAAATACCTCTTCGCCATAAGGTGGCCCGATGGTAATTTTATAGCTGCGCAATACCAATGAATCGTACTTAGCTACCATGCAATCCTCCGGCCTTATACTTTGCCCTTTGTTAGGCAGTATGGGGTTTATCTTTCCATCGGGCTGTATATCTACAATGTTGATGTAGAATTTCTTGTTGCCGGTGTTTATAACCTGCAGGTATACCGCATCGTCCTTCTTCAATTCAAGGCGTCCGTTTTTGGTGCGCTGGTTAATTTTGTCGTAATCAATCTGTCCATCAGCTTTTAAAAATACCAGGTTCACCTGTGCGCTCAGGTCAGTTTCAGAAAAATCCAAAGTCTGCAGGTATCTGTAACGTGCAAAACGTTTTAATAGTCCTTTCAGATTCTCAATTTCTCCTGCACCGTCGATGCTAATTTTATCCGCAAATACACTGCCGGTGTTTGGGTATTTAAGCGCCCATGTTTTGGTGCTGCCAAATGTATCCAGGTAAACATCGCAGGCAGAAGTAAACTCAAGTAGTTTAAAATCTTTTAAGGCTTCCTGAACGCGCTTTAGGGAGCCATTCACATTGCGTACATCAATTTTCAGTTTTTCCTGGTAAGCCAACTCTGTCAAAAACACCCAGGGGTATTTGTTTACCAGCGTATCAGGCTTATCTAATTTAACGTTGGCAATAAAATTATCTACTGAAATAACGGTGCCCTTGTTCATGGCAGTTAAGCCGGCAGGGTCGGTAGTGGAGGCGGGGTAAAGGCTAACAATAGAGCCTTTAGTAAGCCCCGAAACAGTTCCGGCGTTCAATACAAATTCATCATCCGAAATCCATTTTTTGATAGTGTAGTAAGGTTTCTGGCTAACAAAGTTTCCTCCAAATAGTTGGCGGTCCACACCGTCACCTTCCATCACCGGCTTTTGACGGGGGGCTTTGTCGCGCATTATATTTTCAATATTGGCAAACAGCCCGCGGTAGGTGGTTTTATCTTTTAGCATAGCTACCGACTTGCTGAAGGCATAAGACAGCGAGCCAACCCCATTGCCGTTATCGTCGTAACACTCGTAATTAAACTCCTTTGCCTGTGCGCCTGAAATAACCACGTAAGTGGCGGCATCCTTACTTAACTGAGCGCCGTTATTATCCTTAAATACCCCGTTATTATCAGGTGCCGAAACCTTGGCTACATCAAATTTGTTGCTCACCATAGGCTCCATTGCTCCGCGTGGTTTTAACACGGCATCTTTAGGGCCGCGTGTTCCTGTGCCTGAGTGGCAGGCATCAAGCAATACCAGCAAGTCGCCTTTAGCAGTTAGTTTGTTTCGCAGTAAGGTTACTTTTTGTCCAAACTCATCATCGCGGAAATAACCGGGGGCATATTCTTTAAAGCGGTTTTTATCGGGCGAGTAAACAGCGCCGTAAGGCACAATGCACTCATCCAGGTAATCTACCTCGTCGTTGTTATCATCCTCTATTTGCTCGCCATGGCTGCTGAAGTGTACCACAACTATATCGCCGGGCTGCACCTTGCTTATCAGCTTATCAAAGGCGGCTTTAATGCCTTCCTTGGTGGCTGCGCCATCCTGCAGCAACGTAATGTTACCGGTTTGAAACCCCTGGTTTTCCAAAGCCGTTTTAACCAAAGGCACATCGTTGGCCGAAGATATTTTGCCCCAACCGTTTCTACCCGGTTCCGGGTAGTCGCCAATGGCCACAATCAAAGCATACTTTTCAGCATGTAAAGCACAGGAAAACAGGATAAACAAAAGGAGGGGTATTTTCTTCATGATGCTGCTTTTGGAATGAAAGATAAAGGTGGGCGAAAATTCCATAAATCAATAGTATTCAGGCGCCCAATTTTATGTTTTTCTTACTAATTGGTATGATGGGGCAATCCATTAATTAAAAATGTATAGTGGTGGGTATAAAATAAAAACGCCCCACTGACAGCAGGGCGTTTTTGTAAGCTTCCTGAATCTACTAATAGAAAGAGAAGTCGTACCAGCTTTGGCAGTCGCCGGTTCCGCTCCATTCCATAGTTCTGCCGGCAGAAATGCCGTAGATAGATGTCCAGCCGTTACCTGTAACAACAGTAGCATCGCCATAAGCGCCTATAGTTGTTTCGTAGTAGCCATCAATGTAAACATCAATGGTGTAGCCGGTATAGTTATGCAGGTACATATAGCAGTTGTAATAACCGCTGCCACGTGATGTTCCTTTTTTAGAAACCTCATCAGTGGTAGGCTTATCGCCTTTGATGTTCGGGTTGCTGCCACGGCTTGCAACCTTGGTCGATTTCATTTCAACTTTTTTTCTCAAGCCATCCTGTGCGTTGGCGTTGAAAACGATGGTTGTCAGTAGCAATGACATCACCGTTAATAATGCTGCTTTTTTCATGTTTAGTAATTAAAATTTGGTTAACAATAAGTCTAAAATACAATGATGTTTGAAAATACCGCAAACACCGGGGGCTTTTTTTGTTGATTACCGTTACTCATATTGCCCCCTGATATGGAATTGCAACGGAATTTCATCTCAACGAAAGAATTTTTTACTTCGTATTGAATCAACTAACTCACAAACCGGTTTATGAAAAAGTCAACGATAGTATGGATGTGCCTTTTTGTTTTTTCCATAACAAATGCACAGCAAACCACCGAAGCAATGCTGGATAACGCCCTTTCAGCAGTTATTTCAGTAGGGGTATTTAAAGCAGAAGCTACCAAACAACCTTTGGGCTACCGGGGTAAAAGTGATGTGGCTTACGAAAAGAAGCTGGACCTGAGCGATGCTTTGTGCAAGGGTTCGGGCTACGTTATAGAAGTGAACGGTAAAAAATATGTGTGCACTAACGCGCACGTAATAGAAAACGCCACAAACGAAAGCGGCGCTATTTATGTTTATAGCATAACCGGCAAAAAGTATGAAGCGAAACTTAAAGGAGGTGATTCGTTTTATGATTACGCCCTTTTGGAGTTTGTAACACCTCCGGGTGCAGAAATTACCACTATTAAATATGCCCTCGACCCACCATCGATAGGTCAGCGTGTTTATGCCATTGGCAACCCCCTGGCAGAATATCCCTATACTGTTTCAGATGGTATTGTGAGCGCCAAAAACCGCGTGCGCGAAGGTTTAACAGGCAAATACGGTTATGTGCAGCACACGGCTACTATAATATGGGGTAATAGCGGTGGCCCACTGGTAAATGAGAAGGGTGAAGTTGTAGGTATGAATAGCTATATAGCTTTTGGGCCGGAGGATAAAGGCAGCTTATGGCAGCCTCAAATTAATTTTGCATTGGAATCGAAAGTGTGTCGCAGGCTTACTGATGATTTTTTGACAAACAACGGTAAAACGCGCAGGGCGTATTTAGGGTTGGAGGTTTCACAAAATTACGATGTAACTACCGACTACTATACCAGCAAAGCTACCTTAACCAAGCGCGATAAATCTCCGGTAATAAGCAATGTGTTTACCAACTCTCCTGCATCGGCACTTGCTGATAAAATAGGCGCAACCGTATTTAAGGTTAATGGAGTGGAGGTGCGCAATGTGGAAGAGGTACTGGGCGAGTTTGAGGCTATTAAACCCAATACTACAGTTACCCTGGTGCTTATTAAGAATGGAGTTAATGAAACCGTAACTATTAAGGCTACGGAATTACAGGCCAGCATGATGGGTGACTTAGCAAAGGCAATGATACAGAGCGACCCCAGTTACCAGCTTACTGCTTCTGACGGGGGAGTTTATATTTCCTTTAAAAAAAGCATGCCTTCCTACAGTTATAACAACAACCGCGACGACCGACGCAATTACAGGCAAGAGGCCATACGACCTGATAACAGCAGAAACGAAACAAAAACAGAATATAAGGTTATTGGGGTAGGCGAAATAAACCAGCAGAGCGAAGAAGTTTGGCGCGTTGGTACTACTGCCGACCTTGGCACCGGCATCCGCTTTTATGGTATGGCAGGTTTTTACGACCTGGTTTATACGGATAAATATGATACCCAATCGCAGCCGCAATCAACTCGCGTTTATCTTTCCGGCGATCAAAACGTAATTAAAAGTACCTTGTGGTATTGAACCTTAAGAACTGATGCACAAAAGGCACTTCCTTAATAAGGATATTATATTTTCTACCCTGTTTGTTTTTCTATGCGTTTGGGCATTGAAGTACTCGGTGGTTAACCTTCATGCGCTGGACCCTATAGAAAAGGCTTTATCGGATTTTGATTACGGCGACCTGGTGTACAAGCACCGAAAGGAACACTCCCGGCCCGATGCAAACAGCAAGGTGGTGATTGTGGAGATAGGAAGAAACCGCGCTGAAATAGCCCGCGAAATTGAAGTGATAAATGCACACCGCCCTGCGGTGCTGGCAATTGATGCCTGGTTTGAGAAACCAGGGCAGGCTGAAACGGATTCTATTTTGATTAACGCCCTGCAGCAGAATAAAAAGCTGGTGCTTGGTACCTATCTTTTTGAAAAAAAGGAAGGTGAGGAGTTGGGTATGCAGCAATCCTTTAATGCCGTGAGTATCTTAGGGCAAAGTGCGTATTTAAACTTTGTAGGAGAATACGAGAAAACAATCCGCTATTTCAGGCCGCATGAAGAAATTGAAGGGAAGGAAGTAAACTCTTTTGCTGCGGAAATAGTGCGGCAATACGACCCCACGCATTTTGAAAAGCTTAAGGAGCGCGATAATAAACTGGAGTTTATCAACTACACCAAAACCAGCGCGCAGTTTATACCCACCATTGCCATTGATGAAGTGCAGCCTAACAATACAGCACTGGACGTGCTGAACGGTAAGATTGTAATACTTGGAAAGACCAATGATAACGACCTGGAGGATTTGCATTTTACCCCTTTTAATGAGCAACTTGCCGGCCGCAGCAAACCCGACATGAGCGGCGTGTTTATACATGCCAATACGGTTGAAATGATACTGGCAGATAACTATGTAAACCATGTGCCGGATTGGATAGTTTTTCTTTTCGCGGTTTTGCTTACCTATATCACCATAGTGTTTCACATCTTTTATTTTGTAGAGAAGCACATTTGGTATCATCTTTTTGCCAAGTTGATGCAGTTGGTATTTTTGGTGGTATTGGTTTTTGTAAAGCTGGAGTTGCTGGACGGCCCACAATTGGTTTTTGATGAAAATATTATTGCGGTGCCGGTGATACTTTCGGTGGATTTACTATATTTCTACGATGCGATTGTAAAATGGCTGAATAAGAAGTTCGGCTATAAATCATATTTTTTAGAACACGCTAAACACTAATGAGAAGGTTTCTTTCGGCCATTTTTTTACTGGCCGTTACTTTTTGCGGGGCGCAAAGCCGGTATACACTCGTTTATTTTAAAGGGGTGGTGCAAACATCTACTGATAAGAAGTTGTGGATACAACAAAACCGTATCGGTAGCACTCTTGCTGCTAACGAAACAGTAAAGCTGGAAGATAAAAGCGAAGCAGTTTACAGCGGCCCTAAAGGCGAAGTGGTTTACCTTAAAAAGCCCGGTAGTTATTCCGTTACTGATTTTGAAAGTTTAAAGAGTGCGCAAAACGAGCAGAGCTTCGCCGCCTATTATTTAAAATATGTAGCAGGCCAGGTAACGCATCATCATAGCGACGTTGAAGAAGATTATAAAAGTAACCTTAAAAACCTGGGCGGTGTTTCACGTGGCCATGGCGAAAGCTGTTACCTGCAACCGCATTACGGCGAGTTAGTAGTGGACAGCGCAGTAACTTTTACCTGGAAAAATTTTTCGGCAGTTAAAGATTACACCTTTATTGTGTTTGCTGATTCTTTATTGGAGAAGCAAATGGTTGTTCGCGAAATACGTGATACAACAACAACTGTAGTGGTAAAAGGCTTTACGGCGGGGCAGGTGTATTACTGGAAGGCGGAGTCCAGAACAAGAAATAACTGCATTACAGGAAGCTTTACGCTGGCAAGTGCAGGCGAGAAAAAGAGTATCGCCTTTCAGCATAAAGAGCTATTGCAATCATTGTCCTTTTCAAAAGGAATGAACAAGGTAATTGAGGCCGGCTTTTATACAGACAAAGGTATTTATGCGCGCGCTGAGAAGTGTTTTACTGAAGCTATAAAACTGGAACCGCAAAACGAAGCTGTAAAACAGGCTTACGAAGCCTTTGTTACAGGAAACAACTAACCACCATGCACAAAATAAAAAAAGGCCCTCCGGGGCCTTTTTCTTATAAGTAAGTTTATTGATTAATCTATTTTGTTAAGCTGCGAGGTGGCAACTACTTTGCCATTTTGGTTAATGGCTTTAAGTATGTATGCGCCCGGGCTAAGCGTAGCAATTGATATTTCAATTTCGCTTGAAGACGCTGAAATAACATCTGATTTAGCAAGGCGGCCCTGAAGGTCGTAAACTTCAAACGACAGATTGCCGGCAGTTTCAATACCCTTTACGGTAAAACTGTTTTTAACCGGGTTAGGATAAACGTGCAGGCTGGTATTGCCTACTTCATTAATGCCTGTATTACAGTTGTTGGTTATGGTTGCCTTGTAGTTTACCACCACAGCTGTATTAGCGCTGTCGCCATCAATAAAGAAAACTACGTTACAATCAGCGGTGCCATCTATGCAATGCGCGGTAAACTGGAATTTGGTATCCATTGAATCGTGTGCAGGGATGTAAGCCGAGGTATAAGGGCCGGCATTTATCAATAAATCATAGCAGTTAACATTGTCGCAAAGCTTGGCTTCCCAGTTTTGGCTTGGCAGGTTTACGTTCACCATCTTCCAGTTAATAGCCTGTTGGAAGTTGGCATTGTTAATAACGTGGATGTGCACCTCAGCAGGCGTGTACTCATCAGAGATGGTAGCCGATACAGAAGCAGAGTCGTTAGGGGAAACTACTACTGCTTGAGCCTGAGCAATTTGTGCAATAAAACCAAGGAATAATACAATTGGTAAAGCTAAAAGGCGCATAGTTTTGTTTTGGTCAATAATAGACGAAGATAGGATAGTGAGGGGGTATTAACAAGTTCTTTTTTTTCGTTACCGCAGGCTTGTGAATTTCCCAAATTACCTTTTATCTTCACTTCTTGATTTTTAAACCCAATTTAAAAGACATGAAAAAATTTACACTTGCTATTGCAGTGTTAGCGGCTTTGGCACTTGATGCGCAAACCACTATTTACACGCAAAACTTCGGTACAGCGGGCCTTCCCTCTGGTTGGCAAAACGTTGACCAATCGGGCGTAGGTGGCGGAACATGGCAGCGCAAAACCAGTGCGCATGGCTTTGCTTCAGCTACGGCTGCCAATGGTTTTTACATTTTCGATTCAGATGCTCTTGGCAACGATAACAAGGCAGAAAATGCTGATTTGATTACCGGCGCAATTGATTGCTCGGCAAACTCTCACGTAGCTCTGCAATTCCAACAATACTTTCAACAATATGCTTCAAGTTCAGGAACTGTATCAATTAGTACCAATGGTACAAGCTGGACACAGGTTTACCAGGTTACTAACAGTTCAGATAATCCTGAAGTTGTTACGGTAGATCTTACTGCATATGCAGCTAACCAGGCAACTGTTTACCTGAAGTTTAACTACCAGGGCAACTACGACTACTGGTGGGCTGTTGATGATATTAAAATTTATGAGCCTGCTGCTTTAGACATTGCTGTTGACAAATTGAACCTGCCTAAATATGTAGGCCTTAGCGATCAGTTCATCAGTGGTGTGGTAAGCAACCAGGGTTCAACTCCTATCACTTCGTTTGACCTTACCTACACCGTAAACGGCGGTGGTACAGTTTCTCAAAGCTTTAACGGTGTAAACATTCAGCCTTTTGCTACTTATCCTTTCCAATTTACGCAGGCGGTTGCTATGCCAACTGCACAGTTGTATGCACTTAACGTTAGCGCATCGGGCCCTAACGGTGGTACTGATGGTAACACTGCTGATAACGCAAAAGCGGGTGACATCATTGCCCTTAGCGCAATACCTGATAAAAACGTGATGATTGAAGAATTTACAACTGTGCCATGTGGCTACTGCCCTGGTGGTGCAACCCGTATTCAGGAAATTGAAGCTTCTGAAGGGTCAAAAGCTATTCCGGTTGCTTTACATGCCGGTTTCGGAACAGACGTAATGACTATAACTGAGCACAGTACATTGGCTGCTGCCTTTACTTCTGCTGCTCCTACAGCTTGTATCGACCGCGTTTACTACGAAGGTGAAGATGACCTGGCTATTGGCGTACAAGGTATGGGTACTACTGCTAATTCATGGAAAGATGCTACTATCGCAAGAGAAGATGACATTGTTCCTGTTACTGTAGCCTGCACTAATACATACAACAGCACCAGCCGCGAACTGAGCGTAACCGTTACTGCTAAATTCTACGCTGCGCTTAACGGCACTTTCCGTATCAACTGTTACATTGTAGAGGACAGCGTAACCGGTGGTTCTTCTTACGACCAGCATAGCTATTACTACACCTCACCAACTACCCTTAACCCTTGGTTAGGTGTTGGTACTACCAACCTTGGTAGCGGTACATGGGGCATTGGCGGTTACATTCATAACCACCTGGTGCGTAACTTTATGGGCGGCGCATGGGGCTCAACCGGCGTTATACCTACCACCACGGGCGACGGCGCTGAATACAGCAAAACATATACCTATACTTTACCTGCTGGCTGGAACGACAGCCACGTTCATTTAGTTGCTTTTGTACACGAGTATAATTCAAATGCAAAATCAGGTAAGAACGAAGTAATGAACTCTATCGAAGTTCCATTAAACGGCACTGTTTCTCAAAATGCAACGCCTTCAATTTATGGCGGTAACGGTATTGCTGAAGTTGCAAACGTAGGTAACATCAGCCTGTATCCTAACCCTGCTTCAAACGTTGTTAATGTTGACTATACTGTAGGCAACGATTCTAAGCTTAGCTTTGAAGTATTCAACGTTTTAGGCCAGAACGTACACAGCATTGCACCTGCTAACTTTGGCCGTGGCAATTTCAGAACCACTATCAATACTTCATCTTTCGAAAACGGAGTTTACTTCGTATCAGTAAAAGATGGCAACAAAGTGGTAAACACATTACGCTTTGTTGTAAGCAAATAATTGGGTTCCGTAAAAATCAAAAAAGCCCTCCGGTTTTCGGGGGGCTTTTTATTTTGGTAAAACCTTAGGCGTATTTACTAAAGTGAACCGCTATCGGCAAAGCTGTAATAGGCCTTATCTCCAATTATAAGGTGGTCCAGCACTACCACGTCAATAAGTGCGGCGGCATCTTTTAATTTGCGGGTAAGTTTAATATCAGCCTCGCTGGCTTTTAAATTACCCGATGGGTGGTTGTGAACGGCTATAATGGAGGAAGCGAGGCATTCCAAGGCGTGCTTCAGAATTATCTTAATGTCCGCCACAGTGCCTGATACTCCACCGGCGCTAATGTGTTTATGACCGATAACCCGGTTAGCTTTATTAAGGTAGATAACATAAAATTCTTCGTGAGGCAGGTCGGCAATTTCGGGGTAGATGTAATCAAAAGAATCTTTACTGCTTCGTATCTGGGGTTTCTCGCGTATATCACTGGCTTGCCGGCGTTTGCCCAACTCCAGCGCAGCAACAATAGTGATGGACTTGGTATCGCCCAAGCCCTTCTGCATTTTCTTTAGTTCACTTACACTCAGCTTTCCCAGTTCATTAAGGTTGTTGTTTACCGCAGCTAATAAGTGCTTGGAAATATCAAGCGCGGAATGGCCCTTGGTGCCTGTGCGCAACAGAATAGCCAGCAACTCGGCATCGCTAAGTGAAGATTTACCTTTCAGCAGTAACTTTTCACGCGGCCTGTCTTCTTCAGCCCAGCTTTTTATTGAAAGGAAGGATTTTTCTTCCATAGGTTATTGTTTGTATGTAGCTACTAAGGTTGCAAAGAATAAAGAGAAATACAAACCACTATTCAGGGAAGTGAGCAGCAATAATCTCCGCCACCTTTTGCGCACCGCGTTCATTAAAGTGGCAATCGTCGTAAAACACCGCTGTACTACGTGGCAAATCTGCATCTAAATCTATTAGCTGAATACTTCTACGCTTGCAAACTTCTTTAAGCTTGTTGTTATACAATGCAATGCCTTGCGCCAAAGCAGAAGGAGAGTAATAAGTGGCTGAAGGATTATTCTGAAAATCGTTTTTGCCGCCCATCCATAACAAGTTTAGTTCGAAGCTGTCCATAGCCGGGTGGTAAAGGGCCGATTGAGTTACAAAAATGAGTTTGATGTTTTGTCGGGCCGAAAAGGCTATCATGCTATCCAGGTTGCGCTCAAATTCGTCCAGCGCATTTTGCATGGGTGGGAGAGAATCTATAAGAGGTGCACGGCAGCGTTGTTGCCTTAATGCTTTTATGTATTGGCCGTTATCGTCCTGCAACTGCCATTTTACACCCTTGTTTTGTTGTAAAGCATTTTTGAACAGCTTAACCAATGCAAGGCTGCGCCAGCCGTGGGCGCTTTCGCTATTAAGAAAAATGGTTTGTCGCATGGAGTCCTCAATTGCCTCAGTAAACCTGAAGTTGTTTTCAAACAGTGTATCGCGGTTAAGCCTGCGGTACAGATCGTTAAGCCCAACCATAATAATGACGCCATTCAATTGCGGTAACTGCCCTGCGAAACATTTAAGGTGCATGTAATTTTCCCGGCTGGTGGTTCCGCTTTTGCCGATACTTGCAATGGTTATTGCCTTACCTTGTTGTCGCAGTATTTGCTGCAGAATGGCCCACCATGTTTTTTGGTCATCCAGGTAAAGGCATTCAGTGGTGCTGCCTCCAATGCACAGATAGTTTCTGGTGTTGGCGCTAAACAAATTGCCACGCATCCCATCGCGGTTGATGGTAAATTGTTGTGGTCCGCTAATACCTTTTATAATAGTTGAATCAGGCGTAAAGGTGTGCCTGAGGTTGGGTTGCCAAACATAATACGATAGGGAGCTCTTAGCCGATAGCCTAAGCCCAATCTCTGCCAATAAAAGCGAAAGCAGGACTGCCGTAATAGCCAATCCTGCTTTTATCAGTGGAGAGTTTTTTTTCACGCTTATTATAAGTTGCCGCGAAGTTCCTGTTCGCGTTCAATTGCTTCAAACAAGGCTTTGAAGTTGCCTTTGCCAAAGCTTTTAGCGCCGCAACGCTGTATTATTTCAAAAAATACGGTTGGGCGGTCCTGCACGGGTTTAGTAAACAATTGCAACAGGTAGCCTTCATCGTCACGGTCAACCAATATATTCAAGCGTTTTACTGCTTCTACATCTTCATTAATCTTGCCTACACGCTGCCAAACTTCTTCATAGTAATTATCAGGTACGTAAAGAAATTCAATACCACGGGCACGTAATTCCGTTACGGTTGCAATAATATCATCGGTAGCAATGGCTATATGCTGACAGCCCGCCCCCTTATAAAACTCAATGTATTCTTCAATCTGTGATTTCTTCTTGCCTTCGGCCGGCTCGTTAATTGGGAACTTTACGTAGCCAGTCCCATTGCTAACTACTTTGCTCATTAATGCAGAGTATTCCGTAGAGATATCCTTGTCATCGAAGGTAAGCAGCAGTTTAAAGCCCATTACATCTTCGTAAAATTTCACCCACTCATTCATTCTGCCCAGTTCAACATTACCTACGCAATGGTCAACATGCTTAAGGCCAACTGATTTAACCGGAACACCCGATTTGCGTGGCTGAAAGCCGGGAAGGAACACTCCCTTATAGTTTTTGCGCTCCACAAACTTATGTATGGTATCACCATAGGTTTGTATGGCTGAGATAACCACCTCACCGTTTTCATCCTTTAGCGTGGTGGGTTGCATTACCGCTTTAGCGCCCCGCTTTGTGGTTTCCTCAAAGCTTTTAGCTGCATCATCCACCCAAAGCGCTAATACCTTAACACCATCACCATGCTTAAGCTGGTGTTGAGAAACCTCGTGCTCGGCACTCATAGCTGTTGTAAGCACCAAACGGATTTTGCCTTGTTGTAATACGTAGCTTGCCTTATCGCGTACGCCTGTTTCAGGGCCTGCGTAAGCTATTAGCTCATAACCCCATGCGCTTTGATAGTAGTAAGCGCTTTGTTTGGCATTGCCGCAATAAAATTCAATATGATCAGTGCCATTTAGCGGAAGAAAGTCTTCTGTTATTTGGCTTTTAGGCTCTTTTAAAGTTGTAGTCTCCATTATAATGTATTAAAGTGTTGATGTATTAATGCGCGAAGTGATTTATTCCACCCACGATTTATGATAATTCGGGTCTTCAATAGCAGCGGCTATGTCCGTTAACCATAAAGGCTTAAAGGTATCTACCATTACCGCTAATTCTTTGGTTTCTGTTTTACCAATACTTTTTTCTACTGCCCCCGGGTGTGGCCCATGCGGAATACCAATGGGATGTAGCGTTATCATCCCGCGTTCCACATGTTTACGACTCATAAAATCACCGTCAACGTAGTATAAAACTTCATCGCTATCTACATTGCTATGGTTGTAAGGTGCGGGTATAGAAAGCGGGTGATAATCATACATACGCGGCACAAAGGAGCAAATCACAAAATTGTGCGCTTCAAATGTTTGATGGATTGGCGGAGGCATGTGGAGGCGTCCGGTTATAGGCTCGTAATCGTGTATTGAAAATATGTAAGGATACAAATAGCCATCCCAGCCAATGGCATCAAAAGGATGCAAGGCATAGTGATAAGGATAGAGCATCCCCTGTTTTTTAATATACACAAGAAAATCGCCCTTCTCATCATGTGTTTCCAGCTTTTCCGGGGTGCGTATATCGCGCTCGCAGAAAGGGGCATGTTCTAAAAGCTGCCCCACCTCATTTCGGTACCGTTTAGGGTAAACTATGGGGCTGAAAGATTCTACTATAAAAAGGCGGTTGTTGTCACCATCAAAAAAAATCTGGTAGATAGTGCCGCGTGGTATAACAATATAATCTCCGTAACTGAACTTTAACTCACCATAAATGCTTTTAAGGGTGCCGGTGCCTTCGTGCACAAATATCACTTCATCGGCATCGCTGTTTTTATAAAAGTATTTGGTGGTTGATTCCTTAGGTGCTGAAAGCACAATATGCACATCATTATTCACCAAAACCGCTTTGCGCGATTTCAGAAAGTCGTTTTCCGCTGCAATTTTAAACCCAAGGTAACTGCGGTGCTGCATATTTTTTTGAGCTACTACAGTAGGGTTAACATCAATTGCCTCGTCAATAGATTTTACCAGCGTTGGCGGATGCACGTGGTAGATTAAGGAATACAGGCTGGAAAAGCCTTCAGTAGAAACCAACTGTTCACTGTATAAACCACCGTCAGGCTTTTTGAATTGTGTATGCCTTTTACGGGGCACGCTTCCTCTGGTTTGGTAATGAGGCATATAGTTATTTTAGTGGTCAGATTTTTAAAGTAGAACAATCCTGTGTCCGTAGTCCAAATTTACCGCAATTCGGGGGTATGGGCAAGCCAAAATTTAACCCATACCGTTAAGTGTTTATAAAGCGCAAAGCTTAAGTTTTTACATTCGCGAAAAGTAAAGCAATGAAGTTTGCATTAATAGGCTATGGAAAGATGGGTAAAACCATTGAACAGGTTATACTTGAGCAGAATAAAGGCGATGAGATTGTTTTGAAGATAACAGAAGATAACCTGCACGAGTTAACTGTTGAAAACCTTAAGAAGGCCGATGTAGCTATAGAGTTTACACAACCTAAATCAGCAGTAGCCAATATCAATTTTTGTTTTGATGCCGGTGTGCCGGTGGTAGTGGGCACAACTGCCTGGCTACAGCAATTACCGCAAGTGCGCAAGGCCTGCCATGAGAAGGGGGGAGGACTCTTTTTCTCGCCGAACTTTAGTATAGGGGTAAATATTTTTTGGGAGGTAAACCGCCACCTGGCCCGGTTGATGAATAATCAGCCACAGTATGAAGTTAGCATGGAGGAAATACACCATACCGAAAAGCTGGATGCCCCCAGCGGTACAGCGGTAAAAACAGCGGAAGTGATTATTACTGAACTTAAGCGCAAAATGGAATGGGTTACCGAGGGCGTAGGCGTTACCGAAAAATCGGATGTAAAGAACCCCAAGGGCCAGTTAAACCCCGGCGACTTGTTAATCGTTGCTAAAAGAGAACCTGACGTACCCGGTACACACACTGTTACCTATACCAGCGGCGTTGATGTGCTCGAATTTAAACATGAAGCCAAAAGCCGCAGAGGTTTTGCCGAAGGGGCTGTATTGGCCGCCCTGTGGATGGTTGGTAAGAAGGGGGTTTATGAAATGAAGGACCTTTTGGCGCTCTAAGGGCCTGTTCTTTAAAATGAGGGTTGAAATCCTATTTTCGTTTATAATTAATACGTACAATCACCTAACTACCATATGATTTTTCTTTTTATTGTTCTGTTGTACATGATAGGCATCCGCGTGGGTACCTACGGCATATTCAAAAAACTTGGAGTTGAGCCCTGGAAAGCCTTTGTGCCTGTGCTTTGTTCCATGGAGTGGCAGAAGATTATTGATAAGCCACGCTGGTGGACCTGGATGCTGTTTATACCCGGTGTTAACCTGTTTTATGTAGCCAGCCAGCTTTCAGAAATGAGTACGGCTTTCCGACGCTACGGTTTTTGGGAGCATTTTGCATCCGTAATGTTTGCGGTTGTTTATATCCCTTACCTGGGCTTTTCAGCAAACGAAAAGTTTGTTGGCCCCGGTGGTATAAAGCCCGGCGAAAAACCTATACAGCGCAGCACAGTGCGCGAGTGGGCAGATGCCATTGTATTTGCAGTTGTAGCTGCTACACTGATACGTATTTTTGTGGCAGAAGCCTACATGATTCCAACCCCAAGTATGGAGAAGACCCTATTGGTGGGCGATTTCCTTTTTGTTTCAAAATTCCACTACGGCGCGCGTGTGCCTAATACTCCCTTGGCAATGCCTTTTGTGCATCACACCATTCCTATTATAAATACCAAGTCGTACGTGGAGTGGATTAAACTGCCCTACAAAACTTTACCGGGCTTTCAAACCGTTAAGCGCAATGATATGGTGGTGTTTAACTTCCCCGCCGGTGATACAGTAGTGCTGGAAAATCAAGGCCCATCGTATTACGATTTGGTAAGAAACGATGCCTATCAATACCAAATTGATTATAGTAGTGCAAGACAACGCATGTGGGAGAACCCCGCGTACCATGTAGCTGCAAGGCCGGTGGATAAGCGCGAGAATTATATTAAACGTTGTGTGGCTGTGGCAGGAGATAAGCTGGAAATAAAGGATGGCGTGCTGTATATTAATGATGCCCCCGCTTACCGTCCTGAGAATTTGTATACGCCGTACTTATTGGTTTTAAAAGAAGGCGCTACAATTACCGAGGCCCAGTTTGAAGAAATAGGTATGGAAAATATGACACCGTATATTGACCCTGCTATTGCACCATTGCCTGCCGATCATTACGTGGTTCGCTTAACCCAGGAAGGCTTTGAAAAGGTTAAGGCAATGGGTGTTACCAGCACCTTACAGCCCTGGTTTTATGAGAAAGGAAAGGCACAGGACAGAGCCGGTAATATTTTTCCGAATGATTTGAAGCACTACCAGTGGAACGTTGACAACTTCGGCCCTATTTATATTCCTAAAGCCGGTTGGACAGTGCCTCTTAATGACTCTATCTATGCACAATACGACCGTGCTATACGTGTGTATGAGGGTAATGATGTGCAGCGCACCAACGGCAAGTTCTATGTAAATGGTAAGGAGGCTACGTCGTACACCTTTACCATGAATTATTACTGGATGATGGGTGATAACCGCCATAACTCGCAGGATAGCCGCTATTGGGGTTTTGTTCCCGAAGATCATATTGTTGGCAAGGCCTGGTTTATATGGATGAGTTGGAACTCAAGTGGAAGCGGTATAAAGAAAATACGCTGGAGCCGATTATTCTCCCCAATACATAGCCGCTGGGCGCCTGATGATGAAAAATATACTAAGTAGTTTTGCAAAAGCCTGCAATAAAAAACGCGCTCAATGAGCGCGTTTTTTATTGATGTATAGTTTGAAGTTATTTTATTGTGCCTGCTTAAAGGTTGCAACGTATTCAACAACGGCATCAACCTGTTCAGCGGTAAGGTCCTTATGCGGCGGCATAAAGTTTTTGCCTTCGCGGATAAGTTTCTTTTGCTCATCAGGTGTTTTTACGGTAAGCGATAAGTCTTTTGCGCCCATTGAATTTAGTTTGCCATCAGCCCCGTGGCAGTTTTCGCAGCTATGGTGGTAAACTTCTTTACCTACAGCAATTTTATCGCCGCTAACTGACGACGTGTCAACAGCGCCGCCTGCTTTTTTAGCACGGTTTACTTCGGCAAGGCCATAAGCACTAACAATAAGCACTACGGAAGCAAGGGCCAAAAATCCTTTCTTCTTTTTAAAGCCTATAACTGCTAACGGAATGGCGGCTAAAACGCAAAGGATTTTTACAATCATTAAAACCCCTAAGGACTTAGACATAACCAGCATAGCAATGCCCGTTGCCAAAAAGCCGAAGCTTATAACCATTTCAGGTATCTTAGTTGCCTTGGTGTATTTCTCCAGCAACTCATCTTTTTTCAGCTGTAAAAACAGCAGCTTTAAAACGTAGTGGATTAAGAAGAGTAGGACAAAAAGTTTGTGGGCGTGTAGTAGACCTGTAGCCATGCTTTATAGTTTGATGCTTGTTTAATTAGCGCACCAAAGTAAGAGATAATCTTTTAAATAGGGTATGGGGCCTGCTTATAGGTATTCAATGTGTATTTCCAGGTGGGCAAACTTGCGCACCATAGCGCTTACGCCGCAATACTTTTCCTGCGATAGTTCAACAGCCCTTTCTACTTTATCTTTATCGGCACTGTCCTTAAGGCGGATAATGTAGGTGAGGTGAACCGTATGGTAAACCTTGGGGTAATCCTCCGTTAAATCGCCACTGGTTTTAATGCGGAATTCAGTGAACGATACGCGCATTTTGTTCAATATCTCTACTACATCAATAGCAGTGCAACCCGCCAGGGAGGAAAGTATAAGCGCTTTTGGTTTAAAGCCCTGGCTTAGTTCTTCATTGCTGTTGCCATCAATAGGCAGGGTTTTGCCGTTTTGTTTTATGTTGAATCTTTCTGCCGATAACCATTGCAGCTCTATCTCGTGACTGGCCATTTCTATTGCTTAAGGTATTCTTTCATTAAACTCCAATAATAATCGTTCCAACCACTTGCCAGGGCCGCTGCTTTGTGCGCCGGTATTCCCGTTTGCGTAAAAATCAATTTGGCTCCGGTAGGCGCCTTTTTGAATTCAAAAGTGCAGATGCTATAGTGGTCGTCCGGCCATCCATCTTCAGCAAAATGCCAGGCCTGCACAATTCTTTTGCCTTCCTCCAGCTCTATATTATAACCATGGCAGTAGCCGTCCCATACGTCAAACTTGCCATTGGGCTTGTTGCTCATTTTTACTTTGCTACCCGTAAAAGCAGCATGCTTTTTAGCATTCATCAGCAGTTCGTATAATTCAGCAGGCGTGGCCTTAAAGCTTACTGTTTTTTTGATGCTTTTCGTTTTCATTCTTTTCGGCGTTTAGTATAGCACTATAACTTCTTTACCTCCATGTAGGTCCAATCCTCATTAATCTTAAAGTCGCTTTCCTTTTGAAGTGTAATGTTGGTTTTAAGCCAATTGTTGCTAACGCCTATGGGCGAGTAGGATGGCTTACCGGTAGTGGATATGTAAACCGGCAGATTGAAATTGCTTACATCAGTAACCCAACGGGTACTTAACTCATATTCTTTGCCTTTTATCTTTTTAAGCCGGTACTCCAGTTTAGGAATATCGGAATGTTTAAGATACTGCTCAAAAACCGGTGAAAGGTTTTTACCGGCTTTAAAGCTGAAATATTCTACCACTTCCTGGTAGCCGATGTTCTTCATCTTAAATACTGTGTCGCTCATTCCTTTAATGGTAGCCCACCATTTATCATCGTCATTATAAACGTAGCGCAGGGTATTTAAAAACAGCATGCCCTTGTTATACATATCACCATCCCCCTCTTCGTTTACACCGTAAACGCCAACCATGGCCCCCTTATTGGTTACTGAAGGCTTTTTGGCATTTATGTAGCGCATAGCAGTTTCGTAGCCATACATACACTCCACATAAATACTTTCAGTATAGGTGCAGAAGCCTTCGTGTATCCACATATCGGCTATGTCCGTACAGCTTACGCTGTTACCCCACCATTCGTGCCCTGTTTCATGAATAATGATATAGTCGAAATCCAAACCTATTCTTGAAAAGTCAATTCCTGCATAACCCGTTTTGTATTGGTTGCCATAAGCAATAGCCCCTTGATGCTCCATGCCTAAGTAAGGGGTTTCAACCAGGGCGTAGCCATCATTCCAAAAGGGATATTTGCCCAGGTATTTTTCGTAGCAACGCAGCATAGGCTGCACCTGCTCAAATTGTTTTTTGGCTTTATCAAGATTATAAGATAGCACGTAGTAGTCCAGGTCCAACGTCGTTTTATCGGCGGCGGTGTAGGTGTCGTGCCAATGTACATAGTCGCCTATGTTAAGCGTTACGTTGTAGTTATTAATTGGGTAGCTTACATACCATTTAAAGGTGGTGGTTCCATCGCTGTTATCTGTTTCTCCTTCTTCTTTGCCATTTGCTATGCACTTCATACCGGTGGGCACGGTGCATATTATGCGCATGCTGTCCGGCTCATCACCTAAATAGTCTTTATTGGGCCACCAAAGGCTGGCTCCCATTCCTTCGCAGCTAACGCCAACCCATAAATTGCCGTTTTTATCGTGGCTCCAGGTAAATCCGCCGTCCCATGGTGGGCGTTTGGCAATAGTTGGTTTACCGCCGTAGTTAACTGTTATTTCGGCTTCGGTGCCTTCTTCAACTGTTTCGGGCATTTCAACAAAAACCGCGCAAAACTCGCGGCGGTAGCGTAGTTCTTTACCACCGGAAGTTATATTTACAATAGGCAGATTCTCATAAAGATCTACCTGCATGGTTCTGAAATTTTTAAGTACGCGGAAGTAGATTTTGTTGCTTCCGGAAATAGCACGGTTTAAGGTGTCAACTTTTAGGTTCAGTTCGTAATAAACCACATCGTAGCAACTGCGCTCGGGGCTAAGTGAACCACGTAGGGAGTCAGCCCGCGTATAGGATTTTTTTTGCTCCACCAGCGATTGAGCCTTAAGGCCTGCAACGCTTATCGTAACTAATATTAACAGCAAATACCTCATTGTCTTTCTTTCGGTTAGGATTTAGCAACTAAATTCAAATATTTTGCTGACTTGTTCGTGATAAAATGAAGCCTGCAAGCCCTATTTTGATTTATTTAGGAAGTAGCAGCGGGCTTGTTTTATGCAATGAGAAAACTATTATTACTTATACAGCTGCTTATGGTTATTGTTATATTTTTTATCGTTTACGCTTTAATTGAATATTACGGATGGCAGGCTATTAAATCGGCTTTCAGAAGTACGAACCCACGTACCGTAAATTGGCTTTACTGGGGCTTTTCAGCAGGGCTTCTTTTACTGTTTATTCTTTACAGGCCATTCCTGTTCAAAATAATGCCGCGGTCCATAACGGCTTACTTCTCCACCGTTTTTGTGGTGGTAGTTTTTTCAAAGCTTATAATCTCCTTGTTTTTATTGCCGGAGGATATTACGCGCATCTTTAGGTTCGGTATAAACAAATTAAGCAGCGCCCCGGCAGTTGCAGAGGCAAACAACGGCATAACACGTAGCCAGTTTTTAAGCCGTATGGCTTTAACGGTAGCCGCTATACCGGCGGCCACCTTGTTGTATGGCGTTTTTGTAAATGCCTATAACTATCGCTTTCACCGCGTAAAAGTAACGCTACCTAACCTGCCCGATGCGTTTGAGGGCTTCCGCATTATTCAACTATCCGACATACACAGCGGCAGTTTTACGCGCAGCGAACCTATTGTTGAGGTTATACGCCAGATAAACGAAAAGAATGCCGACCTGATATTGTTTACCGGTGATTTGGTGAACAACGTAGCTGATGAGATGGATGGTTTTATTGATGTGTTTAAGGAGTTGCGTGCTAAGCATGGGGTGCTCTCAGTAACGGGCAACCACGACTATGGCGATTATATTGCCTGGGAAACTGCTGCAGCTAAGAAGGCTAACTTTGAAAAGTTTAAGGGCGTGCACGCTCAAATGGGTTGGGATTTAATGTTGAATGAAAACCGGATTTTGGAAAGGGATGGGCAGAAGATTGCCATAATAGGTATTGAAAATGCCGGTAGCGGAAAGCATGGCGAGGGTAAGAACGGCAGGTTTAAAGATTACAGCGATATGCCGGCTGCCTTAAACGGCACTGAAGATGTTCCGGTAAAAATTTTAATGAGTCACGACCCATCGCATTGGGACCGCGAGGTGCGGCCTAAATACGGAGATATTGACCTTATGCTTAGCGGCCATACGCATGGCGCCCAATTTGGTATAGAAAGTAAATGGCTGAAGTGGAGCCCTTCGGAATATTTATACAAACAATGGGCAGGCCTTTACCAGGAAGGCAAACAGTTTCTATATGTTAACCGCGGTTTTGGTTTCTTGTTTTACCCCGGCAGGGTAGGTATTTTGCCTGAAGTAACAGAAATTACCTTGTCGAAATCGTAACCTTTTGATTATCGGCTTTTAACTCCGACACAATCAGTTATCTTACCTCAATATATTTCCGAAATTGGGCTATGTAAGTCACTTTTGGAGCCAATAAATGACCAGCCGAACGCGGCAGATATTAACCCATGTGTTGGGGGGGCTTGCCTTCCTTTCGGTGCCTGTACTCTTTTCTCCCGATTTTGATACGGCGCTTGATATGTTGCACGTGCGCGGCTTTCAGCAGGATTTTTTACGGTACCTGGTGCTTCTTGTCTTCTTCTATTTCAACTTCTACGTCCTTGTTCCTAAGCTGCTTATTACCAGGCGTTATGTGCTGTTTGTTGCAATAGAACTGGTGTGCTTTGCAGCTATTGTTTTTTTGGTTGAAAGTGCTGTGCCTGCACCTGATTTTTCTGACCGGCCTATTCCTGCACCCCCACACCATCACGGAAACTTTGATTTGTTTCGCTTGAACCATCACCTGTTTCAGTTTTTAGTGGTGGTGCTGTTTTCGATAATGCTGAAGATGACCAGCCGCCTTCGTAAGGTGGAGCGCGAAAGAGTGAACGCTGAGTTGAGTTACCTTAAAGCCCAGATAAACCCGCACTTTTTGTTCAATACCCTAAACAGTATTTACTCTTTGGCAATTGACCACAGTGAAAAAACGGCACCTACTATTGTTAAGTTATCGGGCATGATGCGGTATGTAATGGCCGAAGCCGGTAAAGATTTTGTGCCTCTTGAAAAGGAGATTAGCTACCTGAGCGATTATATTGAACTGCAGCGCATGCGGGCAGGCGAGGCGGTTAGTGTTTCCTACAATGTATCGGGCGACCCCACTGGTAAGAAAATTGCCCCCCTGGTGCTTATAGCCTTTATTGAAAATGCTTTTAAGTACGGTGTAAATGCTGAGGAGGATTCCGTAATAAAAGTGCAGATTGATATACACGGCAGCCAGATACACCTGGTAGTGTTTAATAACAAAGTAAAGGTGCGTAAGCCCATTGATGGCGGTGGACTTGGGGTTGAAAATACTCGCGCAAGGTTGGAGTTGGTTTACCCCGGAAGGCACGTACTTACCATTAGTGATAATCCGCGCGATTTCTTAGTTTCACTAATCATTAAATTGTAATGATTAAAGCGATTGCGGTGGACGATGAGCCACCTGCCCTAAAAGTTATAGAAAATTTTTGTGCTAAGGTGGATTCTGTTGAATTGGTGAAAACCTTCAATAAACCTACCGAGGCTTTAGCGCATTTGAAAAAGTTTCCGGTTGACCTGATTTTCCTTGACATTCAAATGCCCTCAATGACCGGACTTGAGTTTCATAAAGCGATTGAACAGAATACGATGGTGATTTTTACCACCGCCTATAGCGAGTATGCGGTGGAGGGCTTTAACCTGCAGGCTATTGATTACCTGCTTAAGCCTTACACTTTTGAGCGCTTTCAACAGGCGGTGGAAAAGGCTAAGGAGTTTTACAACTACCAGTACCAGAAGGAGAATACACAGAGCTACCTGTTCATAAGGGCTGATTACAGCCTGGTAAAGGTTAACATAGCCGAGATACTTTATATAGAGGGGCTGGACGATTATCTGAAAATTCACCTGCCGGGTAAAAAGCCCGTTGTGGCCCGTATGACCATGAAGGCCATTATCGAAAAGCTTCCCGCTAACGAGTTTATGCGCGTTCATCGCTCATTCATAGTGCCGGTAAGCAAAATAGAAAGTATCCGTAACAAGGTAATTCAACTATCAGGCGTAGAAATACCAATAGGCACCAGCTACGAGGAGGAGTTCTTTAAGTTGTTCAAGAAGTAGGCATCATTTATGGGCACATTTGGCTTGTTTACCGCTACCGGTTCTGTTTAGCCTCATTTAAATTCCTGTTTACCGCAATAATTAGTTTGGTTGAGGGCAATATCCATCCTTTGTTTCCCGAAGGAAGGTTTTAGGTTTTTACATCCCCTGTAAGGTACCGTCATGGTTGGCTTGGCGGACTTTACGTGGGGTCAGGGCTAAAGGCCTTCCCGCGATAAAACACCCCTAATGTTCAGACCATTTATTCATCCGGCTTAACAGGCAGTATACTACCTGGTGCCCGCCCAACTTTACCGTAACTCTTATTTTTTAATATACGGCTAATGCTAAACACGGTTTAGTGCTGCCGTATTTTTGTATTTTAGCCCTATGCAGCTTACCGCCCGGCTAGAACAGTTGATTAATAAGGCAAAAAAGGTAACCGAGGATAACCAACGGTTGCGTTTGCGGGTTAATGAATTGGAGGCTGAGTTGGCTGATTACAGGCAAAAAATGGCCGAGGAGGCTAAAAAGAGCGAAGAATTAAGCGAAAAAATTAAAATTGTTAAGTTAGCGCAGAATATAGGTTCGGGTACCGGCGAAAACGCTGAGGTAACTGAACTTAAACGAAAAATTAACGAATACATAAAAGAGATAGATAATTGTATAGCGATGTTGAATGATTAGCATGGGTGAAAAAACGGAAACGGTTAACATCAATGTAATGATTGCAGAGAGGCTCTACCCGCTTAAAGTGGCTAAGGGCGATGAAGAAAAAGTGCGGAATGCAGTGCAACTGGTAAACGAAAAGATAAAACAATACCAGGCAATGTACGACGGCAAGGATAAACAGGATTACCTTTCAATGTGCCTGCTGAATTTTGCTGTAGAAAGTGTAAATGCGCAATCGCTTAATGTACAGGAACACCGTTTGCTGGAAGAAAAGATAAACCGCCTGGAAGAAACCCTTTCAGCGACTGTGAAATAAACCTTCCCCGTTATCTATCCCCGTAGTATTTGTTAGTCATGCATCATTAAAGTGGTGTTAAGCCTTTTGGCGCCAAGCACTGTTTTAAGTAACTTATAGTTTAACCTTACATCAACATAACAACCACATAAACCCCAACACAACCACATGGATAATACAATCATGATATTCATTGCAGTTGCGTGTGCTGTTGTTGCCCTTGTTATTGGTTTATTAGTAGGCCGCAGTATTACCCAAAAAAGTAACCGGGAAATAGAAAAGCAGGCTGAGGAAGAAGTTCAAAAAAAATTGAGCGAAGCCAAAGCCACTGCCGATAAGCTGATAGAGGATGCCAAACGCACCAACGAGCAAATTAAGAAAGACAAACAACTGGAAGCCAAAGAGCATTTCCTGCAACTAAAGAGTAAGCACGAGGCCGAGACGGCAGACCGCACCAAAAAGGCACAGGAAAAGGAAAACCAGGTAAAACAGTTGCAAAACGAGGTTAACCAGCGCAACAACGAAATTTCTAAAAAAGAAAAGGAAATTGACAGCCTGCGCGATAACCTGCATAAGCAGTTGGAACTGGTAAATACCAAAAAAGACCAGTTGGAAAAAAGCCACGAAATATTTGTTAGTAAACTGGAGCAGATAAGCGGCCTTACAAAGGAAGATGCCAAAAAAGAACTGGTGGAAAGCATGAAGAAGGAAGCCGAAACTGAGGCCCTCTCTTACATGAAAACTGCCATGGACGAGGCTAAGTCTAAGGCTAACAAAGAGGCTAAGAAAATCATCATCCAAAGCATACAGCGTACAGCGGCTGAAAATGCCATTGAAAACACGGTATCAGTGTTTAACCTGGACAGTGACGAACAAAAGGGCCAGATCATCGGCCGCGAAGGACGTAACATCCGTGCACTGGAAGCCGCTACAGGTTGCGAATTTGTAGTGGATGATACCCCTGAGGCAATTATCATTTCGGGTTATGACCCAATACGCCGCGAAATTGCGCGCCTTAGCTTACAGCGCCTTGTAACCGACGGCCGTATACACCCTGCACGTATTGAAGAGGTGGTGGCTAAAACCAAGAAACAATTAGAAGAACATATTTTAGAAATAGGCGAACGCACAGTAATTGACCTTGGCATACAGGGTATGCACCAGGAGTTGGTTCGTTTTGTGGGCCGTATGCGTTTTCGCTCATCTTATGGCCAGAACCTGTTACAACACAGCCGCGAGGTAGCAAACCTTTGCGCTACTATGGCTGCTGAACTTGGCCTTAACCCTAAACTGGCTAAACGCGCCGGCCTACTGCACGACATAGGCAAGGTGCCTGATGAGGAAAGTGAATTGAGCCACGCCCTGCTTGGTGCCAAGCTTTGCGAAAAGTATGGCGAACACCCTGCCGTAATTAACGCGGTTGGCGCTCACCACGATGAAATGGAAATGAAGTACGTAATCTCTCCGATTGTACAGGCATGCGACGCTATTAGTGGTGCAAGGCCGGGTGCACGTCGCGAGATTATGGAAGGCTACCTGCAGCGCATTAAAGACCTTGAAGCGCTTGCACAGGGCTTTGAAGGTGTAGAGAAGGCGTATGCTATACAGGCGGGCCGCGAGTTGCGCGTAATTGTTGAAGCCGATAAGGTTGATGACAAAAAGAGTGAAGAGTTATCATTCACCATTTCGCAGAAGATTGAGAAAGAAATGGTTTACCCGGGGCAGGTAAAAGTTACTGTTATCCGCGAAAAGAGAAGTGTAAGTGTAGCGCGCTAAGCGGTACATTTAATTAGAAAATTAAAGGCTCTCGATATCGAGGGCCTTTTTTATTGGCACCGGCATTTAAACATACAATTCCGTAAATTGCAGTATGACAAAAATAGCTGTTGCAGGAATTGGAGGAGTTGGTGGCTATTTTGGCGGTTTGTTGGCGTGCTATTACCAAGATAAAACCGAAGCAGAAATTTACTTTTTTGTGCGCGGCGAAAATGAACTTGCCATTAAGCAAAGGGGGCTGGTGCTTGATACTACGCACGGAAGATTTACTGCCCACCCTAAAAAAGCTACGCATAACAGTGCAGAGATTGGGCAGGTGGACTACCTGATTGTAAGTTGTAAATCGTATAGTTTAACCGGTTTACTTGCCGATGTGCGCGGCTGTGTGGGCCCCAACACTGTAATTGTACCGCTATTAAACGGAGTGGATAGTGGAGAAAAGATAAGAGCTGTTTATCCTGAAAATGAAGTTTGGCAGGGATGCGCCTACCTTGTAGGCCGTTTAAGCGAGCCGGGATTGATTAATGAAACCGGAGTAAGCCGCGTAGTTAACTTTGGCTCAGAACAGGGCAACGCAGAGCGGCTTAAGGAATTTGAATTTTTACTAAAGCAGGCCGGCTTAGATGCCCGCGTACATGCTAACATCCAGCGAATAGTATGGATCAAGTATGTGTTTATCAGTAGCGTGGCAAGTGTAACATCCTATTTAAACCTTGCGCTGGGTGAACTCAGGCAGCATGAGCATGGTATGGAGCTTTTGAAAAGATTAATTGATGAGGTGCTTGATGTTGCAGCAGCGTTGGATATAGATTTTGGAACAGATGTAAGGGAGCGCACGCTTACTACGCTTTTTGAAGCCAATCCTGAAACCCGCACCAGTATGAACAGCGATTTTCTGAAAGGCGGGTTAACGGAAGTGGATTCAATAACCGGCTACGTTGTTAAGAGAGGAAAGGATATAAACGTGCCAACCCCCGCTTTTGAAACGATTTACGAAGCGTTAAAAAACAAATAGGTATACTAAGTAGTTTTAACTTTGAAACATAATATTTGGCAATGGAGATGAACATAAGAACGCCTGCTGCTTACCCTCAGCAAAAGAACAAAGTGTTAGAAAATGCTTACCGTTTAAGCGCCAACTTTTACCGTAGCGATAAAATACTTCAACACTATATTAAGAACAATATATCGCCTGCCGGTTTTGCTTATATGCAGGATAAGTTGGATTATACAGGCGCACAGGCGGCCGGTATAATGAATGAACTATCACTGTTGGCTGATAAGAAAGGACCGGAGTTAGTTAAGCGCAATTTTACCGGGGAGAATATTGATGAAATACGTTTTCATCCTGCTTATTGGCAGTTAATGGATATTGCCGTTAAAAGCGAGATGTTCCGTGTTAAGTGGGAACCTTCTCTGCGCGGTAAATTCAACCGCGAAGGCCACCGCCTTGGTTTTAGCACAGGCTACTTGTACGCCATGAGCGAGAGCGGACAGTATTGCCCGCTGTGCATGACGGACGGCGTTGCCCGTTTGATTGATTTGTTCTGCACTGAGGAGGATAAGGCACGCTTACTGCCACATATAGCCACCGACAAAGCAGAAGAGCTTTACACAGGAGCGATGTTCCTGACCGAAAAAACCGGCGGTAGTGATGTGGGTGCAAACATTACAGTGGCTGAACACCAGCAGGATGATGTATATGCCTTAAACGGCGAGAAGTGGTTTTGCAGTAATGCAAATGCTCAATTGATTTTTGCCCTGGCGCGCACGGATAATGATGTAAAGGGCACCAAAGGGTTATCCATATTCATGATTGAGAACCCTCTCCCTGATGGCACCCGCAACTATATGGAAGTAATACGCCTTAAAGATAAGTTGGGTGTAAGGAGCATGGCAAGTGCGGAATGTATTTTGCGCGATACCAGGGGCAAAATGGTAGGCAAGGAGTTTGAAGGCTTCAAGGTAATGGTGGAGATGGTGAACCTGAGCCGCTTGTATAATTCAGTAGCAGCATTGGCAGCATCGCGCAGGGCATTGATTGAGGCTTACCAGTTTTTAAATGCACGCAAAACATTTGGCAAACCCGCGTTGGAGCATGCCCTAATCCGCACAAAGTTAACGGAGTTGGGAGCGCTTAATGTAGCTAACTTCTATTTGGTGTGGCGGGCTATTGAATCGTTAGATAAAGCTGATAACGGCGATAAGAAGGAGGCACAACTTTTTCGCATTATTAACCCAATGACTAAAAAGTGGAGTGCCGAAACCGGTGTTTACATTACCCGCGAGAGCATGGAACTGATGGGTGGCCTTGGTTATATTGAAGATGGCGTGCTGCCTAAAATTATGCGCGACGTAATGGTGCTTCCTATCTGGGAAGGCAGCGGAAACATCATTGTATTGGATATGCTTCGTGCTTTTTTCAAGAGTGAAGGCTTTGATACCATTAGTGCAGAAATTGAACGCAGTGCCGGCAGCAGTGCGATGCATGGCGACTTTTTGCGTAATGGATTGCTGGAATTGAAAACTTTTGCAGAGCGCTTAAAAGCACTACCGCAGGATGAAATGGAAGCCAGTGCAAAACCATTTTTTGAACAGTTGACTACCCTTTATCAACTAAGCGTGCTAATTGATAACCTGGCTGAGGAAAGCAAGGGCTGGGTTGAACCATCCATTACATTCCTGAAAAACAGGTTTGCCCCAACGGGGTTAAATGGGGTAAAACCTTTGAGTGTTGAAGAAGTGAATGGATTAATTGCCTGGCAGATTTAGGCTGATCTACTTTTTCTTCCGGGGCGGTTTTTGTCCACGCGTTTTAGGTTTACCGTACTTCAGCTTCAGTTTTTCGGCACGCGTTAAATGAAAGTTTACCTTCTGGTTCTTTTGTAGCTTTTCATGAAATGCTCCGCCGCCTTTAGGTAATTTCTTCTTGTACTTATCCTGCACATTCATAGTGTCTAACTGAGGCATTTCGTCCTTCGTTAGTACGTCAGAAATCTCCAGTTCTTCAGGCAAATCCAAGCGAGGTACCTGGGTGTTCATTAACTTTTCTATCGCTTCAACTGTTTCCGCCTCGCGTTCAGTTATAAAGGTAATGGCATTGCCTTTAGCATCTGCACGGCCCGTGCGGCCGATGCGGTGTATATAATTTTCAGCTTCTTCGGGCACGTCAAAGTTTATAACGTGCGATACTTCGGCAATATCCAATCCTCGTGCGATAATATCAGTGGCGATAAGAGCACGGTATTGCCCTGTGCCAAAACGCTTTACTGTTTCAAAGCGGTTATTCTGCGATTTATTAGAGTGTATAACCCCTATTTCCTCCGGAAAGAGCGGCTCAATTTTTTCGTAAAGGTCGTCCGCCAATTGTTTGGTGGCAGCGAACACCAATACTTTTTTCATTTCACTTTGGTTCAATAGCAACTGTAACAGGTTAACCTTGGTATTAAAGTTGGGTACTTCGTAAGCATGTTGCTCAATGTTATCAAGCGGGGTGCCCACCGGTGCTGCTTCAATTTTAATGGGGCCGTAGAAATAGGTTTTAATTAAGTCCTCCACTTCTTCAGTTAAAGTGGCAGAGAACATCAGGTTCTGCCTTTTAGGTGGCAGCAGGTTTAATATGGTGGTTAACTGATGGCGGAACCCCAGCCCCAGCATTTCATCCACTTCGTCAATCACCAGTTTTTTTACCGTTTTAATTTTAAGGCTGGCATTCATTATAAGGTCTATTACCCGCCCGGGTGTGCCTACAACTATATCCGCGCCATGGCTTAATGCGGCCATTTGCACTTTTATATTACCGCCACCATATACACCTTCAATAGCCACGCTCATGTAAGGCGTCAGCTTTTTGGCGGCTTCCACAACCTGCACAACCAACTCGCGGGTAGGCACTAAAATTAAAACCCGCGTTTCTTTCTTTTTGCTGAACTCCCACTGGCGTAGTATCGGCAGCAAATATCCGAGCGTTTTACCTGTTCCTGTTTGTGCTATGCCTACCACATCGCGGCCGCTCATAACTACGGGGAAAGCCTTATGCTGGATGGTTGTAGCTTGTGTGAACCCCAAATCGTTAAGGGCATTTAATAAAGGGTTGTTCAGGTTTAAATCGGTAAACTTCATACCGGCGAAGATAGCAGAAGATAACTGCCACTTAAATAGTATAGAAATACAAACAAAAATCCCGCCGCGCTTTAAAGCGCTAAGCGGGATTAGCTAAAACGTAGCTGATTTAAAAGTCCTAATGTTGTATTACCAGTTTCTTCAATTGAGTGTTGTAAGCAGGTGTTTCAATGCGAAGCATGTAAACACCATTGCTCAATGCGCTTACATCTACCGTTTTGTTAACTATCGTTGTTTGCAGCGCTAATTGGCCCTGCGCTGTGTAAATAAGCAATGTAGTGTTATCGCTAATGTCCATGGCTTTTATAAATAAGCGACCATCGGCATTGGGGTTAGGATAAACAACCAGCGTAGCAGAAGAATTTTGTTCTTCATCCTCAGTAATGGCAGTAGTTTCTGACCCATCGGTTTTTGATGCACCTACTATATAAGGCCCCAGCCATACACTGGTGTCACCCGGGTTACAAATATCACGCACATACCAGGTAAAGCCCGGTGTATTGCCACCATAAAATGAATGAGTGGGGTGCTGCGGTGTTTGCGATATGTAGTAGGGGTTGCTTTGCACAATAGTGGCCTGCGCCGGTGAACCGATATTCATTCCACCTGCCACCTGGTAACCCTTGCTGGTATTACCATACAAAGGTGATAGCCATTTTACAATTAACATTGGCCCGGTAGCAACGTAAATGCCCTGGTTGGTGGGTGCTGCACAGTTACCTCCGCTGTTAACCGGTGTGGTGAAGTTTTGGTAAGCGGTGTAGGCAGTGCTATCGTTAGCGCTGCAGTACTCCTTAACGCGCCAGCCATATTGCGTATTTGGTGTTAAACCGCTAAGTATTTGCTGCCTAACGTACGACGGGCTATTGAATACATCATAAAAGACCGAAGTGCTGTTGCTATAGTTAAGTAATTCAATTTTCGAAGCGCTGTTGTAGTTGCTGCTGGTAAAATTTAGTGTAGCGCCGGTAGTTGTAAGATTAGAAACACTCATACCGGTTGAAAGCGGTACATTGCAACTGTTAGCCGGTAATGTATTTGGGCCAAGCCATACAGTTGTATCACACTCGCTGCATATTTCACGCACGTACCAAGTGATGTTACCAACACCGCCGGCAAGGTATAATGCGTGTGTTCGAATGTTGCCGTTAACCTGTGCAGGCGTAATGGTTGTTATAGCCGTTTTTGTTCCCTGGTTTGCATTGTTTATACCTATTCCATAGCTTATTTGATAAGGTTTATCCACCTGGGTGCCATAGTTGCTTTCCCAACTAAGGTTGGCATTTTGGGTGTTTACTATGCTTGCCGTTTGGTTTGTTGGGGTTTGGCAACCTGTTGATGTATAGCAGGTAAATCCACCCGCCCATTCACTCCATGCGTTATCTGCGCAGCTTTCGCGCACGTAGTAGGTAAAGAAACTTCCTGTAGGCAGGCAGCTAAGTGATACGGCCATAGGACCGGCTGTTATTGAGCCGCTGGCAAAGAAACTATCAACGGTTCCGTTTTTTATAAGCATTACCTGGTATACGGTATTGCCGCTGCCCGGAACCCAGGAGAGGGATACACTGCTGCTGGTATTGCTGATATGCTGAAGGGTAGTTGGCAAAGGACAGTAGGTATGGTTAACATCGTTACTGCCATGGTAAGCAAAACCATCGGCGACACCTCCTTTATAAAAGTTGTAGTTTGAGTTGGAATTTTTAAATGCGTAACTGAATCCATCATTGAGGCCACCCCGGTAGATAGAGAAGGTAGTATTGAAAGTGCGGCCGTCAACTGCAAATCCGTCCTGAACCCCGCCTTTATAGATATTGAAATCATTTGGGTGATTCAATCCATGCTGGGCAAAGCCATCGTTTGTACCTCCTTTAAAGAAGTTTATTCCATCCGCAAAATTCAACTGATGATAGGCATATCCATCGTTACTGCCACCCTGGTATAAATTAAACGGGCTTTTACCCAAAGTGTGGGAGGCAAAGCCATCATTTATTCCACCACTGTAAACTGCCTGCGAATATGCCGGCAGAAGTAAATATGTAAGACTGATTATTAATAAGAATCTCATTTCGTTGGTTTGAGATTACTATTAACGAATTACACCACGGATACCCGGTTGGCCAAGAGAAGCTTTTGATGAAACTCTTCCAACAACTGGAGTTGTGATCTCCTGTGACCCTTTATAGAAAGTGGCTATACCCGACCAGGATGCTACGTCTGCGGTGCCGGTACTGCTAAGGTAGCCATCACCCATGGTGCCGTTAAATGTGGTGCCGGGGACATCGCCATACCCGGCTGTAACCTCCAGCATATTGTTGCTCATGTCCATAACGCCGTAAAATGTACCGCCGCTATTTGTCCTTGTTGAAGCAGCATCTTTAGCAAAAGCGCCGCAACGGAAAAATCGTTCTATCGTTATAGGCCCTTCCAGATATTCGTTTATAGTTTCGCCGGGGCCGTTCTGGTCAGTAATTGTTCCTACACCAAAGCCAATATAAGTGTTAGAACTTGTACCCCAGGCCCACTCATCAATAACCGGTGTGCCCTTACCCCTGCAAGCCTTTTCGTACTCAAATGCCGTCATTGAGCGCATACCTGACCAATCAAGGTAAGCCAGGTTTTTAACATAGCTATCTGAGGAGTTTACAACGGGGTGATTTGGCGTTGTAGCCCAAAAATAGCCCGGTGAGGTTGAGGATGACACAAGGCCATGTATACCAGGGGTACCTGTATTGTAATAGTTTTCAGGAAAGCCACCTGCATAATCAGAAGACGCAGAAACCGATGCCCATCCCGTAACAAGGTTGTTTTGCTGATCACGGGTTAAGGTATTCAGAAATTGCGCGTAGGCATCGTTGCTTAACTCGTATTTCATTATAAAGAACTCAGAAAAGCCCTTGGGAAAAGTGGCGGGCACTGTAACCGTTGCGGGGCTGCCGCCTTCATAATGCACATAGCTTGCAATTGCTTCACTTGTAACATTTAAAGGGGTAGATGCCGTGGTGGATGAACTTACATAACTGTTCGGACCTCCATCGCCTGCATAAAATGAGCCTGCCGGAATATCCACCATCTCAAGGGCAAACACTTTAAATTCAGGATTCACTAAAACAGTTCCTGTTGGCAATGAAAGCTTCAGGTTTATTTTCATAGCCACATTGTACACTCCTGTATACTCCGGTAAACCGGCAGAAGTGCCAACAGGGTTGTTTTGTCTTCTTACTATAAAGCCTCTTGAGCCGGCAGGTGATGTACTGGCATTTTTGCCTAATATTTCAAACTTCACATTACTGCCGCTTAAGGTGTCGCTTACAATGGCATTAGTACCGGTAGGTGCCACAAGTACGCCATGTTTCCAGGTGGCGTCAGTAACATCTTTATATTTTACAAATACCCAGGCAGCATCGCGGAAGTTCCCCGTTTGATCGCGCCAGGAATTATCCCAGCCCAGGCTAACCTGCAAGGTATTTGTTACCGCATCAAATGAACTAATGTTAATACGAATATTATTCGCCTTGCTAATAACAGTAACCACTATTAACAGTAGTAAAAGAGAAATTTTGTTTACTTTTTTCATATCAGTTTACGTTTTTTTTGTTGGCACAAAGCAAGCCCGCAGGTGCCCCCGCATCAATCCGATTTTTCAGGAATATCAATTTTCTAAGCCCTTTTTATGAAATTGATTTGATGGTAGTTTTATCCTTCAGCATGTATATTCGTTGAGGTATGGATCCATTGCATCAAATCATTCAAACCCTTAATAAGGCCGAAAAGCGTTACTTCAGGCTGTTTTCTACTTCTTTTAAAAGCGATTCGGATATTTTAATGCTGTATGATGTGCTGGAAGACATGAAGGAATATGACGAAGAGGCGGTTAAAAGCAAAACCGGGATTAAAAACCTGGCTGCCGCAAAATGGCAGTTGCGTAAGCTTTTGCTAAAAGCCATGCGCAATTATCGCGAGGATGATAATCCGGCCGACCGCATACGATGTGCCTTGAGCGAAATTGAATTTTTAACGAACAAAGGCCTTAAAGGCGAAGCGCGAAAAGAGATAAACAAGTTGATGAAAACAGTACGTGATGCTGAATTGTATTATGGCGTGGCTGAATTGGCAGTTCGCCTGGCGCTAAATACTGACCTTGAAAAGGATAAAGAGAAGTTCTTTTCCTTTTTTGAACAGGCGCATGCGGATGTTGATTCGGCATCGAGAGGTATGAAGGAGATGTATGATGCCCTGTTGTTTCAAAGCATGGCAGTGCGTTATTCTAACCAATACGACTATGAGAAACCACACTTACGGCAATCAACAATTGATGGTTTCCAGGCACAGGCTATTGAAAAAGCGGAAAAGGTAAGTTCCGTTAGGGCACGGTTGCTGTATTACGGTGTTTTGTGCGATTCCTTTAATACCCGTAAACAATATGATAAGGCTTTGGAGTATCATGAAAAGTCGTTACAGTTGTTTGAGCAGCACCCTTTCCTGTACGAAGTTCCCAAAACTTTCTTTTTTACGGTTATCTCCAACTACATAGTAACAGCAATAGCCGCCGATGATATACCACTTACTGAAAAGCTATGCAACCGTTTGCAAAAATGGGTTGACGGAGAAAAAGATTACTTTACAGTAAACCCCGAAGTTTTTGACAGGGTTAGAATACGTTTATTGAGCACGCGTATAAGCATTTGCCATATGCAGGAAAATGCGGATAGTATTTTGAGGCTTGAGCCTGATTTAGAGAGTTTCTTCGAAAACCCGTTAGCTACCAACGCCCAGCGCACCAGCACACCGTTAATGACCCTACGCATGATTGCTACCCTGGTGTCGGGAAACAAAAACGACCGTGCACGCTATTGGATTGAGAAGTTTTACACGCTGGACGCCGCTAAGCTTGTAAAGCTTATTTACTACAACGTACGGTTTTTGGAGGTTATACTGTTTTACAATGAAGGAGATTTAAATATTGCCGATACCAAGGCTATTAACTTTTACAAACTGTTAGCGGATTCGGAATTGGAAGAACCTTTCTTTAAAGACCTGGGAAAATTTCTGCGCAAACTGTGTAAATGGAATTTTAAAGAAGAAAAAGACCGTAAGGAATGTGATGAGGTGCTGAAAGCAATGGAAGAAAGGGCAACTGAGGGCGGAAGCGCAAACCTTTTTGCCGGCGTATTTGATTTAAGAAAGTGGTTTAATGAAAAGCAAAAGATAAGAAGCTCGTGATTCTGCTATGTTACGTTTAATAATAAACAAAAATCCCGCCGCGCTTAAAAAGCGCTAAGCGGGATTAGCTAAAACGTAGCTGATTTAAAAGTCCTAATGTTGTATTACCAGTTTCTTCAATTGAGTGTTGTAAGCAGGTGTTTCAATGCGAAGCATATAAATACCATTGCTCAATGCGCTTACATCTACCGTTTTGTTAACTATCGTTGTTTGCAGCGCTAATTGGCCCTGCGCTGTGTAAATAAGCAATGTAGTGTTATCGCTAATGTCCATGGCTTTTATAAATAAGCGACCAACGGCATTGGGGTTAGGATAAACAACGAGCGTAGCAGAAGAATTTTGTTCTTCATCTTCAGTAATGGCAGTAGTTTCTGACCCATCGGTTTTTGATGCACCTACTATATAAGGCCCCAGCCATGCACTGGTGTCACCCGGGTTACAAATATCACGCACATACCAGGTAAAACCGGGCACATTACCCGTAAAGAATGGATAAGACGGATAAGCCGGCGTTTGCGAAATGTAGTATCCATTAACTTCTCTTGTAGTAGCCTGGTTTGGAGAAGTTATATTCAACCCTCCCGCAATCTCATAACTCTTTGAACTATTGCCATACAAAGGTGATAGCCATTTTACCATTAAATACTGCCCGCTGGTAAACCAAATGCCCTGGTTGCTTGGCATAGCACAGGTGCTACCAGTTGCTGTTGTAAAACAAAACTGTGATGAAACGCCCGAGCTGTGTGCAGCGTCACATTGTTCTTCAACTGTAACACAATAACTAGTGTTTGGCGTTAAAGCGTTTAAAGGCACGGTGTTTAAACCTGCAGAGGTTAAACCGGTGTTGTTTTGTAGCACCGTAGGGTTACCTGAAACGTAAACCTTAACAGAATATTCAGCGCCTTCGTTTACGGTCGTCCAGTTAAAGTTGGTTGTAGTTGCAGTAATAGATGTAAAGTTGGCGCTAACACCCGTAATGGAGAAGCATGGCTGTAAGCGCCCACGGGCGAAGCCATCCTTTATACCACCCGCGTAAAAATTGAACGTACCGGCGGGGGTTAAGCGTGCGTAACCAATACCATCATTATTACCACCAGCGTAGTAATTAAATGCTGTAGGTGCATTTTGATAAGTCTGGGCGTTACCGTCATTTGCTCCTCCGCTGTAAATATTAACCTGTAAAGGAGAATTGCCGTCATGCCAGGCAAAGCCGTCATTGCTTCCGCCATTGTAAATATTGCATGCGAAACCGGTAGTTAATGCAAAAGCAGCATTGCCATCGTTAACTCCTCCATTGTACATGTTGAAGGATACAGGTGGCGCTAAAACACCTATGGCGAAACCATCTCCTGTTTGACCCGCGTACATATTAACCTGTAAGGGTGAGTTGCCATCGTTCCAGGCAAAGCCGTCGGCCCCACCGCCCCTAAACATGTCGAACACCGTTGGTTGGCCTAACTGCGCTGTTGCATAGCCGTTTCCGATGCCGCCCTGGTATAAAGCAAAGGAGGAACCTACGGTAAGTATGCCAATACCAGTACCATCTTCATTGCCTCCGTTATAGTTGGGCGACTGCGCAACTGCAGCGCTCATGTATAAAATAAGCATTATAGCTTTTAACCATTTCATGGCTTGTGTATAAGCTTATTATTAAAATTTAATTACTCCGCGTATACCTACATCTGAAAGCGAACCCGAGGAATAACCGGAAGAAAACAGTAAACGAGATGAACCCACTGCAGATACGCTTCCCGGCACCATCACCCTCATCATGCTCGTTGGCCATTGCGTTACATCATAGTAGCCATTTGCACTTAACAGGCCATCGCCGTTTACTCCGGTGTAATTTAAATCAGTCACCACCATTTCAGCAGCATTACCGGTCATTTCCATTGCGCCGTAATACGTTCCCCCGGTATTCAGGCGGTTTGAGCCTGTATTTTTTGCGAATATGCCGCAACGGCGGGTAAAGCCATTTATAAATGGGCCATTGTAATTAGCAGTGTACGATTCCGAAGGGCCATTGGCATCGTTTACGGCAGTTGAGGATTGAAGATCTGTTTTTATAGTACTGCCCCAGGCATACTCATTTGCTACGGGCACTAAAGGACCGCGACAACTTTTTTCATATTCCAATTTGCTCATTGGGCGCAAACCTGCCCAATCTAAATAAGCCAATCCATATTCGGGAGCAATAAAGGTTACCGGTAGGTTTTGCCCGTCATTCAATTCGTTGGGTACATTATTATTATTTGCATCGCAGCTAAATACTAAAGGCGAACTTAAATCAGTAGCTGTTACATCAATACCCGCTCCGCGCTCCTGCGTAAGGTTTAATGTAGCGGATTGTAGATTATCGAAATCAGACATACCGGAAAGCGATCCGGACCAGTCATAATAGTTTTGTTGCTGGCGTGTAAGCGTATTCAGAAACTCCGCATAACCCTCGCGCGATAATTCATATTTCATCTGACAAAACTCAGTAGTTCCCTTAGGATAAGCCGCCGGAAAACTTACCGCCACGGAACTTGGTACTCCCGTTTGGGCGCAGTTCAACAGGGCCTCACTGGATACGTAAACCGGTGGGGCACTGGTAGTTCCAACCGTTGTAGAGAATTCTGAGGTTGTTGTACCATCACCAAGGTAAAAACCGCCTACCGGTATATCCACCATTTCCAGGGCATAAGCGCGAAATTCAGGATTAACCAATGTTACTCCTGTAGGAAACTGTAAGGTTACATTCACGTTCATAGCAACGTTATACACGCCGGCAAAAGCAGGGGCAGTTAAAGAACCGCTGGCATTTTTCCCCCGGCGGATAATCCAACCGCGGGAGCCGGCGGGTGCAGTGCTGGGGTTTTTGCCGTATGCCTCAAACCTTACCCCTTGTCCGCTTAAGGTATCAGTTATGGGTATGGCTGTAGGTGTACTCAATATGGCATGTTGCCATTCTGCATTGGTTACGTCTTTATACTTTATGAATATCCAGGCAGCATCGCGAAAGGTTCCGCTGCCGTCGTGCCAGCTATTATCCCAGGCAAGGGTAAGGCTCAACACTTTGGTTGTAGGATTGTAGGCGCCAATACCTATACGTATGTTGTTAGCATTTGAGAAAAGGGCCGCTGTTAATAGCACCAACAGCATTACAAGTTTGTTTACATTTTTCATATCAGCTTACGTTTTTGTTGGCCCAAATGAACCTTTAGCCGGCGACCCCATCAATCCGATTTTTTTCTAAAAAGAATTTTCCAAAATCAATTTGTTGATTATGAGTTAGTTACGGCTTTATTGTTTCTGTATTTATATTCGCCCTTATGGACCCACTGCATCAGATTGTGCAATCGCTTGATAAGGCCGAGAAACGCTACTTCCGCTTGTTTTCTACCCTGTTTAAAAGCGATAGCGATATACTTAAGTTATATGATGTACTAGAGGAACTGATTGAGTATGATGAAGAGGTGGTAAAAAAGCGGACAGGTATTAAAAACCTAACGGCATCAAAGTCGCAACTGCGCCGCCTGGTGTTAAAGGCTATGCGCAACTACCGCGAAGATGATAATGTAGCCGACCGTGTGCGCAGCGCCCTTAGCGAGATTGAATTTTTAACTAACAAAAATTTAAAGGCCGAAGCCCGTAAGGAAATCAATAAGCTACTTAAGCTGGCGGTTGACTGCGAGTTAAACTATGCAGTTGCTGAGTTAACGGTACGTTCCATTATGAACGCTGAAGCGGAGAGGGATAAGGAAAAATTCTTTGCCTACTTTGATCAGAAATTTTTGGAACTGGAGGAAGGAGCGAGGGGTATGATTGAATATTATGAGGCTACCATGTTTCATACTATGGTAATAAGGTATGCCAATTTGTTTGACTACGAAAATCCGCCCTTACGCCGGGCTACCATCGAAGGGTTTCGGAAAAAAGCCGAACGAAAGCTGGCCGAAGTAAAATCAATACGTGCTAAAACATTCTACCTGGGAGTTTTGGCTGATTATTACTACAACATTGCTGATGAAGAAAATGCAATTAAAAGCCATCAGGCTATAGTGGATCTTTTTGATATACATCCATCTTTATACGAATCACCAAAGACCTATTACTTCGTTATACTATCCAACTACATAGTGAGCGCTTTAAAGTTTGAAAGGTTTGACCTGGTAGAAGAACTGGTAGTTAAAATTGAAGAATGGGCCCGTGGGATGCAGGAATTTTATAAAATAAATCCTGATGCAGAGAACCGTGTAAAGTTGCGTGTAGTTTCAACCCGCACCAGTTTATACCATGCCCGCCGCGATTTTAAGGGCCTACTATCCTTGGAAGAACAATTGAGAGAACTTGTAGACGATGATGGGGTAATAAACAGCGCCCTTAATATCGGTTTAATACCTATACAGGTAATGAAATATGTTACGGCCCTTTTAATGGGCGGATTTTTAGATAAAACTCATTATTGGATTGAACGCTATTACAGCCTGCCAAGTGCCAAAACAAACAAAACCCTGTATCTGACTGTACGCACCCTGGAGGTAATTATGTATTACAATCAGGGTGATTTAGCCATGGCCGATACCAAGGCGCTAAATCTGTACAAAGTAATAACGGAAACAGCGGTAAACGACCCTTTCTTTAAAGAGCTTGGTAAATTTTTACGCAAGCTGGCAAAATGGAACTTTAAAGAAGAAAAAGACCGCAACGAATGCGATGCAATAATCGGCGCCATTGAATTGCAAATTGATACAGAAAGTACCGCCGGCTTGTTTATGACCAACTATAATTTGCGCCTGTGGTTTAATGAACAGCTTGCGACAAAGAACAATTCTTAAAGTTTTATCTGCCCTGTTTCACAACTTTTTTTAATAAAAAGCTGTCTTAATACAGAAAAAGGCATTTTAAGGGGTAAATCCGTATTTTTGCGCCCTCACATTAGCGATGAAAAAATATATACTGAACCTGTTTTTGTTATCGGCTGTTTTATCGGTGGCTGCGCAGCAGTTTACCATTAACGGCAATACCACTCAACTTAGTTGCGAGTGTTATCAATTAACATCTAACAATCCCTCGCAAGGGGGCTCAGCCTGGAACAATAACCAGATTAACCTAACCAACTCCTTCGATTATCATTTCAGGGTGTTTTTAGGTTGTAATGATAACCCGGGTGCAGATGGTATCTGTTTCATTTTGCAAAACACCAATACAGGCGTTTTTACCGGCGGCGGTGGTTTAGGCTTTGCTAATTTCCCCAACCAATCTATAGGTATTGAGTTAGACACCCACCAGAATGGCGGTTTCGGCGACCCTGCTGAGGACCATGTTGGCATGGGCAGTAACGGTAACATAGCCCATAATCTTGTTGCGCCGGTGCAGGCAAGCGCGGTTTCAGCCAACATAGAAGATTGCCAGTGGCACGACTTTCATGTGGTTTGGGATGCACCTACAAATACCATCACTGTTTCGTTTGACGGGGTGCAACGCTTTACCTACACTTTTGCCGGCGGCTTAGTGAATTCCATTTTTCTTGGCAACCCCAACGTTTATTGGGGCTGGACCGGCGCTACCGGCGCAGAGTATAACATTCAACAGTTTTGCCTTGATATTGATGCCGAGTTTACCGGTGGCACTAACAACGCTTACTGCGGTATCTCCAACGTTCCTTTCACCAGTTCATCACAGTCCGGCTTAAACAGTATAGTAGGCTACGCCTGGGATTTTGGCGATGGCTCACCTGTTGTTAACACCCAAAACCCTTCGCATACTTTCCCAAATGTGGGCACGTACAATGTTACCCTTACAATTACTGATCAATCGCTTTGTACCAACACACAAACTTACCCTGTTGTTATACATCCCATTCCGCAACTTAGCGCTTCGCAAACTGATGCGCTTTGCAACGGCAGTGCGGATGGAACTGCAACCGTTAGTGTAACAGGTGGCACAGCGCAACCTTACACTATAACATGGAGCCCGGCGGTAAGTAACATTTCGCCCAACGGGCCAACCACTTTTACCGGTAACGGCTTAACAGCGGGTACATACACGGCAACGGTAACTGATGCCAACACTTGTAGCGCTACTGCGCAAAACATAATTAATGAGCCTACGGCTTTAACGGTAACTACATCGCATACTGATGTAAACTGCTTTGGTGGTAATGATGGAACATTAACGCTAACCGTTAGTGGCGGCACTGCCCCTTATTCTTACTTAGGCAATAACGTGCCCGCGGGTACTACTACCATACCGGGCCTTGTTGCTAATACCTATGCAGGTAATATAACTGACGCGCATGGTTGCACCGCTGCTGTAAATGAAACTATCAGCCAACCATCGGCTCCACTAAGTCAAACAGCTACCCAAACAAACCCAACCTGTTACCAGGGTAGCGATGGAACTATTACCGTTACAGCCGCAGGGGGTACTTCCCCTTATGGTTATGTATGGAACCCCAACGTGAGTAACAGCAATACAGCTACAGGCTTGGCATCAGGCGGATATACGGTAACGGTAACCGATAATCACAACTGCACTAATGCTGCAACTTATACATTAGTTGACCCGGCACCCATGCAACTTTCAGAAACACACGTTGATGAACCCTGCAATGGTGATGCATCAGGTTCTATAACTATAACAGTAAACGGCGGCACACCATCGTTTACTTACGCATGGAGCCCCAATGTTAGCAGTGGTGCAACAGGTACCGGTTTAACTGCGGGCACCTATAATGTTACCGTAACAGATGCCGGAAACTGTGCCATGTCAATTAGCGCTACAATCAGCGAACCGCCGGTATTGGTATTAAATGCAGTACCGGCCCCGGCTTTATGCTTTGGCGAAAACTCCGGTTCTATTGCCGCTTCAGCAACCGGAGGCTCGCCTTCATACACCTTTAGCATAACGCAGGATGGCACTAATTTTACCTATTCAACAACAGGGCAGTTTGCCAACCTTTTGGCAGGCACCTACAGTACACTTGTGGCTGATCAAATGGGTTGTACCAAAACAATCGATATAACAGTAACTGAACCTACGCAGTTAACTGATTTGGTTACCGCCTATGAGCCAAGCTGTTATCACTATAGCAATGGTGTTATTGTAGTTAATGCTATGAATGCCACACCCGGCTATACTTTCTCTTTATCAGACGGGCAGGTAAACACCATTGGTATATTTTATGGCCTTGCTGCGGATGATTACGACGTAACAATTACCGATGCCAATGGTTGTAGCATTACTGATTTTACTACCGTTACACAACCCGATTCGGTTTTGGTAACGGTTAATCCGTCCCCTACTGAAGTTAAACTGGGAGATGTAATGCCAATAGTAGCCAGCACCAATCAAAGCCAGAATGTTACCTACCAATGGACGCCTTCGTTCGGCCTTAGCTGTAACGATTGTGCAGAGCCTGTTTTTGACGGGGTATATTCCCAGGTTTATACGGTAACGGCAGTTAACGATAGTGGTTGTGTAGGTACTTCTACCTTTCAGGCAACAGTTATTCCGGTTTATGATGTTTTTTTCCCTAATGCTATTACGCCTAACGGAGATGGAGCCAACGATACCTGGCAGATTTTCGGCAATCTGAAAGCGCTTAAACAACTGGAGATACAGGTTTTTGACCGGATAGGGGAGATGGTGTACCAAACCAACGATATTGACTTTAAATGGGACCCAATGCAAACTCCGTACAAAGGCAAACCCCTTATGCCCGGGGTATATGTTTACCAGGCTAAACTGGTGTGGATGGATAACCATAGCGACTCCCACTACATAGGCAGCCTCACCGTGCTTAAGTAAACTGTTAAACCGCACCGTTTAGGGCATTTCCAGATACAGGGAATGGGCCATTGTTCGCCTTCTAAAGTTTAGGGGGATTTCAACAGGGCGTATTGCAACTATTACCCCGTAAATAATATCTTTGATAAAACCCTTAACCTGATGAGGAAATATTACGTTCTGTCGTTGTTTCTATGTATCACACTTTGGTCTTATGCTCAGAATTATACGGTCCTCGGAAATGCCTCTTCTTTAAGTGGCTGTAACTGCTTTCAGCTTACACCTGATGCCGATGACCAGGCGGGGGCCATTTTCCAAAACAATCCCATCAACCTCAACAACTCGTTTGATTACACCTTCAACGTGTTTTTAGGTTGTAACGGAAGCAATGGGGCCGATGGTATTTGCTTTGTACTAACCTCGAACCCCAACGGCCTGGGTAACCAGGGCGAAGGCCTTGGCTATGCCGGGGGCAACCAGCCTTACTCCATAGCAATCGAGTTTGATACCTGGGCCAACGGCTCACCTGCTAACGACCCCGGTTACGACCACATTGGTATAGAATCGGGCGGGCAGTACAATCACAACCTTGGGCCGGCCGTGCCGGCTTTAACCAGCCAGGCAGTTATTGATGATTGTAACTGGCATACCGTGCGGATAGTATGGGATGTAAATAGTAATACCCTTTCCGTTTATTTTGATGGGGTTCTGCGTCAAAGTATTGTAATACCCAACATGGTAGGCAATTATTTTGGCGGTAACCCTGTTGTTAACTGGGGGTGGAGCGGCGCTACCGGTGGCGGCAGTAATACGCAACAGGTATGTGTAACCTCAACCTCTAACTGGGTGGCAGGCACTAACTACCAAAGCTGCAGCCCAACTATGCAGTTCTCTGATGTATCAACCAGCAACCTTGGTACGGTGCAATCATGGGCATGGAACTTTGGCGATGGCGGAACTTCCTCATTACAGAACCCAACGCACACCTATGCAGGTAACGGTACTTATACGGTAACACTTACTATTACAGATATTACCGGGTGCACGTACACCTATTCGCACAACGTAACTATAACCGCGCCTATTACTTTATCGGCGGTTCCTCAGGCTCCGCCTTGTAATGCTGGTACTAACGGCAACATTGTTGCCTCTTCAACAGGGGGCTTTGGCCCTGCTGCCGGCTATGGTGGCTATCAATATACATGGAGCAATGGCACTGTAGGCCCTAACCTTGTAGGGGTGGGTGCAGGCACCTATTCGGTTTCAGTAACCGATGGTGTATGTTCAGCAAGTGCCGCTTATACCTTACCTCAGCCACCACCATTAACGGCATCTACCAGCAGCACCAATGCCAGTTGCGGCGCTAACAACGGTTCGGTAAGCATTACCATTAGCGGTGGCACCGGCCCTTACAGCAACACCTGGGTTCCCGGCGCTCCATTTGTGGGCACTACGTATACAAACCTTGCCCCCGGCCTTTATACAGCAAACCCTTCTGATGCAAACGGATGTTCTTCGCTGCTGCAATACACAGCTACAGTAGGTAACTCACCCTGCGGTTATTCATTTACATCAAACCATACCGACGTTAGTTGCTTTGGAGGTAACAATGGCATTGCCTGGTTAGTGGCTACAGGTGGTCCTTCACCTGTAATATCATGGAGCAACGGTGTAACCAATGATACTATTTACAACCTTACTGCCGGCACCTATACCTGGAACTATTCTGATGGTACCGGTTACAGCACATCAGGCACAGTAACGGTAAACCAACCGTTTGCTGCAATGGCAGCAAGTTTAGCCACGGTTGATATGTCGTGCGCTAACACTAACGATGGCCAGGCGCTTGCTTCCGTAACTTCCGGAGGCACCTCTCCCTATACTTATGCCTGGAGCAATGGTGGCGGTAATACGGCAGTGGTAAGCAACCTTAGTGCAGGAGCTATTACTGTAACTATTACCGATGCTTCCGGTTGCCAGGCTACAGCAACAGGTACTGTAACAGGCCCGCCAACACTGGGCTTAACCATTACAGCAGTTGATGATAGTTGTTATCAATCGCAAACGGGTAGTGCGCTGGCTAACCCAACGGGGGGCAACCCGCCTTATCTGTATAACTGGAGTAATATATCCTCCGCCCAAAATAACCTTAGTTTAGGTGTTGGCACCTACACCGTTACGGTTACTGATGATAAGGGCTGCACCATTACCGGCAGCACTACTATAAACCAACCGGCAACTGCGTTAACCCATACCATAAGTGCTACTAATGTTAACTGCTTTGGCGGCTCAACAGGAACCATAACGGTAAATGCAAACGGTGGCTCGCCTGCCTATACCTATACTTGGAGCCCTGCAACTGCCAGCGGAAGTAACCCTACAGGTTTAACTGCAGGCCAGTACAACTTAACGATTACTGATACCCATAACTGTCAGAACAAAGACAGTATAACCATTACACAACCTGCTTCAGCACTAACAGTTGCTACATCGCATACTGACGTAAGTTGCTATGGTGGCAGCAATGGTACTGTAACTATTAATATAAGCGGCGGCACCCCTGCTTATACCTACCAGGGGAACCCAATACCGGTTAACCCGCTAACTATACCAAACCTGGTGGCTAATACCTATAGCGGCACAGTAACCGATGCCAACGGATGCACGGCTACGGTTTCAGAAACTGTTTCGCAACCGGGCGTGCAAAGCTTAACGGTAAGCAGTACCCCTAATACCTGCAATGGCGGTAACACCGGCACTGCAAGCGCCAATTTTGTTAATGCTACGGGCAGTGTAACTTATAACTGGAGTAATGGTTCTTCAGGCACTCCTATAACGGGCCTTGTAGCCAATACTTATAATGTAACAGCTACTGATGCTAACACATGCACAGCCACCGGCAGCGTTGCGGTTACCGAACCTGCCGCCCCGGTTATGACGGTTAACGTAGTTGATGCAACCTGTTTTGGCGGTAATGGCACAGCTACAGCTTCGCCAAGCGGGGGTACAACACCATACAGTTTTGTTTGGAGTAGTGGTGGCTCAACAACTAATGTGGCCACCCTACCTGCAGGTAACTATAATGTTACAGCAACTGATGCGGGCTCATGCAATCAAACAGCCGCCTTTACCATTAACCAGGCACCTGATATTGTAATACAGGAAACGCATACTGATATTAACTGCTTTGGCGATGCCACCGGTGATGTTACTCTAAACGTTAGCGGCGGAACCGGCGCTACTTATACGTATGCCTGGACCAACAACGTAAGCAGCACAAACATTGCTACTATGCTTATAGCGGGCACTTATGATATAACCGTAACCGACCAGGCCAGTTGTAACAAAACCATTTCTGTTACATTAACTCAACCTGCAAGTGCGCTTTCGCCCACTATCAATTCTACCAACATTACCTGCTTTGGTGCTAACAATGGCAGCATAACCGTAAATACGGCAGGTGGTACATCTCCTTATACCTACACCTGGAACCCTAACGTTAGCAGCAGCAACAGCGCTTCTTCATTAAGTGCTAATACGTATAATGTAACCGTAACTGATAACAAAGGATGTTCGGTATTTTCATCGGTAACTATTACCGAGCCCGGCCAGCCACTTACACTTACACCGGCTCAAACCGATCTTAGCTGTTTCCAAAGCAACGACGGTATTGCCTCTGTTTCTGTTACGGGTGGTTCGTTCCCTTATACCTATGCGTGGACCAATACCACCAGCACGGGCAACTCGGCAACAGGACTTGCTGCCGGTAATTATTCCGTAACGGTAACTGATAATAACACCTGCACCAGTTCAAGCAACTTTGTGCTTACTGAGCCTTCGCAGCTTTTGTTAACTGAAACACACATACCTGAGCCTTGCTTTGGCGATGCAGTGGCTACAATGGATGTTACAGCAAATGGCGGTACCCCGGGTTATACCTATAACTGGAGCCCCAACGTGAGTTCCGGCACTTCCGCATCATCTTTAAGCGCAGGCTTGTATTCCGTTACTGTTGTTGATACTAAAGGGTGCACGGTATCTGTAAGCGCAACTATTACTGAACCCGCAGTGCTTAATGTAAGTGCCTTGCCAACCGCTGCACTTTGCTTTGGGCAAAGCAACGGTAGTATTGCTTCAACTGTTAGCGGTGGTACACCTGCTTATAGCTACTCTGCAACACCCGATGGAGTTAACTTTGTAAGCTCAGGTAACGGCCAGTTCAATAATCTCGCGGCTGCTACTTATACCGTATTGGTAGTAGATATTAATAACTGCACGGCCAATGCAACAGTTACTGTAACTGAACCGCAGCAGTTAACTGATGCGGTATCAGTAACCGGTGCTACCTGCTACGGATACTCTAACGGCGTGTTAACGGTAACCCCTACGGGCGGAACTGCCACTTATACCTTTAGCCTAAACAGCGGCCAAACCAATACTACCGGTGTGTTTAATGGCTTAAGCGCAGGTAACTATGATGTTACAGTTACTGACGCTAACGGATGCACAGTAACGGATGCCGGTATAATTGCTGAACCTGATTCAGTAAGTATACAGGTAACCCCAACGCCTGCTGAAATAAAACTGGGCGATGTACTTAACTTAACCACTGCCACTAACCAGGGAGGTAATGTAAATTATACCTGGACACCTCAATTTGGCTTGAGCTGTTATGATTGTGCCAACCCAACTTTTGAAGGCGTTTACTCACAGGTTTATACGGTGGTTGCTGCCAATGATAGCGGTTGCACGGGTACGGCTACATTTACTGTAAGCGTAGTTCCTGATTATGGTGTGTTTGTGCCTAATGCGTTTACCCCTAACGGCGATGGAGAGAATGATTTTTGGCAACTGTTTACCGCCCTGCCATCCATTAAACAAATAGAAGTGCAGGTGTTTAACAGGATAGGAGAGATGGTGTTTGAAAGCACTGACCTTAACTTTAAGTGGGATGGTACTTACAAGGGCAAGTATGCTGATAACGGCGTTTATGTTTACCAGGCTAAAATTGTTTGGCTGAATAACCACTCTGATTCAGGTTATAAGGGAACCATTACATTGTTGCGCTAAGCTTGTATGCAAAATTTATAAGGGGTGGGGTTTACTCCACCCTTTTTTATTTGATGAATGTGTTGTCCGAAATAAAAGCCTTTGTATTTTTAGTAAAACAACCATATGGCTTATAATCTTGAAATAGCCGACCGCACTCGTGAGATAATTGCCCAAACGCATAAGAAGGTAGAGGAGAAAAGAATGTTTGGCGGCCTCTGCTTTATGGTAAATGGCAAAATGTGTGTAGGTGTTGAATCGGAGCGTTTAATGGTGCGGCTGGACCCTACCATTTATGATGAGGTAATGGAAAAGGAAGGATGCAGCCCAATGGACTTTACCGGCAAAGTAATGAAGGGCTACGTTTTTGTAGATGTGGAGGCCTTAAAAACACGCAAGCAATTAGAATATTGGCTGAACCTTGCTTTGGAGTTTAATAAAAAGGCGAAGCCTTCTAAAAAGAAAAGTAAAACAGCCTAAGCTGCACCCTGTTGGCGGCGGTTGCGTTTATACTCACTAAAGCTTACCATTTTTTGGCGCTGTTCGTCCCATAGGTTGGCGCTTACTGTTTTTAAACTTTGCCAAAATGTAATGGCATTGGCGTGTTTCTCGAATACGGGATTTTCGCGGTGGCAGCGCGGCAGGTTGTAGTTAGGTATTGATGGGCACAGGTGATGGATATGGTGGTAACCTATGTTGCCGGTTAACCAATGAAAAACGCCGGGAAGTTTGTAATAAGTGCTGCCTTTAATAGCGCTTAGCACATAGTCCCACTTATCTTTTCCGCTTTTGTAAATATGCTCGTATTGGTGTTGGATATAAAAAAACCATAAGGCGTATGTACCAAAAAACAGCAGGTTGATAAACTGCACTACCAGAAAGCGGGCCGGGCCAATAAGCCACGCAAGGCCGGCATAAATCAACACAAACATTATGTTGCTTATGGTAACGCTCTTCTTTACTTTTTTGAATTGCTCGCTGTTTAAAAATGCGAAGCGGTTATAAAGTACCACGTAAATAAAGCCGCCAATGGTAAACAGGTAAAACGGGTTGCGGTAAATGCGGTACCACAGTTTTTGTTTCCAGTTAAGGGCAGCGTACTGCTCAGTAGTTAAACACTCTATATCGCCTATATCGCTATACTCCAACTGGCCGTTGTGGGCATGGTGAAAGTTGTGCGATTTAGCCCAATACTTGTAAGGTATAATGGTAATAATGCTGCATACGGTGCCTACAATATCATTAAAGGTGCGGTTACGGGTAAATGACTGGTGGCCGCAGTCGTGCTGGATAATAAAAATGCGGCCCAGTAAAAAGCCATTAAGTATAGCAAGTGCCGCCGAGCCAATAACGGTTTTATCAAACAAATAAAACTGCAGGCATAGCAGGCCAATATAAAACGCCAGGCTATTAGCCAATTGAATTATAGCCTTGCGGGTACTGGGCATTTGATACTTCTTCAGCATCTGGTTCCAGTTCCTTAAATCTTCCATTATCGTCTCCTTGTTAATCACATTCATTTTATCGCTTCGTTTATGCGCGGCAATATTACCACTTAGGCTTCTGTTATTTACCGTTTTACCAAACATTGTTTGATTGCTTTTCATGGTTTTAACACAAAATACAGGAGAATTTATTTTGCTACAAAATTTAGCTAAAATCCATAAGGCTAATTATTTTAGCTTAAAATAGCAGAGAATGAAACTGATAAAACAAGCACAAAACAAGGCGAAGGCTCTGGAACTGCGTCTTGAACATCAACAGGATGGTTTTTATGTAATACTGGCAGGCATGACTATAAATTTCAGAACGGCGTGCAGTGGTGGTACGTGCGAAGGAGGCTTTAATGAACACTACGTGGCTATAGAAAACGAGACCTTTCAATGCAACTTATATAGTGCTAAGATGGAAGCTGAAGAAGCATTTAACGCCATGAAACTGGCGCATATTGATTAAGGAAATTCAGCTTTAAAAAGCGCCACTGCATCCTGCCTGCCATTTACGGCTGCAATTCTGCTTTTATGATACATGTAAAAGAAATTGGGCTCGTAGCCGGCTTCCTTTAAATACCGCAGATAGGTGTGCTTTACTGCCCGTGTTTTTTGCCAATCAGCAAAGGAGCGTTTGGTTTGAACGGCAACATATCGTGCATTGCTATCTAACAGCGCCGGTTTTGCAGAATGGCCATAAGGCCAGGCTGCAGAAGAATAGGACTTTGCCGAGGCCGGTTGGATGAAGCGGCCATTAACGGATTCTGTTGTTAGTATATTTCTGAAATCCTTACGGCTGATAAAATCAACTAGCTGGCTATAACTAAGGAAAGTGTTAAACTGGCTAACGAACATTTGACCTGTGGTGCTTTCCAATAAATACCATCGGCCCCCTGCTAAAGCAACGGTAACATTATGAAAACGGGTATCGCCGTTTAAGCCGGTTATTTTTAAATCGAGCGTAACTGCTTTAAAACCGTAATGCTCGCATACTTTGGTACAGAAGCTGGCAAACTCTCCACATAGGCCACTACCATTAAAATCGCGCATAGCCATAAACTGTGAATCAACCGGCAGGGCTCTGAAATCGTACATTGAAATACCACCGGGTATTGTCCGCCAACTATAATTGCTTATAGCGTGAACACCTCTAACAATACTATACAGAGAATCAACCGAAGGGTTGGAAGAGTAGGGCGCCTTTTCTTTAAACATTAAAGCGAAGTAGTCGTTCATACTTATGTTGCTGAACGTATTTTCGACTTTAACAGTGATAGGGTAGTACTGCAGTTCTTCGTTTAGTATGCTGTCTTCAACATCCTTAGGGTACGCCGCACTTTTTATGGCATTAATGAAATACGCATGAAGGGAAGTATCGCTGTTGCTAATGGCGGAGATATGCCGGCACTTTAGCACTGATGGCGTCACCAACAAAAGAAATAGCAATAGGCAATAAACCGGGTAACGGAAATGTTTCACTTTTTAAACCGCTGTGTAGGCTAAACCTACAAAGTAGCCGGGTAAAGAACAAATTCGCGCACTGGAGATTTTGGGGCTGTTTCCAGCAGTATAATTTTATCCTTGGCCATGTACTTAATGCCGTAATACTTTGGCAGGCCGTTTATTTCCGTTTTCAGAAACTGGTTATTCTCTAAGAATTCGTATTTGCCATCCTGTGTTGTAACTGAATCAACATGGGCCAAAACCACACCTTTATCCTTAAACTCCATACGCAGCATTTCCAAAGGTGCAAGCGCTGTATCTAACTGGGCAATGGCTTTTTTATCGGATTTAAGGTGGCCGTTCTTAATCATCTGCTGCTTCATATAACTCACGTCCCATTTCCAGGTTCCTATAATAGCAGTAGTATCAATTTTAGCGCCTCCCTGGCAACTGGCCAGCATTATAAAAAGGCAGAAAACTGCGGTTAACGATTTCATCTTCATTGGTATCTCTGTTTAATTAATAGCCTCCCTGGCAACCTATTTCAATTGTTGATGCAATAAGGCTATATGATTTACGCACCTTTTTAGGTAGGGATATTGACACTTTTTTATCGTCAAAGTAAAGTTCGATAGTAGAAACCGAGCCTTTTTTAAACATGTTTAAGAGATCGGTTAGTTTGATGTTAACGCTGTAACGGTTAGTCCAGTTCTTGCCGCTTGGCTCGCTATAAAAGCGCTCCATAGTTTCTGTAGAAAAAGTTTCGGTGTTACCTTCTTTTACTACCACGCGTTTGAATTTTACGATGCCCGTATCAAGCATTACAGTAAAATTCATAGTCATATACGGTTGAACAGAATCCTTGAAGAACGGATAGGTAAAGTCGCTGTTAACGGTAATGTTTTTAGCCGAGGTATTCATGTCTAACGGCTTAACGAAATACAGCATGCCCCTGCCCATAGGCAGCATCTTCAAATATTTTTTGGTATTACCGCCACCGGCAAAAGCCAAAAACAAAGTGCAGCTAAGCAATGCAACAAGAGAAATTTTCTTAATCATCATAAGGGGGTTATAAAAAAAAAGCAGGCCAAATATAAGGCCTGCCTTGGATTAGTTAATCGTTAAGATTAGTTACCGTAAACGTATGTAGTAACTTTAGAGAAGAGACCCAGAACTGAGAACACTTCGTAGTCAACGTGTGATACTTTCTTAATGTTACCGTTCTTGATAGCTTCGTTGTAACCGTAATCACCGATACCTACCAGGCCTAATACGCCGATAGCGTGAGAAGTACCTACTTTAGTACCTACTTCATTCACGTTCAGGGCCATAGGAGCCTTAATTTTGGTGAATAAACCGCCATAAAGAGCAGAACCTGCACTGATTACACCACAGCTGGTGGTTATAACTGCTGCAGCAAAAGCAACTACTGCTACGCGAGCAATGTTTTTAACGTTTTTCATTGTTTTGTTTTGTTTGGTTAACAATGGGAACAAAAGTATTTTTTAATTGATTAAAAGCAATATGCATTAACGAAAATTTCTCTACACAGGCTTTGTTGACAAATTACATCCTTTTGTACAGCAGTTCCAGCACATGAACAGCCCTTGAAACATCAGAGGCTTCCACACGGAAAATGGTCTCAGGGTCTTTAGGGTCTATGGTTATCTCAACATATCCATCGCTGCTGGTGCTTATGTTAAAGTAAACATCATCGCGCAGGTACATTTTCTCATTTTTCTTAGGGGCGCCGTCTTTAAAGCGGCTATCCAGGAAATCAATCGTCTTCTTTACTTCTTCCTTGGTAAACTCGGTTGTTTTGGAGTCTTCTACTTTTCCGTCAAAGTCGCCGGAATGGAAACTCTCAATTACCAGAGAGAACTTAGGTACATCTTTCTTCAGTTTTTCATCAAAACCTACTTCTACTTTAAGGGAAACCTGGGTGTTGCCATCCCATTTATAAGGGCCGTAAATGGTATCAATACCATTGCCGCGCGGGGCATCAGTATTAGGCATTTGAGCGAATACAGTAAAGCCTGCTAAAAACATGAGGCTTGTAAAAATTAATTTTTTCATTGTTGTGCTTTTTAAGTGATGGGCAAATGTATGTATTGATTTAAAAATTGAAAGAAAGTGCACGGTTTATGTTATTTTTTAACGGGTTATAATTTGCAATTCGCTGGCAGCGTATTTCTGCTTAAAGCGAAGAGCCCATTTTAATACCGCTCCTCATTTTCCAATAGTGTGCCAAATTTGGTAATCTTCTTAACTGCCCGCCTTAATTTTGCTTATAAGGCCCATGAGTACGCTACCGGGCCCTACCTCTATAAATTCAGTAGCGCCATCAGCTATCATTTGCCTTACGCTTTGTGTCCATTTTACGGGGGCGGTTAGTTGGGCTATAAGGTTTTCCTTTATTAGGGCGGGGTTGCTTTCGGCTTTTGCGGTTACGTTTTGATAAATAGGGCAAACCGGATCAGCAAAAGGGGTGTTATGGATAGCATCAGCAAGTTCCTTACGGGCGGGCTCCATCAAAGGAGAGTGAAAGGCACCGCCAACGGGTAACTTCAATACTCTTTTTACACCTGCTGCTTTCAGTTTTTCAGCGGCAAGGTCAATGCCTTTAATGCTGCCTGAGATTACCAATTGGCCCGGTGCATTGTAATTGGCGGCTACCACCACCTCATCGTTTATCTCTTTACATATGGCTTCTACCTGTTCATCGCTTGCATAGCCTAAAACAGCAGCCATGGTAGAAGGAACCAATTCGCATGCTTTTTGCATGGCCTGTGCCCGGATAGAAACCAGTTTAAGGGCATCTTCAAAAGCTAAAGCGCGATTGGCTACGAGGGCCGAGAATTCGCCAAGCGAATGACCGGCTACCATTGCCGGTTTAAAATTTTCTATAAGGGCTGCGCCAATTACAGAGTGTAGAAAAACAGCCGGCTGCGTAACCTTGGTTTGCTTCAACTCCTCGTCGGTGCCTTCAAACATGATGTTGGAAAGTCCAAAACCTACCACTTCATCAGCACGCTTAAACATTTGCTTGGCTGCCTCACTTTTTTCATAAAGGTCCTTACCCATGCCTTTAAATTGTGAGCCCTGTCCCGGAAATACGTACGCTATCATGCACTGTTATTTGAATGATGAAATAACTCAATTCTGCCATAACCCACAACTATAAACGCAGGAATGCAAGTAGCTTTAGGCGGGTATAAACTAGCTGAGTTTTGCGCTGATGAGGTTGATGAACTCATTGCGCGTAGTTTGTTTTTCAAACTCGCCCGTAAAGGCAGATGTAGTGGTAACTGAATTTTGTTTCTGTACCCCGCGTATCATCATGCAAAGGTGCTTGGCCTCTATAACAACAGCTACACCAAGCGGATTCAGCGCCTCTTGTATGCAGTCGCGTATCTGGCAGGTAAGGCGTTCCTGCACCTGCAGGCGGCGTGAATAAACATCTACTACACGCGCCAGTTTACTAAGGCCAACAATTTTACCGTTAGGGATGTAGGCGATATGAGCACGGCCATAAAAAGGTAACAAATGATGCTCGCAAAGAGAGAACAGTTCAATATCCTTTACAATTACCATTTGGTTATGGTGTTCTTCAAACAAGGCCGATTTCATTATCTGCAAAGCGTCCATTTCATACCCCTGGGTAAGAAAGTGTATAGCTTTTGCGTAACGCTCAGGTGTTTTAAGCAAGCCCTCGCGTTGCGTATCCTCGCCTAATGCCTGTAAAAAAGTATGTATGCTATCTGAAACCAGCTTTAAGCTGTTAGGGTCAAATTTTTCGAGTTTCTCGTACTTCTTCATTATGAATTTTTTTTGCTGATAAAGCGCAAAGACTTATGATAAATACGAGGCTCTGCATCTTTAGGTTGATTTTATTTCCCGCCGTAATACTCTACGTAGATGTTTTCTGTTTCAACAAGTTTAAGGCAATAAAGTTCACATCCCTTAAGATGAGGTGTTATCCATTCCCATATCAGCATTACAATATTCTCGATGCTGGGTAGCTTATCCTTAAGTTCGGGAACATCCAGGTTAAAGTTTTTATGGTCCAGCTTTTCTATCACTTCTTTTTTCAAAATGCGGCTAAGCTCGTGCGCATTAATAATAAAGCCTGTTTCAGGATCGGGTTGCCCTTTAACGGTAACGTATAAATCAAAATTATGGCCGTGCCAGTTTTTGTTGGCGCATTTACCAAAGGTGGCGGCGTTTTGTTCATCCGTCCACTTGGGGTTAGCCAGGCGATGCGCCCCGTTAAAATGCTCTCTGCGTGTTAAGTAAACCATTCTGTTTTTCGGGAAATAACCAATGCGTTATCGTAACTCGTTTTATGCTCTTTCTAAAATCATGGCGTGGCCATGTGCGCCTGCTGCACAAGCAGCTATTAGGGCGTACTTGCCGTTTTCTTTATGTAAGCGGTTGCTGGCAGTTGTAACCAGGCGGGCACCCGTAGCGCCAAACGGGTGGCCTAGTGACAGTGAGCCGCCCCAAAGATTAAACTTGTCCATTGGTACCACGCCCACCGCTTTATCGCGCCCAAGTTTTTCACGGGCAAACTCGTCAGACGCCAGGCATTTTAGGTTGGCTAAAATTTGACCGGCAAATGCTTCATGAAACTCTATAACATCAAAATCGCTTAAGCTCATATTGGTTTGCTTCAGCAGTTTTGATACGGCATAGGTTGGGCCAAGCAATAATTCTTCTTTTAAATCGCAACCAACAAAGGTGTAGGAGTGGATATAGCTTTTAGGTTTTAAGCCTAACTCTTTCGCCTTGTCTTCGCTCATTATCAAAACGCAGGCAGCGCCATCAGTAAGAAAAGATGCGTTAGCCGCGGTTATAGTTCCACCCTCTTTTACAAAAGCCGGTTTTAGCTTACCTATTTTATCAATGGTAGTATCAGCTCTAAAGCCATTATCCTTACTAATACGTTTAAACTTTGGTGCCGCTTCCACAGGCGTAATCTCGTTGGCCAGCAAGCCCTCCGCATCTGCCTTAGCTGCTAATTGGTGCGAGCGGACAGCAAACTCGTCCTGCTCCTGGCGGGTAACGCCATAGCGGGCGGCAAGTATATCGCAATCTAAGCCCATGGTGCGGTTGGTTAAAAACTCAGCAACGGCAGGTGCTTCAGGCACAAAATCAGAAGGACGCAGGCTTAACACGAATTGCAGCTTTTCACCCGCAGTTTTCAGTTTCTGGCCCAGGAAAAGCTTTTTGCGCATCTTTTTATTAAACATTATGGGCGCATCGCTAACGCTGTCGGTGCCGCCTGCAATTACAACATCAGCCATACCGCTTTGTATAATATGCACACCGCTAACAATGGCCTGGTTAGCTGATATACATGCCATGGTAACAGTGTGGCATGGTGCGGTATAAGGCACCCCGGCGGTTATTGCAGCCTCGCGGGCTACGTTACCGGTGCGCACATTACTTATAGTAGTGCCCATGGTTACATAACCAATCTCTTTGGGATCAATACCGGTTTTGGATAGTAGCCCTTTAATGGCAAACTGCCCCAGTTGGTAACTCATTAAATCCATGTAATCGGTGCCTGAACGCAGGAAAGGGGTGCGGGTACCATCTATAACAACAATTCTTTTTTGGGCCATGGCGCTGATTTTAAGAGGTGCGAAGATAGCGTTTGCATGCGGAATACGGAATTAAGGCTGCCGAACAGTGTAAATAGCAGGGGCAGGCTTATTTGACGAACAAAATCGAGTAAAGACTTTTTTGATAAATTCGGCACGATTATTTTTACCCATATACATAAAAACACCAAACATGAAGAAAACCATTATTACCACCAGCGCTTTGGCTGTGTTGTTTATGGCACTTGCCTCTTTAAAGCCAACTGCCGACAAAAATCAATTAGAGAAGATTTGGTATAACCAGGAAAAGACCAGCAAAATTCAGATTTACCTGGCAAAAGACGGTGCTTACTACGGTAGAATTGTTTGGTTAAAAGAGCCCAATGATGCTGAAACCGGCAAACCGCGCGTTGATAAAGAAAACCCTGACGAAAGCAAGCGTTCAACACCGCTTATTAACCTGGTAATCTTGCGCCAATACCACCCGGACCCTAATAACCCTAACGTTTACACCGGCGGAACTATATACGACCCTAAGAACGGGAAAACGTATTGCGGTAAAATAACTTTTAAAGGTAATACACTTGACCTGCGCGGTTACCTTTGCAATGCCTCTATTTTTGGCAGAACTGCTACCTGGACTTTAGCCGAAGGCCAGTAGTTTGAATTCATATAAAAGAAAAGCCCCTCGATTTTTTCGAGGGGCTTTTCTTTTATGTCTAATGCAACACTAAATCATAGTGGTTTTCTTTTCCTCCTTTACAAGAAAGGGAGCAAAATCAATTCCGTTTTTAACCCGTACTTTTTGTAAGGCTAATTCCACCACCTCATCCATGTTTTTTACGTAGTGGAACTTCATGTTCTTAATATAATCCGCATTTACCTGCTCAACATCCTTACGGTTGCGCTCGCACATAATTATCTCTTTTAAACCGGCGCGTTTAGCCGCCAGTATCTTCTCCTTAATACCGCCAACAGGCATAACCTTGCCACGCAGGGTAATTTCACCCGTCATAGCTAAAAATGGCTTCACCTTGCGCTGCGTAAACAAGGAAGCCAAGGAGGTTAGAATAGTAATACCTGCGCTTGGGCCGTCCTTTGGTACGGCACCTTCAGGAAAGTGCAAATGCACATTTACCTTGCTGAACAAATCGGGGTTAATAAAGAATTTATCCGCGTTTGCTTTTAAAAAGGTAACTGCTGTTTGTGCAGATTCCTTCATTACATCGCCCAGGTTGCCGGTAATGGTTATATGCCCGGTTCCTTTACTAAGCGTTGATTCAATAAAAAGAATATCTCCGCCAACGGGGGTCCATGCAAGGCCTACGGCTACACCCGGTATATTCTCTTCGGTGTAAATGCTTTTATCAAATTTTTCGGGGCCCAGTATTTTGGTGAGGTCTTCCCCCTTAATGCCGGGATTGTATTCTTCCTCCATGGCCACCTTCTTGGCCGTATTGCGCATTACGGCTGCTAACTGGCGGTCCAGTTCCCGCACGCCACTTTCTTTGGTGTATTCTTCAATAAGGCGTTCCAACACTTTGTCAGAAATCTGCACTTGCTTATTCTTTAAGCCGTGGTTTTTAACCTGCTTTGGTACCAGGTGCTTTTTAGCGATCTGCAATTTCTCTTCAATTGAATAGCCCTCTATTTGAATAATCTCCATCCTATCGCGCAGGGCAGGTTGTATAGTTTGTAAAGAGTTTGCCGTGGCAATGAATAACACCTTGCTTAAGTCGTATTCCAGCTCCAGGTAGTTGTCGTAGAAGTTAGCGTTTTGCTCAGGGTCAAGCACTTCAAGTAAAGCGCTTGAAGGGTCACCTTTATAATCTGCACCTACCTTATCCACTTCATCAAGGATAAATACTGGATTTGAGCTCTGCGCTTTTTTCAATGATTGTATGATACGGCCGGGCATTGCACCTATGTAGGTTTTGCGGTGGCCGCGGATTTCGGCTTCATCATGTAAACCTCCTAAAGCAATACGCACATACTTTCTTCCTAAGGCTTTGGCAATACTTTGGCCCAGGGATGTTTTACCAACCCCCGGAGGGCCTACCAAACAAAGTATGGGCGATTTTAAATCTCCCTTTAGTTTAAGTACCGCCAGGTATTCTAAAATGCGGTCCTTTACTTTATCTAACCCGTAATGGTCGTCGTTTAAAACCTCGGTAGCATGGTTTATGTCAAAGTTGTCTTTGGTATAAACACCCCAAGGTAAGTCAAGTATAAGGTCAACATAGTTAAGCACTACACTATACTCAGCACTTGCAGCGTTCATGCGTTGCAGTTTGTCCAGTTCCTTTTCAACCTGCTCTTTTGCTTTTTCGGGCAAGGTTAGGCGCGCCATTTTTTCTTTAAGGCGGTTAATGTCCTTATCGGCGCTATTCATTCCCAGCTCTTCCTGTATGGTTTTAAGCTGCTGGCTCAGGTAAAAATCTCTTTGCTGTTTATCTATATCCTGCTTTACCTTGCTTTGTATCTCGTTCTTCATTTTCAGCATCTCTAATTCCTTGTTGAGATGCTCCAACACCACCTTAACGCGCTTGCTCATGTCGGCTATCTCAAGCAGTTTCTGCTTTTCGCCTATTGATATATTAAGGTTTGATGATATAAAATGCGTAAGCGTTACCGGGTTGGCAAAGTTGCTGAGCATTATGCCGGCCTCGCTTGGTATTTGCGGGTTAAGCTTTATAATTTCGGCCGCAAGGTCCTTAATGCTTAAAATGGAGGCCTCGAATTGCTTATCGTTTACAGGTATAATATCCTGCAGCGGTTCAATCCTGGCGCGCATAAAGGGCTCGTTACTAACCAACTCCTTTACGTAAAAACGGCTACGGCCCTGTATAATGGCGGTGGTGGAGCCATCGGGCATTTTTATCATGCGCATTATTTGCGCTACGGTGCCTATACGGAATAAATCGGCAAATTCCGGCTCTTCAATATTTCCGTCAATTTGACCAACTACCCCCACCAATTTGTTCGATTTGTATGCCTCTTTGACAGCCTGAATGCTTTTATCGCGGCCTATGGTGATAGGTAAAACCACGCCCGGGAACAGTATAGTGTTGCGGAGGGGCAGCAAAGGCAGCACATCAGGAACCTCCAGTTTTTTGCCATCTGCACCCTCTTCGTCAGGCAAAATGGGTAAGAACTCAACCTCATCATCACTTACAGGTTGTGGCAGATAATCCTTCATCTTCATAATATCACAATTTAAAACTAAAAATCGGAGTTTAGGATAGGTCAATTGCTGTGCCAATGACAAGATGCCCGCATGGTTAAAAAAGGGTTAAAGCATTGCCGATAGCCAAATAGGGGTATAAAAAAAATGCTCCGCAATTGCGGAGCATTTTCAGTTTAAATGGGTAAAACCGATTAAGACAGATGTTTGTTGATGTGCTTAGCCATCTCAAACATGCTAACGGTTTTCTTACCGCCAAACACAGCCTGCAGGGCAGAATCAGCGTTGATGTTACGCTTTTCTTTAGCATCCTGAAGTTTGTTTTTCTTAATGTAGTCCCATACTTTTTTGGTAACCTCGGTGCGAGGCATTGCTTTGCTACCTACTACAGCTGCAAGTTGAGAGCTTGGAGTCATAGGTTTCATGAATGCTGGGTTAGGCTTTCTTTTAGCCTTTGCTTTTGGAGCAGCTTTTTTAGGAGCGGCTTTTTTTGCTGCCTTCTTAGGCGCAGCTTTTTTTGCTTTTTTGGTTGCCATGTTTGTTTGTTTATAAAACGAAAAGTAAGGATGTATGCCGTTTGGTGCAATTTTTGGCTGTATAAGTTATGCACACTATGTGAATGTAGACAGGCTAATTTTCATTGGTAAAATGCGTTTTTGAAGGCGTGATTTTTGGATTCAACTTGCCACTTGCTTTACTTTAGTTATATTCGCACAGCTTTAAAAAATGCAACGCCGCGTAATACTCGATACTAAAAAACTGGACCTCACCATAACGCGTCTTTGCCATCAGTTAATCGAGCAACACAAAGATTTTTCAAATTCAGCGCTAATAGGGGTGCAACCGCGTGGTGTATTCCTGGCTGACCGCATCTACAAAAAGCTTTCGCAGATATTAAAGCGAAATGATATAGAATACGGCCGCCTGGATATTACTTTTTACCGCGATGACTTTCGTAAAAAGGGCCCCATGATAGCGGATGAAACTGCTATTTCTTTCTCGCTGGAGAATAAGAATATCATACTTATTGACGATGTGCTGTATACGGGCAGAACCATCCGCTCGGCCTTAGATGCCATGCTGGATTATGGCCGCCCTGCTGATGTAGAGCTATTGGTACTGGTAGACCGCAGGTTGCAGCGTCACCTGCCTATACAGGCAAAATATGTAGGTAAGGTTATCGATTCCATTGTGTCGGAAAAGGTAAAAGTGGAGTGGAAGGAAACAGAAGGAGAGGATAAGGTTTGGATTGTTGATGATAAGGAATAAATAACAAAAAATCATAAGGTCAATGAGCGCTTTGAGCACGAAACATTTAACCGGTATAAAGCCACTTCATAAATCCGACATTGACCTCATTTTTCAAACTGCCGATAATTTTAAAGAAGTACTTAACCGGCCCATTAAGAAAGTTCCATCACTTCGCGATATAACGATTGCCAATCTTTTCTTTGAAGATTCAACCCGCACCCGTATTTCTTTTGAATTAGCAGAGAAGCGCCTTAGCGCAGATACCATCAATTTTTCGGCATCCGGCTCCTCGGTAAAAAAGGGCGAAACCCTGCTTGATACTGTTAGGAACATTTTAGCCATGAAGGTGGATATGGTGGTTATGAGGCATAGCAGCAGCGGTGCAGCCGAGTTTCTATCGCAGCATATACCTGCCACGGTTATAAATGCGGGCGATGGTACGCATGAGCACCCCACCCAGGGTTTACTGGATGGTTACTCGGTTTATAAAAAGTATGGCAGCTTAAAGGGCCTTAACTATCTTATAATTGGCGATATTAAACACAGCCGCGTAGCTGGCAGCGATATACCCCTGATGATTAAAATGGGGGCGAAGGTCAAGGTTTGTGGCCCACCAACCCTTGTGCCCAAGCATATTGAGGAATTGGGTGTGACCTACGAACCGAACTTAAAAAAGGCACTGGAATGGTGCGATGTAGCCAATGTGCTGCGTATACAGTTGGAGCGTATGGACATCAAATTTGTCCCTTCTTTACGCGAATACAGCCTTTTTTACGGAGTTAACCGCGAATTGCTGGACTCTATCAATAAGGATATAACCATAATGCACCCGGGCCCCATAAATCGCGGGGTTGAATTAAACAGTGATGTGGCCGACTCAAAGCAGTCCATCATTTTGCAACAGGTGGAAAACGGGGTTGCTATACGCATGGCCGTGCTTTACCTGCTTGCAGGCCGGGAAAATTAAACGCTCTTAGATATAAATAGTAAGACTGTACTAGAAGCCGTAGCCGTCAAAGTCCTCAGTAAACTCATCGGCTTTAAAAGCAGGGTTAATTACGAGGTTGTAAAACTCGTAACGTTCAAAAACGCCTTTATCGTCGGACATTTCCTGAAGGATTGGGAAGTTGGTTTCCTTATCAACAAACAATACCGTACGGCGGGCGTAAGCAGTTGGCACTTTAAGGGTTTTGTTGCTTAAGTCTTCTTCAAAATTCTTTACGCCGTTCAATTCCACCAGGTGGTATTCAGGTATTAATAGTTTGTAGGCCACGTCGTACATTTTTTCGCCGGGTAAAGCCTTGTAGGTGGTGTAAGCCCATGTAGGATCGGTAATAATTATTTTGTAGCAGTTGCGATTGTTCCAAACAATATCGCCTTCATATTTAAATACCTCATCAAATTTGCCCTGAGCATCGGCGCGTTTTACGGCATCACCCATTATGCGGGCGGTGGCGCCGAAACCGGCGGTAGTAATAATATGGTGCTGTTCCTTTGTAAGCAGGCCACTGGTAGGCGCTAACTTAATAGTAGGCAGCATTTTGCCGGGGTTAACAAGGGCTTTATTGTTATTCTGCCCTTTTACGTAAAGTATTTCTGTTCCCTTGTTAGGGTCGGTTACCATTTTCATGTAAACCTGCTGCGGGTTTACGCTAACCTTGGTAAATATATCGCCGCCGCGCAGGTTCTTCATGCCTACTATACGCTCATTACTGCGCATAGTGTACATGTAGCCTTTGCTGCTATTAATAGCGGCCAGCATTTTATTTACAATGGTATGCGTTTGGCTTTCGGGTTGGTACTTTGCCGAAAAGTTAATGCAGGATATGGCTACAATGGCAGCTACAATGAGCAGTGGTTTTTTCATTTTGGGGTTTATGCTTTGATTTTGGTAGGATAATTTTCAAACACTGTGCCGATTTAGTAGGCAACACCAATGCGCTTGTAAATAAAACTCATTAGCCAGGCCGGGCCAATCATAAGAAATTGTAAATCTTTAAGGAAGCTGGGCTTTTTACCCTCTACACTGTGGCCGTAGAACTGGCCTATCCATGCGGTAACAAATATGCCAATGCAAACTGCCCATACCGGCAGGCCGGCTGATTGTATTGCATAACAACCTGCCAGGCAGATAAGGGAGAACAGAAACATACCTAACCACAAAGTGCGCGAGAGGGTGAAGTAATAGATAGTAACCCCTATTAGCATAGGTATGGCTACATTAAGGTTCATATCGCCCACTAACTTAACCGGGAACTGAATGCTGTAAAAGAAACCCACAATGCTGAAAAAGATAAGAGGTACGCATATCCAGTGGATGGTTTTGTTGGTGGGGTTTTGGTGGCTAACGGCGTATTCGTCTAACCATTGCTGTATTCCTTGCATAGTCCTTGTTTTATTTAAGGCAGCGAAAGTATAGGCAAGGGGGTACAAAAACAAATGGCCCCGCTTGTGCAGGGCCATTTTATTTTGTTTTAGTTAGATTTTTTTTACTGTGTAACCGAAACCCGTTTGGTAATGGCGTTACGGCCGTCAGATAGGCTCAACAGGTAAACACCTTCTGAAAGGTTGTTGCGGTCGATACCTACGGTGTTGTCTCCGGCTTTAACCTCTAACTCACGGCTCATTACCAGTTTGCCGGTAATATCTGTCATGCTAAGGGTGTAGTTGCCGGCTATTGCTACGCTAAACTTAACTTCAGCAGTAGAGTTCATTGGGTTAGGTACAACGTTTAGGGCAGTTACGTTGCCTGCTACATCGTTAATGCCGGTTGGGCAGCTTGCAGAAGCTGTTAGGTTGGTAGCATTAGCTGAAGTATCAACGTTAGGGCAGTTGCTGCCGCTGCTTGCTTTTACACGCAGGTAAAGGCGGATACCGGTTTGGTCAACCAGGCTGGCAGGAACAGTTACAGGGCTTAACTGGCCGTTTATCCACGCTTTAAGCGCTAAAGCCAGCTTGTATTGGCCTTCAGCATCGTTAGTAGTGCCCGAAAACTTTAAACAGCCGTCCTCATTTGCTGAATATCTTTTAGTGGTTTTGTTTACCGCCCAGCAAATGCCGCAAGGCAGGTTATCAATAGATACGAATTCAATACTATCCACGCTTTGCTGGCCCAGAAAGTTGAACTGGGAAAACATGGTAAACTGCATAGCGTAGTCGTAAGCAACCGTTTTTTCAGCACAAGGTACGGTGTTAAGGTCCTGGAAACCGCCTGAAGCAGGTCCACCGGTTGGGGTGCATACAAAAGAGCCGTTACCGCCGGCGCAGTTTTGAGCAAAAGCGCCGGTAGCGCAAAGAGCAATGAAAAAAGTAGAGATTATCTTCTTCATAATTTGTTTTTAGGGTTAAAAATTTGCGAATAATTCGCGGTGTAAAGCAACACCAACTTTGGCTTTTACTAAAGCCTTTTAAGTTAAAGTTTTCAACAGAAAAGCCTGAATGAGGCTGCTTTTGGGTGCTATTCTGTAATCACTATTCTGCGGGTAATGCTGTTTTTGCCATCGGCTAAAGAG
>JBDHYB010000004.1:0-149892 GCA_039811145.1 Chitinophagales bacterium | reverse complement strand
CTATTTTTTGTACGGCAAGATATTTCTCAAAGGCCTTATCCAGGTAAGCGCGGGCCTGCGTTGGGTTATGGTAGTAACCCGAATAAAAGTTGCCGATGGTGTAGTAAGCCCTGCCCAAATCGTAAGTAGCGTTAAGGAAACGCGGGTATATTTCAATTGCTTTATTGAAGTGCGAGGCCGCCTGCTCCAGTATTTGAATACGTGCCCCTATGCTATCTGCAGCTTGATACTCCTTTTGCTGCGATAGCAGAAAGAGGTGCACGCCTAAAAGGTTTTGAGCCTGTGCCGAGTTATCTACCACTTTAATATCGTGGCTGAATAAGGTAATGCGGTCTTTCCAATCCAAATTGCGCGTAAAGGCCAGAACCGTATAAACCAGCGTTACCCCAATAAACACACCCGCAAGTGGTTTTGAAACCGTTTTAAAAGATAGCTTCTTATCCTCCGCATCAATACGCAATGCCTTAAAACACAGATAGACAAGAAGTAGGCAAAAACCGATAGAAGGGATGAGTAAAAAACGATCGCCCATAACGCCCGGCACCGGTATAAACAGGTTAGAAAAAACTGCAATAGAACCCAGGTAAAAGAAAATGGAGAAGCTGATAACCGGTTGCCGCCAGATAAGGGCAACGGCTAACAGGGTTATAAGGATGTAGGTAATAAGAATTACCAATGGCCAGGTGTTATTAATGCTGATTGGCTTGAAATACGAGAAACCGTAGTAGTAACTCATAGGGTACGGAACGAACACCTGCTTAAGGTATTTGCCCAACACCGTCATGGCTGTGCCGAATTTTATACTGAAGGGATCAGTGGGCTGAATGGGGTTTTCAATATAATACACCGGACGAACGGACTGCACAGGGTTTAAATCAGCAGCACGCGTAACATTCATTTGAAAGTAGGTGCGCTGCAGGCCCGAAACAAGACTATTGCTGTTAGAGGGCGGCGCAAAACGGAAATACAAAAACATGATAACCGGCAAGGCCAGCAGCGAGGTGCGCACCAATACATGCTGTTTGCTGCGCCATAACAAAAAGATGCTGGCAAAAATTACAGGCAAACCCAACAAGCCTAGTTCAAAACCCGATTTACCCGTGGCAAGGCTGTAAACACTGCGGCCCATAAAAATGAGCGATACCCCAATCATAATAAAGGTAACGGGCAACAAACGGCGGTTTAAAAAGCCCGCGAAAAACAAAACCGCCAGCGGAAAGAAAGAGTGTAAAAACAGTAAGGAGGCCAGGGTATATATTACATAATTTACGGTTACCAGAATTTTAACCTGCCTGCCGCCCGAGAAAAACTGCGTGGTTAAAAACACCATTAAGCCTGCCTGCACCAGTACGCCTGATGAGTTGAACTTGATCATGGAGTAAGTAATGAGCAAAGCAATAGGAGTAATAAGCAGAAACTGAAGCTCAGCCCTAACAAGCAGGAATACAATACAGAACAACAGCACCGGCAAACAGGCCAACCACACATTGGCGGAATACAAACCTGCGAATGCAAGCCCCATGCCGATAAGTAAGAGCAAAACAAAACTTGCCGCTACTAAAGGATTTTTAAGAAACTGAAAGTTAAGCTGCGGGGTAACGGTAATTTCGCTTTGGGTACGCGTATGAAAAACACTGAATGCGCTTTGCATAAGCGCTGCAGTTTGTGTTTTAATAGCCGGAAAGTGCTTTAGCACAAACAGGACTACTACGGCTGCAAACAGGCCTGAAGCAAATAAAATTTGTTGTGTAACCGAGTAAAGCCTTGAAAAGAAAACCGATGGAATAATTAAAACAACCGCTAAAAACAAAACCTGCCTGAAGTTAGCCGGTGTTAACAGCACTACCGCCAAAGGCACTAACAACACAAAGGTTATGGTGGTTGATTTAGAAAGAATACCCAACACAAAAGTTACAGGCACCAACAACAACCAACGCAGTTTTGAACTTTGCACATAACGCAGGGCGCTGTAAACAGAAAGCAAGCCAAAGCCGAGTGCAAATATCTCATCTCGGTTTTTGATGCTGGCAACTACCTCGGTATGTATAGGGTGGGCGGTAAATAGTAAAGCAATAAAAAAGGCAAACAGCGGATTATATTGCGGAAAGAGCCTTCGCATTACTACAAAAAGCAATACACACAACAAAGCGTACAACACCACATTAAAAAAGTGGCTGAGGTGTGGGTTCTCCACTTCTACCTCCTTACCGTTTTGATTTTCGGTTCGGGCAAAAATGGCATGCTCCAGGGCAAAGCTAAATAACACGATGGGGCGGAACTCGTACTGGTAACCCGCATTATCCTTATAGTAAGGCTCGCGAAAAACTTCGGGAAGAAAATATTTTAAATGCTTGCCAAACCCTGCACCATTTAAACTATCAGCACTAAAAGCACCAAAGTTAAATTTGATAGCCTCCCAACCTTTTGATGTAAGGCGATGCGGGGAAACCACCTGCCAGCCTGAAACAATATCGGAATTGGGCACCTGGTTTTGCACTACCAATTCATCATCCAGGTTATACTCGTTACGCACCGTATTGATGTAAATACCGAAACCAAGCAGAAAGATTATAAGCATGTACAAGCGCACAGGGTTAGCGCTGAAAAAGCCCGGTTTCGATGGCTGTTTAACAACAGCTTTGGGCGGCGTGGTTTGCTTTATTTCCGGTTTTTGTTTTGCCATAGGTTAAATGCCAAATTCAGTAACAATCTTCCACAAGCCGAATTTTAGCCTGTCAGTAAATGGTTGATTAAAGAGTAAGTCCTTTTCCTTTAAATCAACGTTATAGTTTTTCAATACCTCCACATACTCGCGGTAGTGATTAAACAAAATCGAATCGCCGCCGTTTATTATTTCGCGCACTGTGGTATCGTTAAAGTGTATAAACACCACGGGGTATTCCCCGTCTATCATCACACGGTTGTCCACTAAAGTCCTGCTGCAAACTTCGGTATTCCAGCCCGCAACATTGCAGCCTTTATGGCGAACAATATGCGCATTTTCGTCAATAACTGTTACCAGGTCCAGGTACTTTTGATCATCGAACAAACCACGGAAAGAATTTTTCTCGCAGCGGTAGGCGCAACACTCCGCCCACCATTGCAGGGTTGAAATACCTTTTTGGCTTGCGCCTACGAACCCCGCATTAAACAGGCCCACCCTGAAGTTGGCCTCAAACCAGTTTTGGTCGCGGCGCGGGCTATACTTGTAGTAATGCGGTGTAAGCAAAAAGGAATACTTATCCAGCAATTGAAACAGAAAATTGTAATCGGAATAAAAGAAGAGGTCGTTATCCAGGTAAATGATTTTATCAAGCCCCTCCTTCTCCAACAGGTATTTCATTAAAACCGGCTTAAGGCTCCAGCGCAGGCGGTTTTTATCTGTTCTGTACTTGGGTATTATTTCGGCCGCGTTAGATTCATGCTTTACATCCCCTAACTTATAGAAACGGCAATCTTTAAACTCAAAATCATCTTCACTATCCACCACCAGCACGTGTAGCACAAAGGGTGTGCCTTGCCGCAAGGACTCAGCCAACGCCTTTACCTTATACAGGTGGCTAACCGTGGTAATGGTGCATAAATGGTTCACGCTGTAAATTAAAGGATTAGTTGCTTATTACGGAGGCCAGAAACTGCTTTAAAAAGCCGGCATAAAAACGGTGCCCATCATTATTAAGGTGCCCGTCGGGGTTTTCTTTAAAAAGTTCCTTGCCTGTGGGCGTTATCAACCAATAGGATTGCAACAGGCTATCGTTTAACAAATCAGCATACTGCTTACGGTACGCGGCCGTATCCATATTGGCTTCTTTATACTCGGGTATAAGCGCAAACTTTAAAGGCACGCCGGCATTGTTACAGGTATTTACAATGCCGTACAAGTGGCGCTTAGTGATGCCGGTATTTTTCAGGAGCGCATTGTATTCCAGCTTTTCCTTAATGCGAAAGCGCACGGCATACAGTCGCGATAGCAAGGCGCTCTTGGCAACCACATTTTCGTACCACCCGGCAGGCTTACTTAAAAAGTACTTATCGTTTACCAGGTAATGGTAGGCATCCTGCGCGCTGTTAAAATGTTTGCCGTCAATATCCGCCAATACTGCGCCGGCATTTGTCCAGTAATAAAACTGGCGGCCGGGTATTACTTCGCGCTCCCATTTCATTAAATCGTTGCCCATAAAAAACACTACCACTACATAATCGGGCTTCAACCTTTCCACGTATTCCCTAGCAATTTCTTCGTATTGAGTGGGGTCGGCTGCGGGTATGCCGGTATTTATGATTTCATAATTGGTTTCGCGGCCCAGGATATCACAGAAGGAACTGTCCTGAAAAGGGCTGGCGCTCATACCCCATGTAAAACTATCGCCGATGAACAGGATTTTCTTCTTTGATGAATCAAGTTGAGAAAACTCCTTACCCCGGAAACCATCTTTATTGATATAAATTTTCTCTTTGGCCCAGTAGTTACTATCTGCAATAAGAACCCCCTTATCGTTGGTATAAAAATCATGCACCAGCACAAGCGAATCAACGGGGTACAGCTTTAACCAGTTAGGGCGTAAATCGCCGGGCTTGTAGCCCATAAAACGCAGTACCACTTCAATAATCAAACAAGCCACCAATACAAACGAAAGCTGAAAGAGGATTCGCTTTTTACGTGGACCCATGGCTTAAAAGGTTTGGCCTATACGTTCCACATAATCCCAAACTTCCCACCCTTTTTTACCAAAGTTATGGTAGATGTGAATGAGAGCCGGCTTGTATTTGGTTTTAAAGGCATCATCAGAAAAATGCCCCTGCTCGTCCATCATTAGTTTTTGGTTGTTGTAGTCGGCAATAAAGTTGAACTTTTTAGAAAGCATAGGATGGTTCTGCAAACCAAACTCCCATACGGTGGCTATCAGGGTGCCCTGGTCGCGCACGCGCCACTCAGGGTACGTAAATATTTTCATGGTTTTATCGAACCATGCATTCAAGAAGTCTTCGCTATCGTCACTAAACAAAAACACTCCTCCGTTCCAATGCTGAAAGTGCGCATCCTTTACATCAATACTAAATCGCTTACCGATATACTCCTGCAGGTGGTTACACTCTAAATCATATACATCCTTACCATCAGGGCCTATCCATCTACGGCGCAGGCTGTTCCAACGCCATTGAGAGTTTTTCTCAATATCCTTTACCATGCTTTCAGCCGGTGTAATAATGATGCGGCCTTCTTTATCGTGCCATACCTTTTTGCGGCGGTCGTAAAAGGTATCATCATCCAGCTTAAAGGTGCGCAGGGTAGTAATAAAGCGAATCGAGATCCAGAGGTAGTGCAGTTTATTCCGCTTCAACACTTCAAACTTGCGGATTAGCGCCTTCTTCTTCTCCTCCATTACGGGATCCTGCTGTTTGCGGGCAGGGTCAAATTTTTCCATCAGGGCTTCCAGCTCAGCTATGTCCTTCCGGTTTTTTTCAAAGCAATCGCACTTAACAGCGCTGGGGCTAAACTTAGGCATGCGGCAATGGTCGGGCGCAAAGGTGATAACTCCTTTTTTCTGGCCAAAGATATCATCGCACTCACCACTTAAGGCAATAACATCCGTATCAAGGTAACAGTAATTAAAGCCCCCGGGTAAAAATTTATTGAGGCCTACTTTAAGATAAATACTGGCCTGGTGGTGGTTGTACTGTTCCGGCGTTTTTACATCCACTACTTTATCATGCTCAACAGCTATTTCGTTGCGCGATGAATCGGTAACCACAATTATTTCGTTTTTGGAAAAATGCTTTAGGTACCGCAACGAATAGTGCAGTGTTTCCACATGCTCGCGCGCACCACAAACAACAAAAACAAATTTATCAGCAGACATAATGCAATAAAACAGCCCTACAGCCGAGGCAGTAATGTTAAAAGTTTTACGGGGATTGAGAAAGGATTTAACAGCAAATTGCTGCCACTAGCCTTTGTTCGGGGCACTGTAATAGGAACGGAACCAGGCTGCCATTTCCTTAACGCCATCCTCCACCTTTGTATCGGGGCGAAAGCCAATGTATTGAAACAACTTATCAGAATCAGCATTGGTGGCGGGCATATCGCCGGGCTGTATAGGCTTATTATTGATGATTGCCTTCTCTCCCATCGCCTGTTCAATGGCTGCGAGGTACTGCGAAACATAGATTGGTGAATGATTGCCTATATTAAAGATATCGCTACCCTGTACGCCGCCCTTTTCAAAACGAGCCATCAATAACTTAATGGCTTTCACCACATCGCCCACATAGGTAAAATCGCGCACCATTTTGCCCTCGTTAAACAGGTCAATTGGCTTTTTATCAGCAATAGCTTTCATAAAAATGTAAGCAGCCATATCGGGCCGTGTCCATGCGCCGTAAACGGTAAAAAAGCGCAGCCCTATGAGGTTCATGCCATACAGGTTAGAATACACCTGTGCTAATAATTCATCAGCTTTTTTGCTGGCAGCATAAACTGAAATGGGCGAATCGGTTACCTGCGTTTCAGCATAAGGTGTTTGGGTATTGCTACCATAAACAGAAGAGCTGGATGCATAGATGACATTCCTAACTCCGCTTTTATAAGCGGCCTCCAGCAGGTTTACAAAGCCTTTTACGTTGGCATCAATATACGCCTGCGGGTTGTTCAATGACTGACGAACTCCCGTTAATGCAGCCAGGTGTATAATCAAATCAAACTTATGTTCGGCAAGTATACTTTCCAGTTGAGCAGCATCAGCAAGGTCGGCCAGGTAAAAAGTGCCATTGCCATTTTTGATTGGTGCATTGGCCAATGCATTAACATCGCTAATGCCCAACTGCTTTGCGCGCGCCAGTTTAATATCGTAGTTAGATAGAGAGGAAAAGTTATCGAGGCCCACCAACTCGTGCTCTTTTAACTGCTGCACAAGGGTGTAACCTATAAAGCCCGCATAGCCGGTTAACAATATCCTCATGGCGCACAAAATAGAATTTCCGTGGGAATTAAGGCTACTTCTAACACCACCTTCTGTACCAAAGTTCCATTACGGTAACCTTCCACAGGCGCCAATGGTCGTTAGTAGCAATAAGGCGGTCCACATATCCGCGGTTTATTAAACCATCTGCCACCAGTTTACTATCGGCCAGCCGGTTTTTATACCACTCGTAATTCATGTAATATTTATCGGGCCCTACAAAGCCCTGCTTTTTACGCTGCAGAATTTGCTGCGGTAAGTGGTTTTTAATATTCTGATACAGCAGGTGCTTGGTTTCATCCTTACGGTAATACACCTGTTGGCTTAACTGAAAAACGAACTCGCAAATTTCATGGTCAAGAAAAGGTACGCGCACTTCAAGCGAGTTGGCCATGCTGGCCCTATCCACTTTGCCCAACACCTGCTCGCCCATAAAGTGCTTAACATCCAGCACCTGCATGGCTTTTAAATCCGGCAACTGAGGCTGATAAAGATGATGGTAATACCAATCGCCGTTGTTGTTAAGGTGCTGATGTAAATGTGGTGAGAGCATTTCTTTCAACTCCCTATTATCAAACCGGCCCATAGCCATACAGCCGGCATAATAGTTAAGCATGTGGTTTGGTTGTTGCCCTGCAAATAGCAGCTTTAGTTTATCCAACCACCCCAACTGCCGGGGGGCATAATCTTTCTGCCATTGATACCCTACCAAAAATTCATCACTGCCCTCGCCGCTCATTACAGCCTTTACATGCTTTGAGGCCTCGCGGCTGACCAGGTAGGTAGGTATGATAGATATATCGCCATTGGGTTCATCGTAAACCCATACCAGGTGGTCCAACAAATCAAGCGACTGTGCTTCAAGAATTAGGGAGTGATGATGTGTGCCATAATGCTTAGCTACCATATCAGCATAAATATGCTCGCTTACGTCCCATCCCTCAAAACCGATAGCAAAGGTAGAGGGCGTATAACCAAAACGCGAGAGGTAGTAAACAATGGCAGAACTGTCATAACCACCGCTAAGGAAAGATCCTACAGGCACATCGCTGCGGGCGTGAATATGCACCGAGTTATAAAGCAGCTCATCAAAACGTTCTACAGCTTCTTTATCAGCTATTATCTTTTCAGCAAAAGGAATCTTCCAGTATTCTTTTATCTCTACTGCTCCGTCAGCCTTTAATAAAAGGCAATGGGCCGAGGGCAGCTTCTTAACTTCCTTCCAGATACTTTTAGGAGAAGGTATATAACGGTAAACAAAAAAGTCGGCAAAAGAAGAGTAGTCCAAAGAGGTGCTTACATCTGCATTGGCTTTAATAGCCTTAATCTCTGATGCAAAAACAAAGTTGCCATCCTCGTAATAGTAATATAGCGGCTTAATGCCGAAGCGGTCGCGCGCTAAAAAAAGTTCTTTGCGTTTTTCATCCCAAACAGCAAAGGCAAACATGCCCTTCATTTTGTTTACTACGTCAGCGCCCCATTGCTCGTAGCCATGTAGTATCACTTCAGTATCAGTATGCGAATGAAACCGGTGGCCGCACTTTTCCAATTCAAGGCGCAGCTCCAGGTAGTTATAAATCTCGCCGTTAAACGTAACCCACATGCTACCGTCTTCCTGTGTCATTGGTTGTTTACCGGTTTCGGAAAGATCGAGAAAAGAAAGGCGGCGATGGCCTAATGCGGCGGTTTTTGCCTCATTGATATAGAGGCCTGAACCATCGGGGCCGCGGTGCTTTATGGCCTCGTCCATAGCACTGATGTTGCCCTCGTTAATTACGCCTTTAAATTTTACCTGACCGGCAATACCACACATCAGTAATCCTCCTCTGTCTTAAAGTTCTCGCGAATAGTTTTAAAATCCTTCCACAATTTTAAGATGAAAGAAGGAAACAACAACAAATGCACAACAAGTATAGCTGCAAAAAGCGGACTGTGCACAGCAAGTATAACCAGCAGCCAAACGGGCATCCAGCCTTCAAAGTAATCATTCATAAAATACAGGAATTTAAAACGCAGTTGCCGCTGCGGTAGGTACGATAGTTTCCACCCGCTGAATTTGAGGTAAGTAAGTGCAATAAATAGTAAGGCGGAAACAAAAAAAGGCGGGGCAACCATACTTATGTTTAACACAACCGCCAGGGTTGCCAATATTTCAACAATCAAAAGGCGGTTGATAAGGTTTATAGAAAAGAGCGCGCCGTATTTAACTACAAAAGTGTTTACGCCTGCTCTTCTATCGTTTCGGCGGTCCTCAACCTGGTGCAGCAAAATATTCCGGAAGCCTTTTAAAAAAGTGCAGGCTACTACCAATGGAACAAACAGGGTAGTTTTCTCCGGCGCCCCTGCGTTTACATTAAAGCCAAACGTGAGAAGTGTAATTAAAACAGGATTTACGTGGCCGTAAAAGGCATCGGTTAAAGCACCGAAAATGTGCCTGTTTTTAAGCCGGAAGGGCGGGGCACTGTAAACCACCAAAGCAAAAAGCTGCAACGCAAAAAAGATATTTGCCCAAAGCGATGCCCCTACCTTCCACCAGCAAAAAACGCCAAGCGCAAGGATTAACGCCACCAACAACAACCTTAGGTAAAAGGGATACTTGCCTAATGCATTAGGCTTGCCCGCTGCTTTATCGGCATCTACATCGCACAAATCATTAAACAGGTAGCCAAAAGCTGAAATTGTTACCAGCGCCAGAAAGAAGAAAGCAAATCCGGTAAGTTGCTCCGGAAAATGGAAAGTGCTGTCTAAAATGCAAAAATACACCCAACCCAGTACCTGGGGCACAACAGCCACCCACCATATGTTAGACCGGAACAATTTAAGCATGCCGTTAAAATTAAATTTCTTACAGTAGCATTTTCAGTTGGTTAATAATATTTTCGGGCACAGCAGTTATGATAAATTTTTTGAAGCGCTTTTTTGGAAAGAAACCCGAGCTTAACCCCGATGTGGTTGCCGGCTATTACGAAGATTGGAACAGCCGTTATATTGAAAGCTTTGGTGATATTTTTCAATCGTATGCTACTGCTAACCCCGATGATTTGATTGATTACATCATCCATTCTGGCGATTTGCAGGACGGCATGACCATACTGGACGCCGGCTGCGGCATAGGCGGGCCCGCAATTCGCATTGCCAAACGTTTGCCTAAAACCCGTATAACCGGTATTACGGTTTCGCATACGCAGGCCAAAGTGGCTGAAGACAAGGCTGAGGAAGAAGGTTTAAAGGACCGCTTAACTTTTACTATTGCCGATTTTCATAAAATGAGTGATGTGCTGGGTTATGAAAAGTTTGACCGCGCTATTTACCTGGAATCCTTAGTACACTCCCATCAACCGGAAGTGGTTATAGCCGAAACAGCAAAAGTTTTAAAGCAGGGCGGCTGTGTTTACATTAAGGACCTCTTCCGCCATTACGATAAACAAATGCAAAGCGAAATTGACTACGCCGTTGAGCGTATCGAGGAAATCATAAAGCTGAATGTGCAGGATGTGAAGGTGATAACCGGCCTGCTGGAAAAGCACGGTTTTGAAATTGAGTTTTGTAAGCCACTTGAAATTGCCCCTGACTTTAACAACGGTAACAGTTTTATGGCACGTAATAACATTAATCCGTTTAAAGGACGCACAGGTCCGTATACGGGAACAGAAATGATGTATTTGATGTACTACGAAGTAAAAGCCCGAAAGAAGTAACCTTAGCCGGTTATCATTTCCAGTACCTTTTTAAAGAAAGGCTTACGCACGCCTCCATATTTCATTATCTGCTGAAACTCGTCCTTCTGATACATTTTATTGTGGAACTCAAAAGACTGAAGCAGCTTGTATTTTGAAAGGTCGCCTTTCCAGTTAACCATACCCAGGTAGTAACTTTCATCAACCGCGTACAGGTCGGCAATCATTTTGCCGTTTTCTTCGCGGAAAGTGTAATGATAGCCCTGGGCCTCTGCAGGAATCATAATTAACTGTATGGCCAGCCGTATACTGTTTGATTTATTAATAGAGGAATAATGTATTACGCTATCATCTAATATAATTGCCTCACCCGCTTTTATTGGCAGGTAGGTTAAGTAGTTATCAATTATCAGTTGGTCAACATCTTTAAAATTACGATTGGCGTAGCTGCCACGCGGCCCGCGGAAAAATTTGTGCGAACCGTCAACGAAAGCAAGTGTTCCGTTCTCTTCGGTAACATCTACTAACGGGCACCACACCGAAACGGACGTATATTTCATTTCATCAACCACGGCCCAGTTTTGGTGCACAGGCACCATGCCCTTGGCAGGCTCCTTGCAAACGTAATTGGCAATAATTGGCTTATTGTTATCTAATATCTTATCCAGCTTAGGCAAAAACAGGCCCGTTATTTTATCAAATATCTTGCGGCGGTTTTCCAGTTCGGCATTTAATACTGAGAACTCAGCATACGTTGGGTCGTAGTTGTTCATCAGTTTATTCTCGGTAAGGTAGTAGTCGTACATCATACGCACTTCTTCCTTACTTAAAAAGGGCACAACAGCATAGCCTTTCTCCTGGAACTCTTTCTCTTTGGCATCATCGATAAATACTCTTCTCATAACTTACGATTTAATAATCCAGCGGTGAAGAGGTTTTAATCCTCCCGGATATTGTTGCGCAAAAAAGTCGTTCATTACCGCGCTGTTCAACTGTACCGGAAAATCAAGGATGTTGCTCTTCCTGATTATAATGTGCTGCTTATCTTTTACTATAAACATGTTTAAGGTAAACATGCCCTTATTTAAAAAGTCAGCAGGTATAATACAAATATAGGTTAAAGTGCCTGAAAGGGACTGACTAAACTCAGTTGATGCCGGATGCAGGGAACTGGTTGCAAAAATAGGCTGGTCAAATTGGTTGCTAAGCTGAAAGGCAATATCAATGGTAGAATGTGGCGGCGCTGTTAACTCTACCATTAACTCAATTTCATCAGTGTCCAGCATGGTATCACCAAAGTTTTTACCAACTGCTTTAACACCAACGCGTTTCAATTCTACATCAGCGGCAGTATCGTTCAGTTCCACCAGGCAGCTATTGTTAGCTGAAGGATGGGCGGTTTTTCGGGCAGCATTCACCTCGTCCATGTAATCGTTAATTACACTTAGGGGGCCCTCTTTAATTACTGTGCCTTTATCCATTAAAATAAGGCGTGTAGCAATTTTCATAAGGCTGCCCAGGTTATGCGAAACCACCACAAAGGAAACCTTGCCTGTAGTAGCGGCCAGGTAATCGCTCACCTTTTTCTGGAATTCCGCATCGCCAACGCCAAGCACTTCATCAAAAATCAGTACCTCAGCATCAATGTGTGCCACTACGGCAAATGCCAAACGCAGGTACATGCCGGCGCTGTAATTCTTTACTGGCTCATCAATAAACTTTTGTATGCCGCTGAAATCAACTATGCTTTGATACTTGCGTTCAATTTCTTCTTTAGTAAGGCCAAACAGCTGCGCTGCCAAAAAAACATTCTCGCGGCCGCTAAGCTCAGGATGAAAGCCCGCACCTACATCCAAAATAGAAGCTGATTTGCCGTAGAAGTTAATCTCGCCACTATCGGGCTGCGTAATGCCGCTAAGTATGCGTAACAGCGTAGATTTACCCGCACCGTTTTTACCAATAATGCCCAGCACTTCGCCCTTACCCAGCTTAAACGATACATTGTTTAAGGCAAAGAACTGCTTATCAGAATAGCCTTTGAACGAAAACATGGAGGTGATAGCTTCTTTCAAACTATCCTTACGGTTTTCGTTTAAGCGAAAACTTTTAGAAATATTCTTTACCTCAAGTAATAAGTCGCTCATAGCTTTATAAGTAATCGGCTATAAATTTTTCATTGCGTATAAAAAACACCAGGCCGCCCAAAAACATAACTAAGGCTATACTCATGGAAACCACCAACTGCATTTCGTTGAGAGGTGTGCCGATGAAAATCCAACGGTAAAGTGCAATAACGTTGGCCACCGGGTGGAAATAGTAAATCCAGTTATAGCGCTCGGGCACAATGGTAGTAGGGTAAAACACGGGGGTTAGCCATATACCGAAACCTACCAGGTACGGAATGATGTGATGAAAATCGCGAAAGCGAATAGTTAAAGCGCTAAGCCAAATACCTATGGAAAGGCCAACAATAATATTGGCCACCACTACAACAGGCAGCAATAACACTTTTGCAGAAAAGGGAGTGCGCGTAACCAGCATAAGTATAACCAGCAAGGCCAGCGAAATACAGAACTCCACCAGCCCTATAAGCATTTTAGAAAGCGGCAATACCAGGCGAGGGAAGTGGATTTTCTTGATCAGGTTTTGGTTGTGCATCAGCACTGTGCCCGATTGGCCCACCAACTGTGTAAAGTAGAACCAACCCATCATACCTGTAAAAGCAAAAACGGCATAAGGCACCTTAAACGGCAGCGGTATTAAGCGCTGAAAAAACACGGTAAAGATCAGCAGGCCTGTTAGCGGCTGTATTATACTCCACAACACGCCCAAATAGGTTTGGGCATATTGTATTCTTAAATCGCGGCGGGCAAACGTAAAAACGAGGCCACGGGCCTTCCACACCTCGTTGAGGTAACTGAAAAGCGAATACTCTTTATTGGAAATAGTTTTAACCGGGCGCACAGCATCAAATTAAATATTCTTTCAGGTAGGGCTCAAATATTTCTTCATATTTCAGCAATTCGGCCCGGCCCGAAAATAAAGCCATGGTCTCTGTTGGGATATGAAGTTGCTCAGTTTGCGAACGGAACATTTTTAACACGCCATGAAATTTGCGCTGATAAAGCATGAAGACATAACTGCCATAAATCATCTGCGCCATTTTGCGCGGTAACCATTTAACCATGCCGTATAGTAAAAGCGAGAGCCTGCGGTACGATTCCATCTCCTCAACATGCAGCGCTACATTGGCCTTCTCGCCTTCAAAGTTGAAAGCCGGCAATTGAAGGCCCTGCTGCATTAATTGCAAAAAGGCCGCAGGCTTATCTTTTAAAAGTTCAAAGGGCAGAACCACCACCCGCTTATGCCCAAAGGTTTGGCGATATAGGCTTATCAGATAGCCATAATCGTAAAATTGTGCCATTATGTTACCATAGTGCTGCAAAAACTGCTGGAAGGTACAAATGCCCCCTATAGTAATATACTGCGAATACATGGACTTTAGTGCGGAGGCAAAACCACGGGTTACTATCAAAATATTAGCCTCCGGAAATTGGTGATGCAGGCTTTCGCACACCTGTTGTTGGTGCAGCTTTATATCAAAGGGCTGAAACTTAACGCCTACAATATCCAGGTTGCCCTGCCAAACGCTTAGCTGTTCTTCGCTTAACACCAAAACCTTTTCCGTACCGGCTTTTGCGGCAATGTTTTCGGGCACCTTACCCGTTTGCTTGTAACTATCGGTTAAACCTCCATCATAAAACAAGGCAGGGTTAGCGCTAAAAAAGGCCTGTAACCATGTTGAACCTGCCTTAGGGTAACCGATATGTATAACTGTGCCAGCCACGGCTGCAAGATATAGCTTAAGCTTAAATAGCATACAAAACAAAAGCCCCCCGATTACTCAGAGGGCTTTAAATAAAAATGTTAACCTGTACTAACTACTAGCGAGGGTCAGCATTGGTATTGTGCCTTTCGGCTGCCGGAGCTACCGGTGTTACAGGCCTTGATGCTGGAGCATTCAATAACTGCTGGTTAGTATTGTGCCTTTCAACAGCCGGGGCCGGGGTAGTGCTTGTTGAGCTTGTACCCATGTTCTTTAACGTTTCGGCATTGGTGTTTACACGTGCCGACGTTGTAGTAGCCTGGTTGTTTGTTGCGTTGTTGCCCTGTGGTGCGTTATTAGCCTGCTGGCTGTAAGCAGCACCGGCAAACATCATTGCGAACAGTGTTATTACTAATTTGCTTTTCATTTTTTTTGTTTTAGTGAGCTACGCTCGCCTTTAAATAAATTAATTGTTATCAGGTTTATTTGCTGCATTAACCGGGGTTGAAGCCGGTGCAGGCAAAGAAATTGATGGAACTACCTTACTTCTCTCCTCACGGCTGCCTTGTTGAACAACAGGTTGCTCAGTTGTGGTGCCGGTAGTAGCCGGTGCCGGTAACGAAACGTGCGGAACAATTTTACTCCTTTCCTCTCTGCTGAGATTATTGGTAGCAACAGGTTCGGCAGCGGTTTGATTAACTGAAACTGCAGGAGCCGGAAGAGAAATTACTGGAACAATTTTGCTCCTCTCCTCTCTCGAAAGCTGCGTAGTACCTGCAGACTGGGCAACGCCCATATAGGCAACACCTGTAAGCAGTAAAACCATCAGCAAATTTCTCGTCTTCATAACATAAAGTTTTAAAGAAGCGCGGCCGAAGCCGCGCTTGCTTTTCAGTTAATTATTGAATTACCATTACAGAAATAGTACCGTATTCGTTGTTATTCCAGTTAGCTATTTGGCCGGCAGTAGCCCTTGTAGTTAAACCAAAGGTATAAGTACCCGGAGCCAGGCCGGTTATGCTGGTAGACTGGGAATAGATATTACGGGTGTTAGCCGCAGCCTGTAAGCCGTAAGAACCTAAGCTAAACACAACCAAACCACCGCCATTGTTGTAACCTACGGCTACATCTAAAGTGCTTGCAGCGGTAGCAGAAGCACCTAATGTAAGACCACCATTAATTACAACTTTTTGAGTAGTGCTGGTAATGGTTACTGTTACAGTAGGTCCGCTAAATGCCCAGGTACCTGCAGTAGGGGAAACAGAAGAGGCTGCACCAGCAGAAGCAACGCTAACCTGGTTAGCCGGAGCCTGCCATGAAGCATTGCCCGCCGCATCTGAAGTTAACACGCGGCCTGCAGCCTGAGTGCCATCATCAATACGTACTGAGCCATTTAAACGGGTTGTGCCTGTTACGTGTAAGTTGCTTGAAGGGGCTGCGGTATTAATACCTACGTTGCCACCAGTGTTGTTGAAAATGTCTGAGCCGCTTGTTGTCCAAACAGAGTTGATAGTGTTACCGGCAATTGAAATGCCAGTGCCACCAACATAACCACCTAAAGTGCTTACATCTTTCCAGCTACCGTTACCGGCTGCATCAGAAGCAAATACACGGTTAAGGGCTTGTGTGCCATCATTAATTTGCACAGCACCGTTAAACTGAGCTGCTCTTGCACCGCTTAATGCATCAGCCTGTAAGGCTGCTGCACCTGTGCCTGAAGCGCGGGCCCAAACACCTTTTGCACCTGCAAAGTTAGCTGAACCGTAAACACCGATATCAACTAAAGAATCAGGAATAGCAGTAGCCTGGAAGCCGTAACCTACAACACCGGCACCAAAACCTGCACCGGTATAAGTACCTAACACACCCACGTTGCGGGTAGTGGCGGTAGGTGCAGAGTTAGAGCCTATCACTGCAGCTCTGTTACCGGCAGCAGTGTTAATGCGGCCTAATACAGCAGTGGTATCAGTACCTACAGCATGTACTTTGGCGTTAGGCGCAGTAGTGCCAACACCAACTAAACCGCCATTGTTAAAGATATTGCTGCTGTTAAGCACCCATGTTGTGCCGTTCCAGTAAGTAGTATTGCCCGCAGTAGTACCATTGGCCAGGAAGCCTGTAGCACCGGTTGCGCCGGTTGCACCTGTTGCGCCAGTAACACCTTGAGGGCCTTGTGGACCAGTGTCGCCGGTTGCACCTGTAGCGCCTGTAGGACCAGCTACAGCTGGTTGCCATGAACCGTTACCTGCAGCATCAGAAGTAAATATTAGACCTGCACCTTGAGTACCGTCAGCAATGCGAACACCGCCGTTGAAGATACCTGCTTTGCCACCACCTGTTGCAGTAGAAACAATAGCGTTACCGCCACTGGTTGCATCTGCCTGTATAGCTGTAGCACCGCTTGAAGTTACATTACCCCAAATACCACGTGAACCACTAAAGTTTGCAGAACCGTAAACACCTACGTCGTTAGTAGTGTTAGGTAGTGGCGTGGCTGAGAAGCCGTAACCAACTACACCTGCACCGTAACCAAAGCCGGTATAAGTACCTAAAGCTCCAATATTCTGGTTGCCGGTTACTGCATCGTTAGTGCTTATTGAGGCAGGAGTATTAGTAGTAGAGCCTGAATAACGAGAACGGGTAGCGGTTCCGGCATTGTTAAGAACATCTAGTTTAGTACCCGGTGTTACTGTTCCCATACCTACGTTGCCACCATTGTTATAAATGTTAGCGCTGTTAACTACCCACTGGGTACCATCCCAATAAGTGGTGTTACCTGCAGCAGTACCATCAGGCAGTAAGCCTGTAGCACCGGTTGCGCCGGTATCACCTGTTGGGCCTTGCGCCCCGGTATCGCCGGTTGCACCTTGAGGGCCTGTATCACCTGTTGGGCCTTGCGCTCCGGTATCACCAGTTGCGCCCTGCGGGCCTGTATCACCTTGCGCACCGGTTGCACCGGTAGGACCAGCCACAGCAGGTTGCCATGAACCGTTACCAGCAGCATCAGAAGTAAATACATAACCGGCAGCTTGTGTGCCATCGTTAACTCTTACTTTACCATTAGCCACTATAGCCATTGCGCCGGCAGGTGCATCTGCCTGCACAGCTGTAGCACCTGCAGTAGTTACGTTACCCCAGATACCTTTTGCACCTGAGAAATTAGCGGAACCGTAAACACCAATATCGAAGTTAGATGCAGGAACCGGAGTGGCCTGGTAGCCTAAACCTACAACACCTGCACCATAAGCGCCGCCGGTATAAGTACCGAGTACACCCATGTTTCTGTTACCTGTAAAGGCATCATTAGTACCAACAACAGCAGCTGTATTATCTACTGCGAAGTTGCTGAACTGACCTGTGATAGCAGCGCCTGCGCCATCAACTACATGAAGCTTGGTAACAGGTGTAGTTGTTCCCATACCAACGTTACCGCCTGCGTTATAAACATTTGCATTGTCAACTACCCATTGGGTTCCATCCCAATAAGTAGTATTACCTACTGCAGTGCCATCAGCCAGTAAACCGGTTGCACCGGTTGGGCCTGTAGGGCCAGTGTCGCCTTGAGCGCCTGTAGCACCAGCCGGACCTTGTGGACCGGTAGCACCATCATTACCTGCAGGGCCTTGCGGACCTGTTGCACCGTCAGCGCCATCGTTACCGGCAGGGCCTTGAGGGCCTGTTGCTCCATCTGCACCAGCCGGACCTTGTGGCCCGGTAGCACCGTCATTACCTGCAGGGCCTTGCGGACCTGTTGGGCCGGTGGCACCTACACTGCCTGAAGCAGGCTGCCATGAGCCGTTACCGGCAGCATCAGAAGTAAATACATAACCGGCAGCTTGTGTGCCATCATTAATTTGTACCGGACCATTAAACTGGCCGGCAGTAGCACCACTTGCGGCATCAGCCTGTAAAGCTACTGCACCTGGGCCTGCAGTACGGGCCCAAACACCTTTGGCACCTGCGTAATTAGCAGAGCCGTAAACACCAATATCAATCAATGAATCAATAACCGGAGTTGCAGAGAAACCATAGCCAACTACACCCGCGCCATAACCGCCACCGGTGTATGTACCCATAACACCTACGTTGCGGCTGGTTGAGCCCGGAGCTGAATTAGAACCTATAACTGCAGAAATATTGCCGTTAAAACCTGTTAGTCTGCCTAAAACAGAAGGTGTATCAACGCTAATTACATGCAACTTAGCAGCAGGGGTAGGATTGCCAATGCCAACTAAATCGCCAGCGTTGTATATATTATTATTATCTACCACCCATTGGGTTCCATCCCAATAAGTAGTATTACCTACTGCAGTGCCATCAGGCAATAAGCCTGTTGCACCGGTTGGGCCTGTAGGACCCTGAGCACCTGTTGCACCGTCAGCGCCATCGTTACCAGCAGGACCTTGAGCACCTGTTGCTCCATCTGCACCAGCCGGGCCTTGTGGGCCGGTAGCGCCATCATTACCAGCAGGGCCTTGCGGACCTGTTGCACCGTCAGCACCGTTGTTACCGGCAGGGCCTTGCGGGCCTGTAGCTCCATCTGCACCAGCCGGACCTTGAGGACCGGTAGCACCATCATTACCGGCAGGGCCTTGTGGACCAGTAGCACCAGTAGCGCCACCGCCCGGACCTTGCGGACCTGTATCACCTGTTGGACCTTGCGGACCAGTTGCGCCATCGGCGCCATCGTTACCGGCAGGACCTTGAGGGCCTGTAGCTCCATCTGCACCAGCCGGACCTTGAGGACCGGTAGCACCATCATTACCAGCAGGGCCTTGCGGACCTGTTGCGCCATCAGCACCGTTGTTACCGGCAGGGCCTTGAGGGCCTGTTGCTCCATCAGCACCAGCGGGACCTTGAGGACCGGTAGCACCATCATTACCAGCAGGGCCTTGCGGACCAGTTGCGCCAGTAGCGCCGCCGCCCGGACCTTGCGGACCTGTATCACCTGTTGGGCCTGTAGGACCCTGAGCACCTGTTGCACCGTCGGCGCCATCAGCACCGGCAGGGCCTTGAGGGCCTGTTGCTCCATCTGCACCAGCCGGACCCTGAGGACCGGTAGCACCATCATTACCAGCAGGGCCTTGTGGACCTGTAGCGCCATCAGCACCAGCAGGGCCTTGAGGACCCGTAACTCCATCTATACCATCATTACCTGCAGGACCTTGTGGACCTGTGGCACCTGTTGGGCCGCCACCGGGGCCTTGCGGACCTGTATCACCTGTTGGACCTGTAGGACCTTGAGCACCTGTAGCGCCATCGGCACCTGCAGGTCCTTGTGGGCCTGTAACTCCATCTATACCATCATTACCGGCAGGGCCTTGAGGACCTGTTGCGCCATCAGCACCGGCAGGACCTTGAGGGCCTGTAGCTCCGTCGGCACCAGCCGGGCCTTGAGGGCCTGTTGCACCATCGGCACCGGCAGGGCCTTGCGGGCCTGTTGCACCATCGTTACCGTTTGCACCGGCAGGGCCTTGCGGACCCGTTGCACCGTCGTTACCGTTAGCGCCGGCAGGACCTTGGGGGCCTGTTGCACCATCGTTACCATTAGCACCGGCAGGACCTTGAGGGCCCGTTGCGCCATCAGCGCCATTTGCACCGGCAGGGCCTTGCGGACCTGTTGCACCATCAGCACCGGCAGGGCCTTGCGGACCTGTTGCGCCTGCAACGCCTTGCGGACCTGCAGCACCGGCAGGGCCTTGTGGGCCTGTTGCGCCGGCAGGACCTTGCGGACCTGTTGCGCCAGTAGTGCCACCTGAAGCACTATTGCCTGCATACAATGCGTATGGAACGCTTATTAATTGAGATGTTCCCATGTTTGTGAAAACACCTGTATTGTTCACATCCGTTTCTACCTGTAAGTATTTAGCGCCGTTGCCCCAGTTAACCACAGCAAGGTTGCCGGTGGAACCGATTTCAACGTTTACTAAACCAAAAGAATTAGAAGTGGTGTTTAATGTTTCAGTATACACTGTAGTTCCGCCAGGGGAGCCGTCGTGGATAGTGAAACGCAGGCTTACCGGTGTAGCATTGCCTACGGGATTACCGCTGGCATTGCGCACCACTGCCTGGTAATTCATTTTTTGCGGGGCTTGCGCCATCGTCATCGTTGTTATGGCTAAGAACAACGACAACAGAAAGAGTAACTTTCTTTTCATGTGCTTAAGTTTTGAGTAAAATGATTAATTAAAGTAAGAACGAATTCAAAATTGCTTTCAGGTATCGGAAACAAAATACCGTTTATTTAATGTGAAACAAATTTTAGCCTGTGCTTTTTTTTGAAAAGTTTCGCACCTGTAGGGGGAATATGAAAATCAGTTACAAGACCTTGTACAGGCCCTGTAACTGAATATAGTGACAAGCCTTACGGCTGAACTGCAGTGAAGTACAGCTTGGTATCAGTAAGTACATCCTTGGGGGTCATAACCCTAACCGTAAAACCGGTGTTAGTAGCATTTAAAACGTTAGGGACAGTAGTGGCTCCGGTACTGCCCGATACCTTGATGGTATAGTCCTCGGTTTCTCCCCAGGTGCCAATAGCGCCACATCCTTCGGTGCCTCCAAAAGCGTAGCTGTACCCTACCCTAAGGCGCATGCCCAGGTTGCCGTTGGGCGATGTGGTTGGAATGGTAATATTCATGGTACGGTTAGCTACGGTTGAAGGTGCTGAACTGGCAACAAACTCGCTGGTTTCAAATTGCCCGTTGTTATTATAGTCAATCCAAACCCCTAAACCTTCCGGATCAAACCCGCCGGGAATATTCACTGTTACATTTAGTGTAATAGTACTGCCTGCTGTTACCTGTGCCGATGTTGCCAGGTAGTTACCATAAGAGCCCGCACTGCAGTTTGTATTTGCATTGTTAATGTTGGTTACACCGCCGGTAGTTGAAACAACGTTAATGTAATCTCCGAACGCAGCACAGGTACCTGAAGTGTAACTTGTGGTGCAATAAGCAGGCTGCGTGGTATAGGTTGTAAGAGAAGGCTCGCCGGTAACATTAATAACAGGCGTTGCAGCCGGAGGAGTGGTAAAGGTAACCTGGTAAACACCCGTAAAAGGATGCGCTACCGTAAAGCCTGTACCTGAAACAACGTTACCTGTTGAACCTATAACTCCCTTAATTATTCCTGCAAGCGGGTCGGCTTTAGAAAGGTTACCCAACGCATCAATAGCAACAAAGCCCCCTGTGCCGGTAAGGCCCTCTAAACGCACAGTGCCTAAAGTGTGCAGCTTAGCAGTTGGCGAAGCAGTACCTATGCCCACGTTGCCGCCATTGTTATATATATTATTACTATTTACCACCCATTGTGTGCCATCCCAGTAGGTAGTGTTACCCGCGGCGGTGCCATTAGGGAAGGCCGTACCTGAAGGGCCCGTTGCACCTGTGGGGCCTGTTACTCCAACACCGGTAGCGCCTGTTGCGCCCGTAATACCCGTTGCACCCTGCGGCCCTGTTGCACCGGTTAGCCCTTGCGCGCCGGTACTACCTGTTGGGCCGGTTGAGCCTATAGGTCCGGTATCGCCGGTTGCGCCTGTAATGCCCTGCGGGCCTGTGGCTCCAGTTATGCCTTGCAAACCTTGTGGACCTGTTACACCTTGAATGCCTTGAGCACCCTGCGCACCCGTTACACCCTGCGCCCCGGTAATACCTTGTAAGCCTTGAGGACCGGTATTGCCTTGTATGCCTTGTGCACCCTGTGCACCGGTATCGCCGGTTGCTCCTGTAACACCCTGCAGGCCTTGTGGACCTGTAACACCTTGTAAGCCCTGCGCTCCGGTATTACCCGTGGCACCTGTTGCGCCCTGTGGCCCTTGTGGGCCGGTTACGCCTTGCGCACCCTGTGGGCCTTGCGCGCCTGTGTCACCCTGCGGGCCCGTAGCGCCTTGTAAACCTTGTGGGCCCGTTACACCTTGGATGCCTTGCGGGCCTTGTGCACCGGTATCACCCTGCGGGCCCGTAGCGCCTTGTAAACCTTGTGGGCCCGTTACACCTTGAATACCTTGGGGGCCTTGTGCGCCGGTATCACCCTGCGGGCCGGTTGCACCCTGTAAACCCTGTGGGCCTGTTATACCTTGAATACCTTGGGGGCCTTGTGCACCGGTATCGCCCTGTGCACCTGTTGCTCCTTGTAAACCTTGCGGGCCGGTATCTCCTTGTAAACCCTGCGGGCCTTGCGCACCGGTATCACCTTGTGCACCTGTAGCCCCCTGTAAACCTTGGGGGCCGGTATCCCCCTGTAAGCCCTGCGGGCCTTGTGGGCCCGTATCACCTTGCGGGCCGGTTGCGCCCTGCAAACCTTGCAGGCCCTGTAAACCCTGCGGGCCGGTATCGCCGGTTGGGCCCGTAGCACCACCACCGGCACCGGTTGGCCCTTGTGGGCCTGTATTGCCTTGAGGCCCCGTTGGACCCTGTGTAATAACTATGTAGTTATTGCCGTCTGAAGTTGATATAGTTGAGGTTCCATTACCATTATCTACAATATTTACAATGCCTACACCGGGTAAACCCTGCGGGCCTGTAGCACCCTGCAACCCTTGTGGTCCTTGCGCACCATCAGCACCCGTAGCACCGGCAGGGCCTTGCGCACCTGTAATGCCTGCCGGTCCCTGCGGACCTATTGCGCCCTGTTGGCCTGCAACACCTTGAGGACCTGTAGCACCGGGAAGACCCTGTGCGCCTGCAGGACCTTGCGCACCTTGTGGGCCCATAGCACCATTAGCGCCTGTAGGGCCCGTTGGGCCTGCTGCACCCGCTACTGCGTTAGCGGCAAATAATGCATAGGGCACACTTACCAATTCGGTAGAACCCATATTAATAAAATTTGAGCCGCCATTTGGGTCGTATTCCACTAACATATACTTATTGCCTGTGGCCCAGCTAATGGTATTAAAAGCGCCCTGTGTAACGTTGCCCACACCAATTTTAATGGTGAATAAACCAAACTGGTTGGTGAGAGCAGTTTGTGTTTCCTGGTACTCAGTAAAACCCGGGTTTATACCGGTATTAATACTAATGCGAACGGAAACATTTTTGTTGGTAACAGGCGTGCCGGCTGCATCGCGCGCAATGGCCTGGTAATTAATTTTTTGAGGAACCTGGGCAAAGGCCAAGGAGAAGAAAAGCAATAACCATACAGAAAGAAGTAGATGTTTCGTCATGTGCCCATTTTTAGTGTAGTGAGCACCGAGAGCGCTCACGTGATGTATAAAGATAATGATAATGCTGTTGTAGTCAACCTTTTTTTCATATACTACACCAGATAGATATAAAAAGCAGAAAGGCCACCCGCGGGCAGCCTTCCTGTTTTTTGTGTAACCACAACAAAAGCAATTACTTATTTTCTTTCAGTTGCTGAATCTCTTTTTTCAAATCTTCAATTTGTTGTTGTTGCTCCTGTATAGCTTTAGTTAATACAGGTATTAACTCAACGTACTTCATACCGTAAATATCAGTGTATTTAGGCGCAGGTTTACCTGCTTCAACGGCTTGCTTAATTTGCTCAGGAGTTATGTAATCGTGCTGTACTGCTTCAGGAACTACTTTTTCTACTTCCTGTGCAAGGAAACCAATCTGCATTCCGGCACCACCTTCTGAATCTTCTTTCCATTCGTAGCTAACCGGGTGTAGTTTCATAACAGCGCCAATGCCACGGTCAAGGTCCACTATGTTTTTCTTTAAGCGTGCATCAGAGGTCTGGATAGTTCCGTTAGCAGCATATACGGCTTCCCAACGATAAGCAGCCGTACCCATCAAGGTTGTACCATTACCATATGGTTCAATATCATCATTTGTGCGGTTCATATATAAACCAACGGTAGGCGTTCCATTCGAAAAAGCAGCCCAATAGGTATTATCGCAGTATGTGTAAAGGTTAGCTGAGTCGGAAGCGCCAACGCGGTAATACTGGATAACATTACCAGAACCACTACCTACCGAAATGCTGGGCTGACGAACATCGAAATTAGTATATGCTCCATAACCGGTACTGCCAAAAACGGCCCTTCCCGGACCTACTAGTAGCGCGGCCGGACCGCTGGTAGTGGTTATTTGCGCACCAATACCTGCGGCAGCATCTGCCTTTAAGCCTATGCCGCTGCCGGTGTTTATTGCCCAAACACCATTACCCGTAGCTGTGTTAACGCCTACTGTACCGCCAAGTGAGCCTGCACTTAAGCCGTATAAACCGTTTTGGCTTTGGCTAACGCCAATAACGCCTATACCGGTAGTTGATTCGCCATAAATACTGCCCGCCGTAGCAATAGAAGTGCCCGGCGTGCCTATTAGCGTGGAACGAATACCGTTACCAAGGTTAGTCGAAACAGACATCTGCACGTTTGGTGCTGGTGTTGCATTTACACCAACAGTTCCGTCAGCTGCAATTGTTGCACGCAAAGCACCATTTGTTGCAAAACGCATGGTTCCGTTTTCCCAGTTCCAAACGTCAACATCAGTGCCATTACTATTATCCAAGCCAACCATAAAGCCATCACTTGAAGATGTTCCGGTATTGGCATTTACAAAACCCATGTTGCTCCAGCTACCACTAGCATCCTGCACGTTCAAATCGTATGACAAAGCAGTATTATTTAAACCTACACTACCACCTAGTTCAAACAAAGCAGAGTTACCGCCTGACGTGCCGTTTGGCGTAAACTTGGTAACGTAGTTAAGAGTACCGCTAAGCGAGCCGGGGCCGGTTGCACCGGTAGGGCCGGTAACACCTGTTCCGGTAGCTCCGGTAACGCCTGTAGGGCCTGTAGCACCGGTAGCACCTTTAACACCGCTTGCACCTGTAGCACCTGTTGGGCCGGTGGCACCACCACCTGCACCTGTTGGGCCGGTAGGGCCTGTAGGGCCTGTGGCACCGCCACCACTACCTGTTGCACCTGTGGCACCAGTAGGGCCCGTTGCCCCAGTTGCACCACCACCAGGACCTTGAGGGCCTTGAGGGCCGGTTGGGCCTGTGGCACCATCATTACCTTGTGCGCCAGCCGGGCCTTGTGCTCCTTGCGGACCTGTAGGTCCCGTGGCACCCGTTGTGCCTGCCGGTGAATTTGCTGCGTACATAGCGTAAGGAACACTTATTAACTGAGAAGTTCCCATATCGTTAAAGCCGCCGCTGCTAATGTTGGCTTCAACCTGCAAAAACTTGCTGCCGCCACCCCAGTTAACTGAAGCAAGGCTTGTTGTGGAACCAATAGCTACAGAAACCAAACCGAATTGGTTGGCTGTTGTGCTGATGGTTTCAGTAAAAACGGCAGTACCGGTTGCTGAACCATCGTGAATTGTAAAACGGAGTTGAACAGGGGTGTTGTTGGCAACGGGCTGGCCGTTAGTGCCACGCACAACAGCCTGATAGTTCATTTGATTTGGTGCCTGGGCAAAAGCAAGGCCCAGCGTTAACGCCAAAACAAAAGACAGGAATAGCTTTTTCATGCACTTAAGTTTAAATGATTAAATAATAAAACCGAGCAGGGGCGATATTCGGTGTGGATAGAAATAAAAAAGGGAGCCGTGAAGCTCCCTTTTTTGTATGATTAGTTTATTACGTTAAACTGTTTTGTTGTGATGTGTACTTTGCCATCGTTGGCAGAAGTAAATGTGGCTGACAAGAAGTAAGAACCGGCAGCAAGTGTGCTAACATTCATTTGTTCCACCGTTTTACCGCTGCTGTAGTTTGAGTTGTAAACGTCAGCAATTTTTTGGCCCAGTGTATTGTAAACGCTTATGGTTAACTTACCTTCTTCAGGATACTGGAAACCAAACCACATGTTATCTACAGCGGGGTTAGGATAAACGATAAACGAACCGAATTCATCTTTAGTAATGTCAATTAAGCCAATGGCTACGTCGTTTGGCTGCTGGAAACCCTGGGTAAGGATGTTGTTGCCTGCGCTGAAAGTTTGAACCATTGTCATTTCGCCTACGGTGTAAGATAAACTACCGTTGGAGTTAGAAGAGAAACCGCCAGTGCTCGCAATTACGGTGGGGGAGAGTGATTGCGCTTTAACAGCGAAAGGAGCAGCGATGGCAATAATTAATAGAGTAAGAAGTTGTTTCATAATCGTTGATTTTAGGAATTACGGATTAAATGTAGGTATTAGATTAATACGAACAAAATTTGTTTTTAAAAAAGTTCCTTATGCCATAAAATCCGAAAAGGTGGCACAAAACCAAGGTGTTACGGCCAGTTAACAGCAAAGTTACACCCCTAACATATTAAATTTGCCCCGATATTTAGTAAAGCAGGCGCGACTTTATGGTGCCTTTTGCATTTTTAAGCAAGCCGGCAGCCTCGCGGGAAAGTGCCGAGTCAACATCCAGCACCACATAACCAATGTTTTCGTTGGTTTTTAAGTACTGACCCAGGATATTGATGTTGTGGGAAGAAAGCAGGGAGTTGATTTCGCCCAACACGCCCGGTATATTTTTATGGATGTGTAATATACGGTGGGTTTTAGCCTGCATTGGCAGGTTAAGGGCGGGTATAGAATGTGAACCTGTGCTGATGCCCTTTTCCAGAAAGTTCAACATTTTGGAAGTTACATCCAGGCCGATGTTAGTTTGGGCTTCTTCAGTGCTACCCCCAATGTGTGGGGTTAGAATAACGTTAGGCAGGTTTTGCAACACAGTGCTGAACTTTGCCCCGTTCTTTTCGGGCTCTTCAGGAAACACGTCAACCGCTGCACCGGCCAATTGCCCACTTTTCACGCAATCTCTTAAAGCGGCAAGGTCCACCACATCGCCACGAGAGTAATTAATAAGCAGGCTGCCCTTTTTCATATAAGCCAGCGTTTGCGCATTAATCATATCGCGTGTAGATGCATCGCTTGGCACATGAAGCGTTACAATATTAGACCGCTTTAATAACTCGCGCAACGAACGGACTTGCTTGGCGTTGCCGTGGGGCAGCTTAGGTTCGGCATCGTAATAAATTACGTCCATTCCTAATGCTTCGGCCAATACACTTACCTGTGAGCCAATGTTGCCATAACCGATAATGCCCAGGGTTTTACCGCGCAGCTCGTAGCTTCCTTTAGCATCCTTTTGCCAAATGCCTTCGTGTGCAGCCTTGTTTTTATCGGGTATACGGCGAATAAGCATAATAGAAAGGCCAATAACCAACTCAGCTACGCTACGCGTATTGGCGTGCGGTGCATTAAACACAGCCACACCCTGTTCAACAGCGGCTTTCATGTTTACCTGGTTTACGCCTATGCAGTAGCAGCCTATAGCCAATAACTTATTGGCCCTTGCCAGCACCTTAGGGGTTATGAGTGTTTTGCTGCGTATACCCAACAGGTGTACATCCTTTACTTTTTGCGCCAGTTCTTTTTCATCTAAAGCGGCGCTCAGTTTTTCGATATTGGTATATCCCGCTTCGCGAAATTCTTCTACAGAAACATCGCTGATGTTTTCGAGCAGCAGGATTTTGATTTTATCTTTAGGGTAACTGGTGTTTTTGCTCATTTCTACTTTAACTTATTTCAATGAAACCAATTTACGGGTGCCCAGCAAGCGGCCATCCTGCAAAATGCTGAGTTGGTAAATACCCCGTGCCGGTAACTCAATTGCACTTAAGGCCGATGTGGCTTTACGGTTTACCACCACGGCGCCCTGCACATCCGTAACCTTAATAAAAACGTTGCTTAAGCTTTCCATTGCCTGCAAGTCTATTGTTACGCTGCCATAAGCAGGGTTTGGATACATACCAAAGGCGAAGGATTTATCTTCGGAAATACCAACAGGAGAAAGCGCTACATCAAACTCCAACACCATACCGTATTGCACGGTATCGCAGGGGCCAAAACTTACAGAGGCATCATCAGCATTGCCGCGTATGCGGAAGCGTGTTTGCCCTGCAATTGCATTAGCAGGCACCGTAAAACTAAACGTAACCAGGGAGTCAACTCCTAAATCCAAATCGGGGTTTATGCGCTCGTTGCTGTCAAAAACATGGTCGGCATTATAATCAATCCATGCATTGTACGCTGATGCATAAGCAGCGCCATTGCGTAAAGTAAGTTGGTATGTTTGGCCGGCCTGTAAAGCAGCGGTTTGGTTTATAAACTGGTAACCCGCCGATTGAATACCCGGCCAGGTATAGCTAACACTTCCTAAAGCAAGGCTATCGATGTAGTCGTAATCTGAACACCCGGCAAAAGAAACAGGCTCGCAATAAGGAGCAGCCGATTCATTAATGAGCAACGAAAAATCGATAGTGCTTCCGGTAGAGAAATCACCACAGGGCGTTATGGACGAATCGGACACCGCAATGCGAATGCGCGCGCGTGTAATGCCGGTAGCTACAGAATCAGGAACATTAAGGTTTATTGCCAGTAGGGAACCCGGACTTATCAGCCCCAATTCATAAAATTTCTCATTATTGGTAAACAGCGTATCGCGGTTTATATCAACCCATACAGCCAGTGTTTGGCCGGCATAGGCAGGCACGCCAACGTTTACCTGGGCATTTACACCTTTTACTACCGAATAATACAGGCCACTGCCATTTATGTAAGGGGTGCCTGATATGCCCGGTATTACAAAACCACCACCAAAGTTGGCCCCTGCAATGTAACAACTATCAGCATCGGCTATTGTATCAGCGCAATAAGGGGCGGGATCTGTAGTAAACAATTGCGCTTTTGCCGAAAAAGTAAAAAGACAAAAAGCTGTTGCTAATAAGAAAATACGCATCTATATATTTTTTAATTCTTCTTTAGCAGTTTGAAATTCGTTCCATATTTCCTGCACTATTTCAGTGGCAGGTTTTACTTCGCGGATGAGAGAGGCCACCTGGCCAATTTCCAGTTCCCCTTCGCTCATATCGCCTTCAAACATTCCCTTTTTTGCACGGGCGCGGCCTAAAATGGTAGCAAGCTCCTCCACACCTGCGCCGCGGTCCTCAGCTTCCTGCACACGCTTTTGAAATTCGTTTTTTATAAGGCGCACCGGTACCAGCTTTTTCATGCTGAGTAGAGTATCACCCTCCTGCAGCTTTACTACGGTATCTTTAAAATTCTGATGCGCGCTTGATTCTTCTGCCGCTACAAAACGGGTACCGATTTGCACTCCTTCGGCACCAAGCGCCATAGCCGCTAACATGCCACGGCCGGTAGCAATACCGCCGGCCGCAATTAAAGGCAATGTTGTTGCCGCACGTACCTGCGGTATTAAAACAAAAGTGGTTGTTTCTTCACGCCCATTGTGCCCGCCCGCTTCAAACCCCTCGCACACTACAGCATCGCAGCCGGCCTCTTCAGCCTTCTTGGCAAACTTTGAGGAAGCAATTACATGCACCACTTTAATGCCGTGTTCCTGTAAGTGTTTGGTCCAGGTTTTAGGGTTGCCTGCTGAGGAGAAAACAATTTTTACGCCCTCTTCAATTATGATAGACATGTGCTTATCTATATCAGGATAAAGAAGGGGCACGTTTACGCCAAAGGGTTTATTTGTAGCTGCTTTTGCTTTGCGGATATGGTCGCGTAATACATCGGGGTACATGCTGCCGCTGCCTATAATACCAAGCCCGCCGGCATTGCTTACAGCACTGGCTAAACGCCAACCACTGCACCAAATCATACCCGCCTGTATAATGGGGTACTCAATTCCGAAAAGTTGGGTGATTCTGTTATTCATTTCAGGTATTAAGTAGTAAGTATTAAGTAGTAAGACCAAAGCCGGTTTTTCTTAATACTTGATACTGGTTACTAATTACTTTTTTCTCCTCTTAAATCCAGTTCGGTATTGTCGCCAATATTCAGGCTTTGGCTAAGGCCGCAGATGCTGCTATCGCTGCCGATGAGTGAGCTGTGCAGCACCACATTCTCTAACCTGCTGAACGAACCAATGATGGAGTTTTTGATAATGGCGTAGCTGATTTCCGTATTCTCGCCAACCGATACGTTAGGGCCAATTATTGAATTGCGGATTTTGGCGCCTTTGGCAATGTTTACCGGCGGCACAATAATGGAGTTTTCGCAAAGGCCAAGGTTTTGGGCCTTTTCGCCCAGCTTGCGCAGCAGCAAAGCGTTGGTTTCAAGCAGTATGTCTTTTTTACCTACATCGAACCAGCTTTCTACCTTGTTGCTTTTAAATTTAACGCCGTTGGTAATCATCAGTTGCAGGCCATCAGTAAGGTAAAACTCGTTGTTGTTACGCTTCTCGTTTTTAATGTTGTGCTCCAGCGCTTCAATCAGTTTGTCCGTTTCGCGGATAAAGTAAAACCCTACCAACGCCATATTGCTTTTGGGTATGCTCGGTTTTTCTACTACGGCTTTTATAAAACCTTCCTCGCCAATTTCGGCTACGCCAAATGCGCGGGGGTCATCTACCTTTTTAACACAAAGGGTAGAGTACGGTTCGGCCAGAATTTTTTTGATGTCAATATCTACAATGGTATCGCCAAGGTGTATGATCAACTCGCGCTTAAGGTCCAGCACTTCGCGGGCACACCAAATGGCATGGCCAAGGCCTTCGCGGTCTTCCTGGGTTACGAACCTGGCGTTAATGTGGGGGTAATTTTCCTCCACAAACTCCTTAATTTTTTCGCCCAGGTAGCCAATTACGAAGATGAATTCGCTGATACCGTTTTCCACCAACTCGTCGATAATAAACGATAGTATGGGTTTGCCCGCTACCGAGATAAGTACTTTAGGTTGCGTATATGTTAGGGGCCGTAGGCGGGTACCTGCACCTGCTACGGGTATTATAGCCTGCATTTGCATTTGGTTGAGGTGCGAATATAAGAATTAGCATCACCCAAACTGCTGCCTGCTATCACGTATCCGCCTGTTCGAAAATGGCTTATTCATGGGTCTGCAACTCTTTTGCGATCGATAGGGGCAGCTACTGAGATAGAAAGAATTGGTGCGTTTTTATGAACCCTCTCAATCCTCCATGATAGGGAGGATTTAATAAAAGCTGCTCCAACTGTTGGAATACTTAATCAACCATTAAGTTGCCCACTCTTACTATTGGCAAGAGCGCAAATTGCGCGGGCTGGTATTTACAGTTACGAAGGCACTAAGGAGATAAACAGCTTAATAGTAGGAAGAGCCATTACGGGGATGAGTGCGTTTGTGTAGGTTATGCAACACCTGTGCAGGCTTTAGGTTAGCGGTTGGCGAGGACGCCAACCGAGAGGTGAGAAATTATTGCGCAAGCAATCTCTCGCATCTGTATTGGTTAACTTTTGATCCCGTAATAACGGATAGCACGATTTGTTCCCCATTGTCTGTTCCACAAGTCAGGTGCTTTGCAATCCTGTAAGAAGCGCCTTCATTAGTAAAAGAATATTGCCAAAGGTCAAGCGATCCAAAGTTTTGATTCGTTTGCTCTGTAATTAAAACCACATCAGGCTTTTGGCTCAGAGATGCATTGACAGGCCAAATCGCCAATCGCAATTGGAATTTGCCAATTTCAGCATTTAAAAGGTCAATACGTAGAACAAGCGAATCGGTCTTACACATCAATATGTTCTGACGAAATCCTTGCAATGGCTTATAGAGAAGCAGACTATCACGCCACTGTTGCCTTAAAACTTTCTGATTGCAATCAGGCGGCAGCCATAAATAAACCGAGCTAATCTGATTACGTGCACAAAGAGTAAAATTTAAGAAGTGTACCTGGCCCGCCAAAGTGTAAAGCGTACTTGCGTTTACTCGAACAGGATGGCGGTTAAACTCTATAGAAAGCGAATCGAAGTAACCTTTATAAGTTGTAATAAACTCAGTTTTATTTCGGATGATCAGGCATTGGTAATTCAGCGGATAAGGCATTAAATCGGCAATCCCATTTATATCGTTATTGCTAATCAGCCGAATAATTGCATTACACTTATCTACTGTTTCATCGCTAAACGCTAACCTTATCAGGCTATCTTCAGCGGTATGTATCTGCGTTAATGAATCGTTTTTGATGTTATCATTTGTAATGCAACCACTCTGGTTACCCTGACAAGCAGAAAGCGCACTTACTAAAAATATGATAGCGTAGTATTTCATAATGTTCCCTGCCTAAAACTACAACCTATTTCGCTTCGCGGAAATTGATTTAAGAGATTTCTACCTTATTAATCGTCCATTATCGAACGTCCAAAGGTGCCGGTCTGTTAATAAGTCTGACATCTAAAGTCTGGCATCTAAGGTCTTGCAGGCTATTTTCGCCCCAAAGACGATAACATGAAAGATACGGCTGTATTTGAGCTGATAGATAAAGAATTGCACCGCCAACGCGAAGGGATTGAGTTAATAGCTTCGGAAAATTTTACCAGCGCCGAGGTGATGGCGGCTATGGGTAGTTGCTTAACCAATAAATATGCTGAAGGCCTGCCCGGCAAGCGTTACTACGGCGGTTGCCAGTTTGTGGATGAGATAGAAAACCTGGCCATTGAACGGTTGAAGAAATTGTTTGGAGCCGCCTGGGCCAATGTGCAACCGCACAGCGGTGCGCAGGCTAACGCAGCCGTTATGCTGGCCTGCGTTAAACCCGGCGATAAAATTTTAGGTTTTAACCTTAGCCACGGCGGCCACTTAACGCATGGCAGCCCGGTAAACTTCAGCGGTAAGTTGTATGTGCCCAGCTTTTACGGGGTAGAAAAAGAAACTGGCCGTGTTGACATGAATAAGGTGCGCGAAACCGCCTTGAAGGAAAAACCAAAGCTTATTATTTGCGGCGCCTCGGCATACAGCCGCGAGTGGGATTATAAAACCTTCCGCGCTATTGCGGATGAAGTTGGCGCTATACTAATGGCGGACATTGCCCACCCTGCAGGTTTAATTGCGGTAGGCTTGCTGGATAACCCGCTGCCGCATTGCCATATTGTAACCAGCACTACCCACAAAACATTGCGTGGCCCGCGTGGCGGCATTATTATGATTGGGCAGGATTTTGAAAATCCATTTGGTGATAAAACACCTAAAGGTGAATTGAAAATGATGAGCGCTGTGCTGGACGGGGCTGTATTCCCGGGCACACAGGGCGGCCCGCTGGAGCATGTTATTGCCGGTAAGGCAGTTGCTTTTGGCGAAGCGCTAACTCCTGAATTTAAAGCCTACCAACAACAGGTGAAAAACAACGCACAGGCATTGGCTGCGGCGTTGGTAGAGAAAGGCTACGGCATTATAAGCGGCGGTACGGACAATCACTTAATGTTGATTGACCTGCGCAGCAAGAACGTTAGCGGCAAGCAGGCGGAGAATGCCTTGGTAAAGGCCGATGTTACCTGCAATAAGAACATGGTGCCTTTTGATGATAAGAGCCCCTTTGTTACCAGCGGCATACGCCTGGGCACACCGGCAGTTACTACCCGCGGCATGAAGGAGAAGGACATGAAGCAGATAGCGGAATGGGTGGACCGTGTGGTAATGGATATAGAAAACGAAACGGTTGTGAATAAAGTGAAGGCGGAGGTGAATGAGTATATGCAGCAGTTTCCGTTGTATAAATAAGCACTTGTCATCCTGAGCTTGTTGAAGGATGGATAGAAATGCGCCTTGCGTCAGTCTTCGACAGGCTCAGACTGACCGCAACAGATTTGAATGAACAAACTGTTATTCTTTGTGGTGGTGGTTTTACTTCCGGTGCTGTCGGAAGCGGAGATTCACCCCCTGTTTACAGAGGCCAGCCGGCAGTTTGAGAATAAGCAATACGATAGCGCCCTGACTAACTTTAACCAGTTATTGCAACAATACCCCGAGAAAAAGGAGAGCTACTTTAACCGCGGGCTTTGCCTTTACTCTACCGAAAAATTCAACGAAGCCATACTTGATTTTAATGAGTGCCTGGCGCTTGATTCCGTATTTGATGATGCCCAGTTTTTAAAAGGCATGAGCCTGCAAAAAAGCGGAGAGCTGAAAGCGGCCGTGTATGAATACGCCAACATACATGAAAGAAATACAGGTTACGATTTGTTAGATAAACGAATCAAAAACTATCGCTTTGCCGTTTACTTAAGCACAAGGTGGTATTATATGATAATGATGGCCGTGCTTCTTCTCTTACTTATAACGCTTGTGGTTGGCATATCCTCCTCTAAAAAAGGAGTATAGCCTTCTAGGCTGTTAGTTGTATCCAATAGCGTTTTTTATAATCATTGCTTGGTTCCCACCACACTTCATTTTCATAAACACCTCCGTTCCTTTCAATAATTTTAGCCGAAGCTTCATTTTGTTTATCGCAGGTAATTAGCACTTTTTCTAAGCCTCTGTTTTTTGCTTCCTGTAAACCCAGTTCCAGTATTTTACAGCCATACCCTTTGCGGCGGTGTTCCGGCGCAATAAAATACCCGATATGTCCACCCATATATAACAACTCGTCGTTCAGGCAGTGGCGTAAATTCAGGTTACCTAGAAATTCTTCGCCTTCTACCAACCAGTAAACACTCATGGGCACATTGCCCTTCGGTATTTTATCAAGTTGCTCAAAATCAAAAAGCGTTTGCAGCAAGTGCTCAAAGTTTTCAGTGGTTAATGGCTGTTGCAAATAGCGCAAGCGGCCTTCTGCAGTAATGGCGGCAGATTGCCGTAAAAAAGAGTTTTTGTAAAGTATAGAAGGCCTTGCGAGGTGCATACTCAAATATAACACCCTATCACCCAACTGTGCCGCTATGCTTTTTCAGCCAGCCCATAAAATCAAATACCCCTATAGCATTACGTTCCTTAGGGTCTGCTGAAAGTTCAACCAATTTGTTTTTGAGCGCGGCAAACTCAGCAGCCAACTCTTTCTTATCCGGCGTGCGTATTATCTTTTTCATTGCATCCAGAAAGGTTTTTTCAAAAGCGAATAAACGTTGCTGATTTTTAAAATGCCTTTCCGTATTGCGAATCATATAATCAATGAGGTCGTAGTTATTGAGCTCGTAATGCATCATAAGCAAAGCCACGCGGGCAACTGCACTGATGTTCTCATCCGTTTTTTGCTCAGCGCAAAACGAAAAATAGGGTACGGCATCGCCATACTGTTTCAAAAAATAACAGAGAGCTCCTAAATTAAAGTTTATAGGTATCTGCAGGTTAAGTGAAACCTGCGGACCGTAAAGTTCAAGGTCTTTTATTATCTGCGGCATTATGGCACGCCCATGCTCAAAATCAGCGCAACTGAAAGCGTAATTCATTTCAAGGTTGGCATACATCAAAAACACCCTTGGCGCATAACCTGCATCAAGATTATGGTAGTTACGCAAAAGGTGGATATACTTTTTATAATCCTCGTGCTTAAACAAACGGATACATATATTTAAAAAAGTATTTATAGATATATAAATACCCCATTGGTTATACTTTGCCAGGCGGGGATTAGCGTTCATATAATCCACCGTTCTCTTACGCCATTCAAAGCTTTTTTCCATGTTGCCGTTGGCGTAATAATGGTGGCCTAATACGGTGTAGTAGGTACAATGGGCTGTATACGTATTGCAATTCTCCTCTTTAAAGTCGGGGTGGTTTATAAGGGCATCCAACGCTGCCTGGTGTTCAGGGCTGCGAACGCCTTCAAAACTCAGAAGTTTCAGCAGCACATATTGCTTTTTAGAAATAGTGTAAATGATATTTTCATTACGCATTTTATCCAACACTTCTGACACCTCGTTCTGCAAGGCATCAAGGTACTCCAGAGTGTGTTTATCAATAGGCAGGTTTGAAACCACTTTGCGCAACTGCTGAAGGCTTTCTAACCAATGCGTAAGGCGTTCACTATCCTTAGCCAGGTCTTTTGCCCTCTCCAGCGTTTTTTGCGCCATTTGGTAAAGGCCTTTTTGGGTTAGTATTTCTACCTGCTCAAGGTAGCTGTACAAAGTGGAACTGGCCGACTTTTCGGCATGAAACTGCTGCAACGATTTAAGTAATGCCTTTTGCAGGTAATTTTTAGCCACGGAAAATGAGGTGCCTACCTTTTTAACTTTTAGTTTTTTAAGCAGCAGATCCTCGTCGTACTCCTGCATACCGTCAAGTGCATCAAATATTTTAATGTAGGTGGTATCAGCCGCTGATGTTACCGGAAGGTTCTTGCGGAAAAAGGCTTTCTCTCCTTTAGTGAGCGACTTTATAAGGTCAAAGAGGTCGTTTTGGCGGGCCATAACAGGCTAAATTAAAAACTACTTAATTGATTGACAATCAAAACTATTTAACTGCAATAACGCTATTGTGCCACTAAAAAAAGAAAAAAATTGGTTTCAGCAGGTTTTTGGAGCAGCACAATTTTGGGGCGTAACAAAACCAATCCTGCATGAAACAAATTACTCTTTTAACGGCCCTGTTGCTTTTGGCATTAATTCAGACAACAGAGGCTCAAAGTTTAACCCCAAGCGTGGTTGCCAGCAGCGGGGGATTTTCCAATTCAGCCAACGGTTCGCTTTCGTACACCACGGGTGAGATGACCATGGTAAAAACATTTACCAATGGCAGTAACACCCTTACACAGGGCTTTCAGCAGCCCGACTCGGTAGTGGTAATCGGATTGCTTGACCCCGCAAAGCCGGAGGGCAATGTGGCCCTATACCCCGTACCAGCCAGCACACAGTTATGGTTTGCTTACCAGTTTGAAAAGCCCGGGCGCGTAGAGGTTACCCTTTTTGACATGCGCGGGGCTCAAATTGATTTTACCTACAGCACCCAAAGCAGCGGCGCTAAAGAAGCGCAGGCTTTAAACTGCGAGGCCCTTGCCGCAGGTACTTACCTGTTAAGGGTAGCCTTTACTGCGGAAGGTGATAACAGGCCTGGCGTTATAACCAAACAGTTCCAGGTTATTCATTAAATAATTCTTCTATCCATTCCTTAAATAAAAAACCAATCACCATGAATTTGAGATCAACCATTTTACTGAGCATGATTGCCTGCCTGTTTACGCTAACGGCAATTGCCCAGGCTCCACAATCGTTCAACTACCAGGCAGTTGCACGTAACGGTGCAGGGAACGTATTGCAAAACCAAAACGTTGGCCTGCGTTTTACCATCCGCGATGGCTCGGCCACCGGCACCATCGTTTACCAGGAAACACAAAGCAAAACCACTAACCAGTTCGGGCTTTTTTCAGCCGAAGTAGGTAACGGCACTGCAGTTACCGGCAACTTTGCAGGCATTAACTGGGGTGCCGGCGCTAAGTATCTGCAGGTAGAATACGACCCAAGCGGTGGTACCAGCTATGCTGATATGGGCGCTGCCCAACTATTAAGTGTGCCATACGCCCTATACGCCAACCAGGCTAATACAGGCGGTGCACAGGGCCCTACCGGACCCACAGGCCCACAAGGCGCACAGGGGCCGGCAGGTAGCCAAGGCGCACAGGGCCCGCAGGGCTTACAAGGCCCCACCGGTCCAACAGGCCCTCAGGGCTCAGGCGGTGGTGCTACAGGTGCTACCGGCCCAACAGGCCCTACCGGTCCGCAAGGTGCAGGTGGCGGTGCCACAGGTGCTACCGGGCCAACAGGAGCCAGCGGCGCTAAAGGTGCTACAGGCTCAACAGGTGCCACAGGCGCTACCGGTGCAGGTGTAACCGGCCCTACAGGACCAACCGGTGCAACAGGCGCAGGTGGCGGAGCTACAGGTGCTACAGGACCAACAGGAGCCAGCGGCGCTAAAGGTGCTACCGGTGCTACCGGCCCAACAGGGGTTGGCACCACAGGTGCAACGGGTCCTGCCGGTGCAACAGGTGCCACAGGCCCTGCAGGCTCAGGCACTGTAAGCGGCACCGTTAACTATGTAGCTAAGTTTACACCAAACGGTACTACTGTAGGCAACTCGCAGATTTTTGACAACGGCAGCTTTGTAGGTATAGGTACTACCACCCCAATCAACAGCCCGTTTGATAAGCTATCAGTAACAGGTACTACCGAAAACGTAGCCAACTTTAACGCGCCGAGTAACACCTGGATAGGTATTTGGGAAGGCGGTACTTACCGTGGCTATATGGGTTCATACTCCGGCGCAGCGGCAGACGTTGACTTTGGTACCGGTGCTATTAACACCACGGGCAGTGTACATATTGTTACTGCTGCAGTACCACGTATGACCATAACAGCCGATGGCAAAATTGCGTTAAATGAAACTGCACCTGACAACCTGATAGATGTAAATTATACTTCAACTAACAATTTTGGCGGTATTGATGTAATGAACAAGGGTGCAGGTGTGGCAGCCCTTTTCTTTGGTACTAACAACAGCTTCCGCCACTTTTTAGGCACCGATTACTTTGATGGCAACAAGTTTAAAATAGGCTCAGGCGCTGTAGTAAACAATGCCGGTACCTGGTTAACTATGGACGCAGGTAAAGTAGGCATTGGCACCACCACGCCATCATCGCGCCTGCATGTTAGTGAAAACAACAGCACTGCCAGCAGCCAGGTAATTTATGCGCAACAAACTTCCACCTCTGTTAACGCCTATAACACAGCTATAAAAGGCGAAAACGCAGCAACAGGGGGTAATGGTATTGGTGTTTGGGGTTCGCAGGCCGGCGGCGGCTGGGGGGTATATGGCACCTCGGTTAGCGGTGTAGGCGTATATGGCGAGGCCACTTCAGGCACGGCCTTATATGGTAATGGTGGCGGCGCAGGCACCAACGCCTTACAACTTAACAACGGCTTTATGAAAGTTAGCGGCACTACCAAAACAGCTTTCCAAACTACCGCCGTTGCTAATGCTACTACTTCCGACTTTGCTATAAGTTACACCGGTGCCGCGTCAACCGATATTCTGATAGTAACCCCGGTAACCAGCGCATTTAATCTTCCACCGTTTTCAGTGTACTACAGCGCCGGATGGTACGTTGGCACCAATGGCAGCGGTGTTTACTTCCCTAACGGTACTGTATTTAACGTATTAGTTATTAAACAATAAAAAGGGGAACCACTCCGCACCTGTTCTCATGCAATGGTGCAGATTGGTTAAGGGCGGCCACAAGCCGCCCTTTTTATTGCATAAAACAAATACGCCCCGCTTCAGGCGGGGCGTTTGTATTTTTAATATCGGCTGGTATTATACCGCAAAACTTTCGCCGCAGGCGCAGGTGCGCGAGGCGTTTGGGTTGATGAACTGAAACCCTTTACCGTTAAGGCCATCGCTGAAATCAAGCGTGGTGTTGCAGATGTAAAGGAAAGAGCGCAGGTCGGTAACCAACTTTACCCCCTTATCTTCAAACTGCTGGTCTTCGCCGGTAATTTTGTTATCGAAGTCCATTTTATAGGATAAGCCGGAACAGCCGCCCCCTTCTACACTAACGCGGATGAAGTAGTCGTCGCCATAGTTTTGTTCCTGTTTTAGAACGGCAATTTTCTCTTTAGCTGTATCTGATACAAAAAGCATAGTTCTGTTATTTACTCTACAAAAATACACCAATAATCGTTCCTTTGCCAGCAATAGGAAATTTTAGCAGACACCTTGCCACAAAGGCACAAAGACGCAAGGAATATGGTTTAGCATACAGCCTTTATGTCTAAGCGGTTGAGTGGCAAAAAAGTCAGGAACTATGCACAAAATAGAACACATCGGAATAGCAGTAAATGACCTGGAAACTGCCAATGTGGTATATGCCAAATTGTTAGGTAAGCCGCACTACAAGGTAGAAAGCGTGGAAAGCGAGCATGTGAGCACCTCCTTTTTTCAAATTGGGGAATCGAAAATTGAGTTGCTGCAGGCCACCAACCCGGAGAGTGCCATTGCCAAGTTTATAGGCAAAAAAGGCGAGGGTATACATCACATAGCTTTTGCTGTTGAAGATATTGAGAAGGAAGTGGAACGCCTGAAGGCGGAAGGTTTTCAGCCTATTTCAGAAAAGCCGAAAAAGGGGGCGGATAATAAACTGGTGTTTTTCTTTCATCCTAAAAGCGCCAACGGGGTTTTGATTGAGCTTTGCCAGGAAATTCGTTAATACCAATTTGATAATTTGCCAATCTGATAATTAGCTAATGAAAACACAACTCCAAGTAATTAAGGGCTTATTGCTGGCTATGGGATTTATTTTTCTCTATTCCTGCAACAGCCATAAAACGCCGCAGGTGGAGGACATACAACTTTCGGCGGCAGACCAGGCAGTGGCGGATTCCCTGCATTTCGACAAACTGATTTTGCAGTTGGTCAGGCAACAAACCGATTCAGCTTTCCGTACCTTAACTACGGAATTGTTTACACGCGATTCAGATTATTTAATACCCAATAATGGCTTGCTGTTTAATGCTAAAGAAAGCGAGGTAGAGCACATAGTGAACCTGCTTAGTGCGGGCATGCAAAAGAACGGCTACTTCATTTTCAGTTACGAGCATAATTTTGGATTTGACCCGGATGTTATTGCCGTTATAAAATCAAAAGACCAGTTTGACATCGTTCGCCATGCTGCTACGGATGGCGTGAACTATGATATTTATAATGATTCTGTAGTGACCCTTTTGCAGAACTGGAATAAAAAATACCCTTTGCGTATTAAAGGTGCCGGTCGCGATTGGTTGGCAGCAGATTTTATTGAACGGCCGCAAGACATGGATGCCTTTGCCAAAGAAGTATATGCCGTTTGCCCTGATGTGGTTGACCAGGGTACAGGCACTGTAGAAGAACTGGCCAAGGAAATGAAGCAAAGCAATGAACTTTACCTGTGGTGGGATTAAGCAAACTATTATAGCCACCACTCCGTTTAAATAGCGTAATGAGTAAATACAAGCACATATTTTTTGATTTAGACCATACCCTGTGGGATTTTGAAACCAACAGTATTGTTGCGCTAAAGCAGATTTTTGAAGAGGAGAAATTATTGGAGCGTGGGGTAGACTCGTTTGAGAAGTTCCATTATAAATACAAGCCGATTAACGACCGCTATTGGGCCCGTTACCACAACGGTTTAGTGAATAAGGAAGCCGTGCGCATGCACCGCTTTAGAGATACCCTTAAAGAGTTTGGTGTTGAAGACCTGGACCTTGCCAACCGCATGGCGGAAAGTTATGTTAGCTTAAGTCCACGTATGACGGCCCTCTTTCCCGATGCAGTGGAAGTGTTGCAATACCTGCAAACCAACTACAAGATGCACCTAATTACCAATGGCTTTGCCGAGGTGCAATGGATAAAGGTAGAACACAGCGGCTTGAAGCCTTTTTTTGAGCATATAATTATAAGCGAAGAAGTAGGCACCCAAAAGCCACAGAAAGAGATTTTTGAAATAGCCATTACCCGCGCCTGCACCAATGCCGATGCGTGTATTATGATTGGCGATAATTTTAATACGGATATTGTTGGCGCTAAAAACGCCGGTATTGACCAGGTTTATTTTAACCCGCACAGTGAGCGTGTGCGCGAGCCGGTAACCTATGTGGTGAAATCGCTGAAGGAATTGAAAGAGATATTATAAACTGTCCAATAGTTGGCATCCTTGCCAATCATCAAGTCACTTGTTCTTGCGGTTGGCGGGACGCCAACCTCGGGGAAAGAAAGATTTTAGGCCTTGGGGATGGCCTGCTTAACCAAACTCATTATATACTCCAAATTACTGTCATCAGACACCTGAATCTGATAATCTCCATTTCCCCAGTGTCCGGTATTGCTTACATCCTGAGTAATATTTTTTGAATCTTCGAGCATTCCTTTTTTCAAATTAATCCAAATTTTCAAGGCCTTCCTTTGAATACAAATATCTGCAAAGACCTTTCCGTTAACTCGAAAACCAATTTCCATTTTCTTGGGTTTAACTTCAATATCGTCTGCCAAATTCAAAACTGCGTTTTTGAATTTTTCATACAACTCTACTGTACTTTCAGAGCCATTTTTATAATGATCTTGCTCGGTAAACACAATTACTTCATCGGTAATACTTTTAAGCTTTTCATTTTTTTGCGTAACGGGTTTAATACTCTCAGCTGACTGCAACCTCTTAATCTTGTTTATTGAAACAACATTATTCTCAAATCGCTTTACCTCCCACAGCTCAATTGCTATATCTTTAAAATTAGTAGCCTGAATCTGGTTTTCAGTAAAACTGGTGGAAACAAAAGCGACTCTAGTTTGAGACCAATCCACTTCATTTCTTTGTAAGCCTTTTTTCATACTCTCATTATACTCAACTATAAAGTCAGCCTTATTTTCAAGCATCAATGCTAAATACGAGAAGCCTTGGTCTATGACGCTAATATTCTTTTCCCGCTTATATTCTATAATGACAAACGCTTTGCTTTCCGGATCAAAACCTAAAGTATCTATTCGTTTGTTCTTAATAGTGAATTCAGACTTCACCATTTCCAATCCCATCAGCGCCAACAAATTGTTTTCGAACACTCTTTGAAGTTCTCTCTCCAACTTAAACGGAACCTCACGAACATTTGAAAGTTTGTTATCCGTTACCGAGTACAATTCCATATTACCCTTTTAATTCAAGTATCTAAGCTAAACTATACAAGGTCATAAACAAAAACGCCCCTGAGTAATCAAGGGCGTTTTTGTATTTTGTTTGTCCGATTGCTTATTGGCCTAAGTAAGCTTTAAGCGCCTTGCTGCGGCTTTGTGAGCGCAGTTTGGTAATGGCCTTGTCTTTAATTTGGCGGATACGCTCGCGGGTAATACCCAGTTGCTCGCCTATATCTTCCAAGGTCATAGGGTGTTCAACACCTATACCGAAGAACAGTTTTATTACTTCGCGCTCGCGGTCAGTTAATGAACTTAAGGTGCGCTCAGTTTCTTCTTTTAATGATTCGAAGTAGTCCAGACGCTTATCCGCCATTTCAGCGTTTTCGTTCTGCAATACGTCGATAAGGCTGTTGCTTTCGCCATCAGTAAACGGGGCATCCATAGAAACGTGGCGGGCAGAAATACCCAGCGTAGCTTCTACTTCTTCTACCGTAATACCCATAACCAAGGCCACTTCCTCAGGTGTTGGTTCGCGCTGGAACTTCTGCTCCAGTTCGCTAAACACTTTATTTATTTTGGTAAGGCTACCAACCTTGTTCAAAGGCAGGCGCACCATACGGCTATGCTCCGCTAATGCCTGTATAATGCTTTGACGAATCCACCAAACAGCGTAAGAGATGAATTTAAAACCACGGGTTTCATCAAACTTTTGAGCCGCTTTTACCAGGCCCAGGTTACCCTCATTGATAAGGTCGTTTAATGAAAGTGAGTTGTTTTGGTATTGCTTGGCAACTGATACCACGAAACGCAGGTTTGCGCGGGTTAGTTTTTCCAATGCGGTTTGATCGCCCTGGCGTATACGGCGGGCCAATTCCACTTCCTCTTCAGGGGTTAACAGGTCTTCCTTACCTATTTCCTGAAGGTATTTTTCGATGGACTGGCTTTCGCGATTAGTGATTGATTTTGAGATCTTTAACTGCCTCATTATTCCTCCTGATTTTCTGTAAAAACGACGGGCTCTTCTTTAAGCGAAGGGCGAAATTAAACTTTTCCCTTAAACAGACGCAATCTTTATTCTATAACGTTTGCACTGCTTTGAAGGTTTACCAATTCTTTGCAAAAAAGAACATCCTTATGGACGAAAAAGCCCCTGATATATTGTCTGCAAATCATGCATTTAGCTGATGTTGAAAATTTACGTGGTAAGTTTCTTGTAACCAATTAGTTATAGCAGGAACCACCCCGTCAATATCTTCATGTAAAACGGCATGGCTTTTACCCGGAAACTGCACAAACTTTTTGCGGCTGTGTATGCGGTCAAAAATCTTTTGGGTATAGGAAACCGGGAATATCGAATCCGCCGTACCCTGCAGCACCATAACCGGCACTGTAATTTCTTCCACCGGCCTGGCCATTGCCGTATCAGCCAATGATTTTAGCGCCCGTAACGAAATAGTTTTAAGCGCTAATGGGTCGCTTTCCATAAAGTTTTTGGCACTGCCGAAATACTTCACCGGTATTTTGTCTAAGTCAATATAGCTGGTAACGGGTATTTGTATGTTCGGCAATTTATGGCCGTATTTGGCTATCATGCCTTTCATGTATTTAAACAAACGGGGGTGGCGGGCTAACTGCAACGTATCTTCCGACGTAAGGTCGGCAAAATTCTGGCAGATAACCGAGTTGAGGCGTTCATCTTTAGCCGCCATATAAAAGGCCACAATGCCCCCCTGGCTGCTACCCATAAGGTTAACCTTACTGTTAAAGCGGTTAATGGCGTAGGTAATTACGTGCGATGCATCGCTCATAATTTCGCTTATAGTGTAATCGCCGCGTAGGCCTTCGCTGCGGCCATGGCCGCGGGGGTCAAGGCTTACGATATTATATCCATGCTGCCCAAGTTTGTAAAGCAACTCGCCGTAGCAAAGGCCGTAAATGGCTGTGCCGGGTATAAACACAATTGTAGGGGCATGCTTATCATATTCAAAAACATCAACATGAATTTTAATGCCGTCGGAAATCACCGTGTCGCTCTCAAAATATTCATGCACCCTTGGAAAATCAAGCGTTTCAGCTATGTAATCAAAGTAATCATTCAGTGTTTCAAAGGTCTTGTCTTTGCTCTGGTACATTAGTTCACTATTAACAGTTGTTCATATTTCCGCAAATCCGGAGGCCAATACTAATAAAACGCGCAACAATGTAATTGTAGATGCGGGCATAGTCAAGTCAATAATGCGCCAAACGTTGTTAATGCTAGGTGTGGTGCAGGTGAAACTGCCTGAGGCTACCTTTGGCGATAAGGAACTGCCCCAGGATGTAGAGAAACATGATCATAGTACCGGCCAGCTCAATATGGGTTACAAAGCGGCTAAGGGCAATAAGGCTGTCGGAAACCATAAAGGAAAGCGCGCCCGCCAGCACCAGGGCAAAACTGGCATCATTAACCCGCCTGTAGCGGTTTATGGCAAACACTACCATAAGCGATATTACCGAAGTGTAAACCAATACAGGGATTAAAAAGCCCTGTATAGCCGGCTCGGGGTTGTGCGCAATAGCCGGAACCAGTGCATACAATAGTATGGCTAAATAAACGGCTAAAGGCACCAGCACCCACCATTTTTTTGGCAGTATGGCATGGGCATGTTTGTGGCGCACATCGGCAAAAGAGAAGATATACAACACATGGGTAATTAGGAAGCTTACAAGGCCTGCCAGAAAAAAGACAGGATCCTTAGGAATGCCCAGCAGCATTAAATCGCTTGGGCTTTTGGGCACCAGCATTAAAAACATATCGCCCCACCAGCTAAAGAAGAAGGCGGCAATCATCAGCTTATGAAACCGGGAAACAGGCCCTTCGATAGAAGATGCGTAATAGAATATCAACAGGGGCATCAGCAAGGGCTTGGTAATCACTTTAAGCATTTCCTCGCCCGTTATTTCGGCGTAAATCTCCAGTATAGCATCCAGGCCAAAGAGGTAAGCTATGATTTTTCCCATGCCTCTAATTTAGGTTATAAAGTTACAGCAACATTACGGAATAGTAATGCGGCAATAATTTCCGCATTCTGCCATTTCGTTCTGTCACTTTTACGGCTGATATTTTTTATTTTTAAAGTGAGAAAAATTATTTTTCGCACTGACAAACATCATGAAACCCTTATTGGACGTGGGTTTCCTTTGCATTGCATAAAGAAATTTCAGGATGGTAATGACTTATTTGGCCCCTGTGCTTTTGGCAATTGGCACTAAATGTGACAGAACCATCGCAACATTAATTCACCAAATTAAAACCAATTAAAATGGCTACAAACAACATTCAGGACACCCTGAAAAAGTACTTCTACTCAGGCGTAGGTTTAGCTTCGCACACTGCAGAAGTAGTTCAGAAATCAGTAAACGAACTGGTAAAAAAAGGCAAGATGAGCGAAGCTGACGGCAAAAAAATCGTTAGCGAAGCCATTAAGAAAGTAGAGGCCCGCCGCCCTGAAATCGAAGCCAAATACCACGAGGCTGTTCACAAATTTGTGAAGTTTACCAATACAGAAATCGACAAGCTGCAAAAGCAAATAAGCAAGTTGGAAGGCAAAGCTGCCAAAAAACCAGCTGCTGCCGCTAAGCCGGTTGCTAAAAAGAAGGCTAAGAAAAAAGTAGCTAAAAAAGCTGCCAAGCCTGCTGCACCAGCTGCTGAAAGCAACGGATAGTATCCCCGTTATATAAACGAAAGCCGCCTGCCATAAGCAGGTGGCTTTTTTGTTTTAGCCCAATGGGTAGCTACATTTAGCATTACTGCGTTTCGTATTTCGCAATTAGCTTCTATTTTTAAGCCCACATGCTTTTTAATAACACCTTCCGCAACCTTAACCGCACCCGCGAAATACTGAGCATACTGGTAAAGTACGGCTTTGAGGATTTTATAGCCAATAGTACCCTGCGGAACCTGGTAACGGAAAGCATGCGCATTAAATGGCTGCGCGACGAAAAACCGGTGATGGAATACACCCGCTGGGAGCGTGTGCGTATGGCTGCCGAGGAACTTGGCCCCACCTTTATTAAGCTGGCCCAGGTACTTAGCAACCGCCCCGATATTATACCCGAAGAACTGGTTAAGGAGTTTGAAAAACTGCAGGACCGTGTGCCCCCTGTAGATTTTGTGGAGGCCCGTGGTATTATTGAAACTGAAACCGGCCGCAAGCTGGATGAAATGTTTGATGAGTTTAAGGAAATACCGATGGCATCGGCCTCTATTGGGCAGGTGTACAAGGCGCACCTTAAAACCGGCGAGGACGTTGTGGTAAAGGTACAACGGCCGAACGTTAAAGAAATAATTGAGCAGGATATAAGCATTATTAAGGAAGGCGTGCGCCGTATGGACCGCTACCTTAAAAAGCAAGGCGTTTTAAATGCTGATGAGGTGGTGCGCGTTTTTGAGCGTGCTATTGTAAAGGAGTTAGACTACCGTACCGAGGCGCGCAACATTGACCGTTTCCGCACTACGTACCGCCACCGCACAGATTTTTATGTGCCAAAGGTTTACCGCGAGTTTAGCACCAGCAAGGTGCTGATAATGGAGTTTGCCGAAGGCTGCAAAATAACTGACGTAGCTAAACTGGAAGAATGGGGCATTAGCCCTGCCCGCATAGTGGAGAAGGGCATGGATATTTACCTATCGCAGATATTTGAGTTTGGGTATTTCCATGGCGACCCGCACCCCGGCAACGTACTGGTGAACAAAGAGGGCACCATTATACTGCTTGACTTTGGTATGGTGGGCCAGTTAATGAAGAAAGACAAGTATGCCTTTGCCGGTATTTTTATAGCCATGGCCCGCTACGATGCGCGTGAAATGGCTGTGCAAATGCGCAAGCTGGCTGTAGAGGATAACATAACCGATATGCGCCAGTTTGTGTACGACCTCAATGATATGATTGAGGACTACGCTTACCTTGATGTTAGCGAAAGCAGCATACAGGATGTAATACAACGCCTGCAAAAAATTATGTACGATTACCACATTACCGTACCCGGTAGTGTGTTCCTCGTATTCCGCGCATTTGCTATACTGGAAGGTATTGGCAAAAAACTACACCCTAATTTTAAGACCTACGAGTTTATAAAACCCTACGGCCAGCGCTTGTTAACCGAGCAGTTAAAGCCGGAGAACTTAGCGCATGAAGCGGGGCAGCGTTTCTCTAACTTCACCAGTTTCCTGAACACCTTCCCTATTGAGTTGCGCAACATTTTGCAGAAAGCCACTAAGGGTAAACTGCACTTTGAAGTAGAGTTACAGGGCTACGGCTATGCGCTTAAAAAGTGGGATAGCATTACTACCCGCCAGGGTTTAATATATGTGATATGCGCTTTAATGATAAGCTCATCCATTGCGCTGCTGGCCAATTACCCGCCCGAAATGAAGTTTTACTACGGCATAAACAAGTGGAGCTTTATGGGCTACCTTATTGCCGGAGGCCTGTTCATTATATGGGTTTACGCCATACTGCGCCGCAAAATCTATAAATAAAAAAAGCCCCCTTTTGCAAGGAGGCTTCTTATATCATTTTAGCTTACTACTAGTGGTTTACACTAAAGCGGCCTTTGTTAACTACTTTGCCTCTGTTATCAATTAACGAGAAGGTATAGTTGCCGGCAGCCCAATCTGAAGTGCTCAGTTGGTGGCCGTTGCCGTTTACAAACTCATGCGTAATAACGCGGCCGGTAATGTCAAATACCATTACAGATGCATTTACAAAAGTTTCGCTGGTGGTAAGGTTTACAACATCAGTAGCAGGGTTAGGGAATACGCTAACTGAAACATTGTTGTCAATTTCTTCAACCAAAGATGGTGGGTTAACATAGCCGAAACGAACATCGTCAACACGCAAAGTTGAATTTTGACGGGCAGTATCGTTGCTTGAGTAAAATTCCATTTTTAGTGTATCAGGAACATTGGCGTTTTGGTAAGCAGGACCCATTGGGATGTAAACCTGTGCCCATTGGTTGATAGGACCTAAGGTAATAGCGCCTGCTACTACATAGCTGCCTGCTTTGGTCATAAACAACACTAACATACCTGAGTCAACACCTGCACCTGCAGTGTATTTGTAGTCTAAAAACAACGTATCAGGACGGAAAGGGAAAGCGATACCGGTAAAGCCGGGAGCCGCGCCGGCAACAGCGCCGCCAAGACCAACTCCACCGGAAATTACACCGTATTGCGGAGCAATAGAAACTGAATCGGAACGCAGTTTAATTGAGGCAGAACCTTCTGCTTTATCAACTGAATCTTTAGTGGCAAGGCCAAGAGGTGCGTTAAAGATTGATTCAAAAGTAGTCCAACCGGTTGGTGCATACGTGCCCCAGCTGTTAAAACCGCCGTTTGGAACCTGCTGCGCCTGGCTACCCAGGAAAGCCGCAACGAATAATAGAACAAGAGTAAACTTTGCTTTCATGCTATTTTGTTTTTGATTAAGAATGTTTGAGGGCGCAAAAATAGAAATAAGGTGAACGCCATTTCCTAATCTACGTCATTTACCAAAAAATGACAAAACCGTGACAATCAGCCTTAGGGGCGTAAAAAAGGCGCTCCCCTTTTTTGAAGGAGCGCCTATAAGTTTATGCATGGCTACTTTAAAAGCCGCGGCCACCACCGCCACGGGGGCCGGCACCGGGCGCAGGGCCCTGTCCACCGGGTCCGGGGTTAGCGCCGCGCTGTTGTTGCTTTTGATCGCGCAGTTCCTGTAGCTTCTTTTTAAACTCTTCCTCCAGGCCGTACAGGGTGTTCACCTTGTCCTTACCCAACACACCTTCAAACTGTACCTTGTACTTCTTTTTAAGGTCAAGCTTTTTCTGCTCAAAGTCAAGTTGCTGCTCAGCACTAAGCGGAGCCTCCCCCTTGCCATTTGGGAAGAAATTCTGGCGCAGGGCTTTCATATCGTTATGCCACTGGTTGTAAATAGGCCAAAATTTTTCTGCTTCTGCAGGCGTCAGGTTCAGCTTTTCAGAAATATAAAGGCGTTTTAAGCTCTCTATTTTCTCTGCCTTGTCGCCATCGGGCGGACCCTGCGGCGGCTGTGCATTTGCGGCTATCGCCGTTACCAGCGCTGCGCAAAACAGCATTACCTTCATCACTATTCCATTTCTCGTTTTCATTGTAATTATTTTTTCTATATGATTGTTTTAATCCTGCAAAGTTTAATCAAGCAGGGCTTCATTTAACTCATCTTCTGTTAATTGATTTACGCCCTTTTCAAAAGCCTTGTCATCCTTATTGCCGTATTCTTCAATCTTATCTTTATCAAAGGAGTAATCCAGTACATCCGTACTAAACTCATCACTGTTCTCTGAAAAATAAGCATCCAGTTCAGCAGCACTTACGCTGGCTAATTTACATTCGGCATCAGTACACTGCTGCTCTACCTTTATAAAAAGCATAACAGCCACTATAACCATGGTTGCAGTACCTGCGAAAGCCACTGCATAGCGCGGTTTAAATACGGCGTTAACCACGTCCTCCAAAACGGCATTAATATTTTGCAGCCATTTAGGCATAGCAGGTTCCGCTTTTGCCGTTTCCAACTGAAGGGCCTTTTGCAACAGGCTTTGTGGCAGTGTATTAAAATAGTTGACCGGTGCATTTAGCGTAACAGGTTTCTGCAATTGTGCCATTACCGGCGCTACTTCAGCCAACTCTTCTTTAAACTCGTTAACTCTTATTTTTTGTAACAACTCCGCCGAAAAACTATTGAAATAACCGGCAGGCGGCGTAACCGAAGCATCCTTTTTAAGTTTTGCCAGGGCGGGGGCCAGCGCTTTTAAGTCTTCGGTTTCGGGAACATCTACCAAATCCAGCATTTGCAGCTTAAATTGCGCGAAGTAGCCTTCAGGTGCCTTTACAAAATTTACCTTAGGCAGGGCAGCCAGCCGTGGGGCCAGTGCCTGTAACTCTTTTACTATTTCGTCGCGCTTTTCCATAATATTCGCCCTTGTTAGACGTTCCGCCGCTTAAAGGTTTAATCCTCCCCCAATAAAAATTTCTCAATTTTCTGGGCCGCATGGTGGTAGCTGGCCTTTAAAGCCCCTTCGCTGGTGCCCAGTATTTCGCTCATCTGCTCGTAGGGCATTTCATCGTAATAGCGCAGGTTAAACACAATCTTCTGTTTTTCAGGCAGTGATTCAATGGCCAGGCGCAGCCTTTCCTGTATATCGTCGCCATCCACCTGGTGGCTTTCGCCCTTTATATAGCTGGCCGGTGCATAGCTTTCCTCATCATCCGAGTCGTTACCATCAAAAGAGATAATCACCCTTTTGTTCTTCGCATTTAAAAAAGTGATGGTTTCATTGGTGGCTATGCGATATACCCAAGTAAACAGCTGAGATTCAGCCCTAAAATTCTCTAAGCCCTTCCAAACCTTTAAAAAGGTATTCTGCATTACATCGTTGGCATCGTCATGGTCCTTAACCATACGGCGGATGTGGTAATACACCTTTTCCTGGTACTTCTCTATTAAAAGGGTAAAGGCGCGTTCGCGCGCCCCGGTGTGAAAAAGCTCTAATAACTCTTTATCGGTAGTGGCCATGCAGCACTTTTATATATTGATGGAAGGCAAGGCAAATACCAGTTGCGCGCCCTGCATTATCGTTTAACACTTTTTGCTTATTTGCGGCTGATTACTTTGCGCGCCGCAGCAATTACATCGGGGGTATCAAGGCCATATTTCTTCAATAACTGATCAGGAGTTCCACTTTCGCCAAAACTATCGTTTACCGCAACCTGTTCCAGAGGCGCCGGAAGTTCGGCAGCCAGCGCACCGGCCACAGCCCAACCCAAACCACCAATGCGGTTGTGTTCCTCAGCAACTACAACACATTTTGTTTTTGCCACTGATTTTAAGATAGCTTCCTTATCCAAAGGTTTAATGGTATGAATATTAATCAGCTCTACCGAAATGCCTTCGCTTTCCAATTGGCGGGCTGCTTCAAGGCTTTTCCAAACAAGGTGGCCGGTGGCAATAATGGTTACATCCTTGCCTTCGTTCATCAGTATGGCTTTGCCTATTTCAAACTTCTGGTTCTCCATAAACATAGGCCAGGCGGGGCGGCCAAAGCGTAAATAAACGGGGCCAACATATTCAGCTGCAGCTAAAGTGGCCATGCGCGTTTGGTGATAGTCGCAAGGGTTAACTACTACCATGCCGGGCAGCATTTGCATAAGCCCTATGTCTTCCAATATCTGGTGTGTGGCGCCATCTTCGCCCAGGGTAACACCGGCATGTGAAGCGCCTATTTTTACATTCTTGCCGCTGTAGGCTACGCTTTGGCGTATTTGATCATAAACCCGGCCCGTAGCAAAATTGGCAAAGGTTGTTGCGAAAGGAATTTTGCCGCCAATGGTCATACCTGCTGCTATACCTATCATGTTAGCTTCGGCTACACCGCATTGCACAAAACGGTCGGGGAACTCTTTAATAAAAGCATCCAGCTTAAGTGAGCCTGCAAGGTCGGCACACAAAGCAATAACATCGGGGTTGGTTCTGCCCAACTCTAACATAGCCTGTCCGAAACCTGAACGTGTGTCTTTATTTCCGGTAGAAACGAAATCCGATAGCATAGCAGTTCTGTTTTTAGCCTCCGCAACCATTATGGTGGTTTAAATTTTCTGCCTCCTGAAATGCGGAGAACAGGGCTTTTTATTAAAGCTTCAAACTTAAACTTCCACCGCTTGTTATCTCAAATTCTTTATCAACGGTGGTGTGGATAGTACGGGCGTATTTACTACGGTAGATTAAATGGTATTTACCGGGCTGCAGGGCCAGTGTTTCCTGCTTATCCTGCAGGCGGAAGTCGTATATTTTTTTCATTTTACCATCCTCCATCATAAAAATGCCGCCGTAGGCTTCAAACCCCTTGTTAATGGTAAGTATGCCGGGTGATGGGATTAGAACATCTGTGGTTTTGCTCTGCTCAATTTTTACGTTTTTAACCACGGTGCGCGGCAGGGTTAACACTTCTAAATCATAAGTGCCACATATATATTTCTCCCGGGTATTAATACGCTGCACGTTGAGGGTGGCGGTTTCAAACGGCTGGTGCAACAGGCATTTGATACGTTCCATAGCTGCCGATTTAGAAGGTGAACCCTGTAAGGCAAAATTCAGGAAGCCCTGCGGCGCACTTACATTAATGGTGTTGTGTTCATTTTTATTCAGCGCAATGTGCTCAACTACTATTGGGGGAACAGTGTGTACCTGCAACCTGTAAACAAACATGGGCGAAACAGTTATAGTATCGGGCAGGCCGCGGGCATTAAGAGTGTGGTAGAAATTGTATTTCATCAAGCCCGTTTCCTCATCATAAAGCGTCATGTTTACGGCTGTTTCGGTAGGGTTATTAAACTTATCGTTCAAATTTATCTGCAGGGTGGTTTTGGCAATGGATTCAATAACTACCTTTTGCAGTATGGATGAAAATTCCTGGGCAGAGTTGGTATTAAATAGTTTGCCCATGCATTCCATTTCATCGTAGCTTTTTACCTGTAGCGCCATGCCGATAATGAAAGGCTGCAATACAATGTTATTTTTTTGCAGGGCTAAAGCAACGCTGCAGGGGTCGCGGTCGCAGGCATCTTCGCCATCGGTAATTACCACCAATATATTTTTGCCAGGCTTGCCACCAAAATCAACGGCGCATTTTTCAATAGAGTAAACCAATGGCGTAATACCCTTGGGGCGTATTTCGGCCAGCTTCTTTTTTATCTTAAGCAGGTTACCGGTATCAATAGGCACTTCCAGCCGCGAGTCGTGGCAGTTTTTGTCCGGCTCAGGGTATAAATGGCCAAACACCCTTATACCCATTTCAATATTCTGAAACTTGGAAATGCTATCCGCAATTTGAATAAGCGCGGTTGAGGCAATATCCCATTTGCTGCCGCCGGCCCATTCATTACGCATACTTAGTGATGCATCTAACAAAAAAAGAATGCGTGTTTTTTCCTGCGCATTTATACCCGCAGTAAAAAGTAACAAAAACAATGTGGTGAGGCGCAGCTTTTTCATAAGGTAAGTACAACGGTCCTCCCATCCTCTATAGTAAAAAGCAGCGTTTTAGTGCTCTCGCTATCGTAACTGCTTTTAGGCTTGTATACAATGCGGTATTCGCCGGGTTGCAGTTTGTGGTTCTCGGTTTTTGCATTCATTTCAAAACGCTCTACCATTTCAAGCATGCTGCCCTTAGTGCGGTAAACACTGGCTAAAACACTCTCGCCCGCCATTAAAGATAGTGTGCCGTAATTAGGCAGGCGTATATTGTTCTCAGTAAAACCAACCACGGCAGTATCAAACCTTACAGGCGGTACTGTAAGTATTTCCAAACTGTAATCACCGGCCAGGTACTTGTCTTCACCGTTTAGCTCTTGTACGTTAAGTATGTTGCGCACAGGTTTCTTTTCGCGCAGCAGCACCTGGGCATCATTGTTAGCCATGGAGGCGGCTATACATTCCACATTTAAATCACCGGCAGGCACATCTAATGCAATGATGTTGTGTTTGCCCGGTGTCAACTCTATATTTTCCTTACGCAAAGGGGGATAAGTATGCAGTTCAAGGTCGTAAACACCAACGGGGTCCAGGTAAAGGGTGTCCGGGTTTCCCTTCTCGTTCATGGTATGCACAAAGTTGTATTCCACTTTGCCGCTGGCATGATCGTACAAAGTAAAAGGGATATTGGTTACAGTAGGATTGCCGCTGCGGTCAAGCAGGTTTATCTGCACTGTAGTAGTGTTTAAGGTTTGCCTTATTATAACTCCTACGGTGTTGTAAAGGGAGGCTTCGTCCTTCGTATCCAATACCTGCCCTATGCACTTAAGCTGGTCAATAAATTTCTCACCGGCATCAATGCCAACAATAAAAGGCCTTAAAGAAATCTTCTTTTCAAACAGTTTTTTAGCTACATCGCAGGGGTTGCCGTCGCAGTTTTCGTTACCGTCTGTAATAAGGATAATGGAGTTAAGGCTTTTATCATCCGCAGGAAAATCGGAAGGAGCCTGTGAAAGTGAGTAGGCCAGGGGCGTCATTCCCTGTGGCTTAATTTTATCAAGAGCAGCGCGTATTTTCTCTGCATTGTTTTTAGCGAAGGGTACCAGCAGTTTACTGTCTTTACAGTTACGGTCAGCCCGTGGACTTTGGTAACCAAGTGCACGGATGGCAAACTCCACATTAGGGTTTTTATGCTCTACCGAATCAATAAGCTTGTAAAGCAGTTCCTTGGCGGTTTTAAATTTCTCTTTACCGTTCCAGTCCTCCTTCATGCTTCCTGAAACATCCAATACAAATAGTACGCGGTTGATGGTGGGTTTGTAAACCTGGGTTTGCTGCGCCTGTATACGGGCAACAGGTAACAAGCAACAGATAAGAACTAAAATCCCTATTTGTTTAAAGAAGAACCGACTATACTGTGCGCCTGTAAAACCCATTTTAACTCAAACGCAAGTTACAATAGATTATTCCATTTACGGAAAGCAGGATATGCGCCTTAGGCAGTGGGGGCTGTCTATTAAAAGATAATCAGTAGAGGAATATTACTTCTTCCATAACCACATGGCCAACTGCATAAGGTAATAAAGTATTACACCCATCAACAGCGCGCCAATAAGCCTTCCTATGTTGAATAGGGTGCCGGAGGCGCTGTTTGGCGCTTGCCAACCACTAAAAAGTGGCACCCATGCAGCTAGGCCCAAAAGCGCTGCGGCAGCCAAACATAAAGCGCTTAAGAATTTATACAGGAACCGCATAGCCTGGTGGTTCCTAATCTTTCTTGTTCCACAGGCTATAGGCTTTTGATAAAAGCCATATACATAACACGCCCAGTAAAAGAGAAGGAAGGGCAAAACCGAATTTGTAACCCATGTCATGCGAAGTGGTAGAAGGGAGGTTCCATGCTTTTATAAGCTGTGAAACTATACCCAGGCCCAACAGGCCAACGAAGCCAACCAACATTATTGCAAGCGAGCGGTTTCCCATTATTTCTATGGATTAATAATCGCCAAGTGTTTCTTCCAACTGGCCAAGGGCAACTGCCATTTGGTCGTTATTAGGTGCTACCCCGTGCCAATGATGATGGCCCACCATAAAATCAACACCATAGCCCATTTCAGTACGCATTAGCACAAAAATTGGCTTGCCTTTGCCTGTGCGGGCTTTTGCTTCGCGTAGTCCGGCAACCACAGCTTCAATGTTGTTGCCTTCTTTAATTTCTACAACATCCCAACCAAAAGCTTCGGCCTTTAGTTTCAAATCGCGGTGGCTGAGCACTACATCGCAATCGCCATCAATTTGTTTGTTGTTATAATCTATGGTGCAGATTAGGTTATCGAGTTTGTGGTGCGGGGCAAACATTAAGGCTTCCCATATCTGCCCTTCCTGAAACTCGCCATCGCCGTGCAGAGAGTAAACCGTAGTATTTTCCTTGTTCAGCTTTTTGGTAAGCGCAGCGCCAATGGCCATGCTCATACCCTGGCCCAGCGAACCTGCTGCAGCTCTTATACCGGGCAAATGCTCCTTAGTAGCGGGGTGGCCCTGCACGCGGGAGTTTAGTTTGCGGAAAGTGCCCAATTCCTTTTTATCGAAATAGCCGGCATGGGCAAGCACGCTATACCAAACCGGGCATATGTGGCCATTGCTTAAAAAGAACACATCCTCGCCCCTGGCATCCATGGTAAAGTTGGGGTTGTGCCTCATTACATCAAAATATAAAGCAACCATGTACTCAGTACAGCCAAGCGAACCACCCGGATGGCCCGATGCGGCCCCGTTTGTCATGCGGATAATATCGCGGCGAACCTGCGAGCAAAGGCGTTTCATTTCATCAACTGATGCCATGGCAAAAATTTTGGACGAAGTTAAAGCTTGTTGCAGTTGCCGCTTTAAAACATTTCAACGGTTGGGGAAAATGAAAAGCCCGCAACCGCCGGTTAAGGCGGTGCGGGCGACCTGTCTAACCCTATGCAAAAAGATTAGTTGTTCACTATTATTTGAGCGCCCAGGGCCTGGTCGGCAGTGCCGCCTAAAAAGCCTTTAGCAAAAACGGTATAAATTTTTCCACTCTCCAGTGTAATGGTAGGCAGCGTTAAGGCTACAGTTGATGTGCCTGCTACACGTACCTCCAGGTTGTAAGCACCTGCATCAAGCGGTGTAAAAGCAGTGTATTCTTTAAACGCTTTGTTAGCGAATACTACTGCGCCACCACCTGCTACAGCTACGTCAACTGCCGGAGCATTTGGTGAAAGGTGAACGAAACGCACATGTGCTTTACCGCTGGCAGGAGCGGTTAAGTCATCTTCCAATACTACAGCTGAAATTTTTGAAACTGAATCCACGGCGAATACGCTGTAGTTCTTGTCTTTTTCCAGTGTAAGGTTGGCATCAATTACAGTAGTGCTGGTGCCGGCCACATTTACTTTAATGTTGCGGCTGCCGCTTTCTACCTGTAAGTATGCTGTGCTGTTTGGGAAGGTAAGAGCTGCGCTGTTTTGCTTGCTGTTATCTACCAAAAGGTCTACACCCGGTGCATCCGGAGAAGCGTGGGTTACTAATACTTTGGCATAGGTTTTAGCTTCTTCGTCCTTTTTGCAGGAAGAGATGGTAACTAAGGCTGTGAATACTACAAGGGCGCTTAAAAGAATCTTTCTCATAACTATTAGCTGAGTTTTTTGGTTTAGTAATGATGTTATAACAACCAATGTTTTATTTTGTTCAACTTTTGATATAAAAAGATTAAACAAAAATTCGTTAAAAGATTTTCGCGGCTTTCACTCTGCCCTGCAACTAGCCAGCTTTTGGTAGCGCTTCCACCATTTAGGCTATTCTTCTAATTTTACAGAGTGAAACAAAAGCGGCCTAGCAGCTAATTGTTTCATTATCAAATTAGTATTTATGAGTTACAGTCCGAAAAATAAAGTTAGAATAGTAACCGCTGCCAGCCTTTTCGATGGGCACGATGCAGCTATTAATATTATGCGCCGCATTATGCAGGCAAAAGGCGCCGAGGTAATACACCTTGGCCACAACCGCGCCGCGCAGGAAATTGTAGAAGCTGCCATACAGGAAGATGCCCAGGGCATAGCAGTTACCAGCTACCAGGGCGGCCACATCGAGTTTTTTAAATACATGTACGACCTGCTAAAGGAGCGCGGCTGCGGGCACATTAAAATATTTGGCGGGGGCGGCGGTACTATACTGCCAACGGAAATAGAGGAGTTACATCAATACGGCATAACGCGTATTTACAGCCCGGATGATGGCCGTCACATGGGTTTAGAGGGAATGATTGAGGACCTCCTCCAAACCTCCTCCGAAGGAGGAGGCTTAAAACAGCCTTTAAACGGGGAGTTGAAAGATTTAAACCCAAAACAATGGAAAACGCTTGCCCGCGCGATTACGATGGCCGAGGATGGAGAGTTCGCAAAAATTAAAGGACAACTTAGTTCCTCCCCTTCGGGGAGGTTAGGAGGGGTTCCTGTATTAGGTATTACCGGCACAGGCGGTGCGGGTAAGTCGTCAGTTACAGATGAAATCGTTCGCCGCTTTTTATTGAACTTTAAGGATAAGACCATTGCAGTAGTATCGGTAGATCCTTCCAAAAAGAAAACAGGCGGAGCCTTGTTGGGTGATAGAATCCGCATGAATTCTATTTCTAATCCACGCGCGTATATGCGCAGTTTGGCTACGCGCGAGAGCGACCGCGCCCTTAGCGAGCATGTGCAGGAGGCCATTGATGTTTGCCGCGCTGCCAGTTTCGATTTTATAATACTGGAAAGCGCTGGTGTAGGCCAAAGCGATGCAAGCATATTAGAATACTGCAATGTAAGTATGTATGTAATGACGCCCGAATACGGCGCGGCATCGCAGTTGGAGAAGATAAACATGCTGGACTATGCCGATGTAATCGCCATCAACAAATTTGATAAGGCCGGTGCGCTGGATGCGTTGAATGATGTATGCAAGCAATACAAGCGCAACCATAACCAGTTTATGGCAAAGAATGAAGACCTGCCGATTGTGGGCACTATTGCCAGTCAGTTTAATGATGCAGGCGTTAACCACCTTTTTGAAGTGCTGATGAACAAGGTGAAGGAGAAAACAGGAGTTGAGTTTACCGTTACGCATACTTCGGCAAAGAACACTGTTTCAAAATCGCAGATAATACCGCCGGCAAGGGTGCGCTACCTGGCTGAGATTGCCGAGAACAACGAAGCCTACGACCAATGGGTAAATGAGCAATGCCTTATTGCATCTAAACTTTACCAGTTACACGGCGCACAAAAAGCGGTTAAAGAAAGCTCCCTCTCCTTTGGAGAGGGTTGGGGTGAGGTGATTGCCCACTATGAGAAGAAGTTGAACCCCGAATGCAAAAAGCTGGTGGATGAATGGGGCACGCTGAAGAAAAAATACAGCGGCGATACCTTTGCCTTCCAGGTAAGGGATAAAACCATACAGTTGCCCTTTGTTTATAAAAGCCTTAGCGGTACAAGTGTGCGCAAGGTGTATTTGCCGCGCTATAGCGATTGGGGCGATATACTGAAATGGCAACTGCAGGAGAATGTGCCGGGTGAGTTTCCGTATACGGCCGGTGTGTTTGCCTTAAAGCGCGAGGGCGAAGACCCTACGCGTATGTTTGCCGGTGAGGGCGGGCCTGAGCGCACCAATAAGCGTTTCCACTATGTAAGTATTGACCAGCCCGCTAAGCGATTAAGCACAGCCTTTGATAGTGTTACCCTATACGGCGAAGACCCCGACCACCGCCCGGATATTTATGGCAAAATAGGTAACAGTGGTGTTAGCATTGCTACCGTTGATGATGCCAAGAAATTATATAGCGGTTTTGATTTATGCGACCCCAAGACAAGCGTTAGCATGACCATTAACGGCCCGGCGCCTATCATACTCGCGTTTTTTATGAATGCGGCTATTGACCAGGAGTGCGAGAAATACATAGCGGAGAATAAAATCCAAATCACAAATTCCAAATTACAAGAGCTGCCAACATATAATGGCGCTCTGCCAAAGGGCAGTGATGGCCTTGGCCTTAAACTATTAGGCAAAAGCGGCAGCGATGTATTGCCTGCTGAGGTTTATGAGCAGCTAAAAGCCAAAGCCCTGCAAAGCGTGCGCGGTACCGTGCAGGCCGATATATTAAAAGAAGACCAGGCCCAGAACACCTGCATTTTTAGCACCGAGTTTGCGCTGAAAATGATGGGCGATGTGCAGCAGTATTTTATTGAAAACAAGGTGCGCAATTTTTACAGCGTAAGCATAAGCGGCTACCACATTGCCGAGGCCGGCGCTAACCCTATTACGCAACTGGCCTTTACGCTGGCTAACGGTTTTACTTATGTGGAGTATTACCTGAGCCGCGGCATGCACATTGATGATTTTGCGCCTAACCTCTCCTTCTTTTTTAGTAACGGTATGGACCCTGAATACAGCGTAATAGGCCGCGTGGCCCGCCGCATTTGGGCCAAGGCCATGAAGAATAAATACAAGGGGAACGACCGCAGCCAGAAGCTGAAATACCATATACAAACCAGCGGCCGCAGCCTGCACGCGCAGGAAATTGACTTTAATGATATTAGAACTACTTTACAGGCGTTGTATGCCATTTACGATAACTGCAACAGCCTGCACACCAACGCCTACGACGAGGCCATAACCACGCCTACTGAAGAAAGCGTGCGCCGCGCCATGGCTATACAGCTGATAATTAACCGCGAGCTGGGCACCGCTAAAAACGAAAACCCCAACCAGGGCAGCTTTTTAATTGAGGAGCTAACCGACCTGGTGGAAGAAGCTGTGCTGACGGAATTTAAACGCCTTACCGAACGCGGCGGCGTGCTGGGCGCTATGGAGCGCATGTACCAGCGCAACAAAATACAGGAGGAGAGCCTTTACTACGAGCACCAGAAACATACCGGCGAATACCCCATTATTGGTGTAAACACCTTTTTAAATAAAAAGGGCAGCCCTACCATTATACCGCAGGAGGTTATACGCAGCACTACCGAGGAAAAGGAATACCAGATAAACGCCTTGAACGCCTTTAAGCAACGCCACAGCGCCAAAAGCGAAGCCGCGCTTAAAAAGCTGCAACAGGTAGCCGTAAGCAACGGTAACATTTTTGCCGAGCTAATGGAGGCCGTTAAGCATTGCAGCTTGGGGCAAATTACGCATGCGCTGTATGAGGTCGGCGGTCAATACCGTAGAAGTATGTAGACCCGCCGATCGCGAGCTTGCCTCGTGATGGAGGACAATACAGGCGAAGCATGTAGCCTTTAGATTGTCCCCCTTATTTCAAGGGGGACGAAGGCGAGCTTGCCTCGCCCCGGAGGGGGTTAAATGCAGGAGCTTGCCTCGTGATGGCCAGCGCATAGGAGGAGCCTCTAAAGCGAGATGAGGAATCCTCGTCACTTCGCTAATGGCTGCGCAAAAGAGAAGGACGAGTTTGGGGACATAGATAAAACTCAATAAGGGTCTATTATTTTTTACGCAATTGTAGCCCTTCACTTATATTTGCTGAAAACAACCCCTTTGGACTCCATTACAGTTAGAAAATTATGGAAGGAAGATACTCTGGCCAAGGAATGGAGCATACATCAACTCTCACCATATATTGGCAAGGTTAAATCCTCCCTGGCTAAAGGATTAATTTTGCATTATACAAAAAAGAAGGATACTATTCTGGATCCTTATTGCGGCGCTGGAACCATTCCCCTTGAAGCATGGGCAAACGGCAGAAACGTCATTGCAAATGATCTTAACCCTTATGCGTATGTTTTAACTATGGGAAAATTGTTTCCAGTAGAAGATGAAAGACTTTGCTTAGAGAAACTAAACTTTTATAACAAAGCCTCCGCAGCCTATCTGAAGAAAGTTGATTTGAGAAAAGTCCCTAAGTGGGTAAGAGTTTTTTTTCATTCTGAAACTTTACGAGAAACCATAGCTTGGATATATATCTTAAAACAACATAAAGAATGGTTTTTACTATCGTGCTTATTAGGTATTTTGCATCATCAGCGTCCGGGCTTCCTCTCTTATCCTTCAAGTCACGCTGTACCATATCTAAGAAGCAAAAGATTCCCTCGCGAAGACTATCCGCAATTATATGAATACCGGAATGTATTTGATCGGTTACTTAAGAAAGTAAGAAGGGCATATAAAAGAATACCAGCTTTTGATTCTGGCATTCAGAGAATTTGCACGCTTGGTGATTCTAGAAATGTTGTAATCAAACAACAAATTAATGCAGTGATTACAAGCCCGCCATATATGCGGCAATTGGAATATGCGAGAGACAATCGTTTAAGGCTTTGGTTTTTAGGTTGTCCAGATTGGCATCAGCTAGATAAATGCATATCGCCAGAGGAAAAATTTTTTTTAGCGTTAATCAAAGATAATTTGCAGACTTGGCGTTCGCATCTAACTACAGGAGGTGTATGCATCCTGATACTTGGCGACTCGCTATCTAAAAAATATGAAATGCGCCTCCCCGAAACTATAGCGCATATTGCTACAAAAGAAATAGGTGGATATACTACGGTATGTCAAATACGCAATAAAATTCCAGAAAAGAAAAGAGTTAGGAAACACCTTAGAGGCAGTGTTTTTGAAACAATATTAGTTCTGCAAAAAAATTAACATGGAAAAAGTAGTGCCCAAGGAAGCAAAAAAGTACATAGGTGTTTCAATTGGCGATACTGGCTTTAAGATTCGCGATTATATCGGAGAAGGACGGATTAGTTATGTTTTTACTGCAGAAAAAGAGGGCCGCATTTTAGCTTGCAAAATAATCCCTGATAGACTTACACGAGGCTGGGAACGTGAAATTACAAAAACACAAAAACTTCAAGATGAGGGCATAGAAAGTGTGGTTCCCTATATCGATCATGGTGTGCAATTAATAAACAGTAATGAAACTTTCACCTGGATTTTGTGGCGATACGTGAAAGGGATGAATCTCAAGCAATATATACTACAAAAGCCAGAAAGACTATCAATTTCCTTTATTGAAAATTTAGCATTGAGGTTACTGGAAGTAATTTACGCCTGCCACGTTGCAGGTTTTCAGCATGGCGATTTGCATGAGGGTAATATATTGGTTTCTGATCCTACGCAATTTCGGCTGACTGCTCAAAGACAAATTTGGGTTACTGATTTTGGAATGGGAGGCTCTCACAATCGCTTACAACCGAAAAATGATAAGATACAGTTCTATGGCATTATAAAGAACCTACTTAGCCAAATTAATCCGGCTTCGCTAGAAGCTGAACAGCGAATACTACATCATGAAATGGTAGTGTTCATGGATAAAAAGTTTCTGGTTCATACAGAGGGCATCGAAACGTCAACAAGCAACCTAAAAATGCTCTTTGAAGAGTTAAAGAGCTTGGAATCAAAAGCTAAGATAGAGGATACTACTAGAAAAATGGGCAAAAGAAAGGTAGAAGCTGGAGACTACCTTGCAGCAGAAATGTTAGGAGAAGATGCAGAAGAGTGGAGAGATTTATTTGTACCAGAACTTCTAGCAGCTAAAGACTTACTTAGTAAAAATATAACGATTCTTACAGGCGCTCGAGGATGCGGTAAAACTATGGCCTTCAAACGCCTCACATATTACATGGACAAAATAATTGGCCAAAATTCAGGAGTAGATGAATCAGAAACTTTTATAGGATTTTATTTAAATAGTAGAAGTTTGGTAGAGGCCTTTCCGGAAATGCGCAACCACCTAGATGAATTAAAAAGAGCTCGCCTAATACATTACTTTCATTTGGCATGGCTTTCGGAAATAAGTAAAACTCTTTCCGTGAGTGATGTTGATCAAATTCAAGGTTTGCAGTGGCTTGAGGATATATTTAATCGATTCTTTCCTGATCGTTATGAGTTTAGTTTAAAGGGGGAAAATGTGTTGGCCCACATTCGCGCTTTTATAGAAGATGAGAAGGAAAAAACAAGGTTCCCTTCTAAAAATGATTATAGAACCGAACGCTGGTCGCTAGCGAGATATGATTTTCTGGACATTTTGACAGCGGAAATTAAAAAAAGGTTAGTATGGGCTGCGCACAAGCCTCTCTATTTCTTTTTGGATGATTATACAATACCTACTATTTCAAGACAAGTTCAGAAAATTCTTAATTCAATTGTATTCAAAAGACGATCGGATTTATTTTTTAAAATTTCAACTGAAGCAATTAATAGCTTCGAACCCTCAACCGAAGACAATAAACCTTTAGAATTAAACCACGATTATGAATTAATCGATTTATCCGTTGTAAGCCTAGACATGGATGATAGATCACGCGCAAATTTGCTTGATGCGATTTTCATAAAAAGAATAAACCGCGAACAAGTGTTCAAGGATAAAAATTTAAGGCTAAAAGATCTTTTAGGCTGGAATAAACAAAGCAATAATGAGTTGGCTGATGCGATAAGAAAAAGCGCTAGAGGAGAAAAAACTAATATCTATTATTACGGGATTCAGTACTTTGAAGGTGTTTGGAGTAGTGACATCCGGAGAATGATCCAAATATTTGTTGATATGTTACGAGAGTGGGAACGTAATCCTAAAGACAAAATATCTCATTATCTAATAAGACCTAGGATTCAAAACGATGTTCTCATAAGAGCTGGAAGAAGTTTTTTAGAGTTCACTCTACAAATGCCCGACCCCAAATATTTAGAAACCCAAGGGCCTATTGCAGAGTCGAAACAAAGATTTGGAGAACACATGAAAGATATAGTTGAAGCATTTATTCAAGTTTCCAGTCATGAATTGAAATTTGGCGATTTAGTAAAAAATCAAGATAAAAAACATCCTAAGCAGGCGTTTAAAATAGAAGTGCTCGATCATTTTGATTTACAAGAAGCTGCTATTCCTTATTACGAAGGGCTTATTAGATATCATATCTTTCTAGGAGATAGACGAGGAAAAAGTGTTCGAGGTACTTTATCTCCTAGATTGTATTTAAATCGTGTTTTAATTCCTCATGCTAGGCTTACTTTTTCAAAGCATGATAATATCCATCTAACTAATCAGCAGTTTAATTTTCTTTTAATTGATCCTCAGCAATTCGTCAAGGATTATAAAAATAAAAAATGGGGAAATGCCTCAAAATGGAATCGGGGCAAGGATCAAACTGAATTACCTTTTTCAAAATAGCAATATGAATACGTATCCATTAAAACAAGCTTCCTTATTATTAAAGGGAAGAAAGAGATTGCTAATCGCAGCATATGGATCTGAGGATAGAACGCTGGGCTGGACAAATTTTCAAATTAAACAAGGCGCGATATTGACGGAAGCATTGATGATAAAATATGAACCAGAAAAGGGGCACAATAAAATTAAAGAGGTAAAGACTAACTTATCTAAGCTAGGCATTCATTTTCCAGAAGACTTTTCTTTAGATGTTTACAATCCCTATGATTTAGAAGATCGACTTGAGGAAAAATTTGCGAATATCAATTATTATCAAGAAATTATTCTAGATATATCTTCATTGACAAAACTTACGATTTTGATATTGCTTTCCAAGCTAATTCATTTTTCCGGAACCTTAAGAATTGTATATACTGAAGCGAAGAACTATACCCCTTCACAGACGGTCTTCGACAGCAAAAGAGACGATCCCAAGATAATAAATCATTTCCCTAGCGAAGGTTTTGGAACCATATTAAGAGCCCGTTGTCTTAGCAGTATAAGAATGCAAGGTCAACCTGTGTGTCTAGTCGCTTTTACATCATTTAATGAACAGCTAATTCGTCATATGTTGGGAACTATGAGCCCCCATCGTTTGCTTTTAATCAACGGGAAACCTCCACGAAAAGCACATAGCTGGAGGGAGCAGGCAACACACTATATTTACCATAAGCTGCTACAAGAATATCAAGACGGAAATGAAACAGATAAGAAAACCGGGTTGTTAACACGCAAATGTAGTACTTTATATTATAATGAGACAATTAATAAAATTGATGAAGTATATTCTGAGTTTGGACTCTATGAAAGAATAATTATTGCGGCAACAGGAAGCAAGATGCAGACTGTAGGACTGTTTTTTAGTAAATTAAAACACCCCGATATACACATTGAATACCCCACCCCAGATAGTTACAACTTGAAGGAAATAAGTTCCGGCATTTTTTTAATACACGAAATTAAATTGCCAAATTTTAAAGAAATAGTGGCCAGTTTAAGCGGCAATATGATAGAAGAAAAATGCTAATACTAATTAAAGACAGGCTTTTTATTCGTACTTGCTAATTCTAAAGTCTGCCGATGGACAACCGATAAGGCCGCTAAAAATTATAGCCAACGAACCTATTAACAATCACGCCTATCTTACACCAAACTACTTACCATGAGCGAGTTGAGCATAATGGAAAAAGCAGCCAGGAATAAAGCAAACTACCTGAAGGCTAAGGAACTTTTTAACCAAAAGAAGGTAGCGGACTGCGTGCAGTTTTATGCGGCTGACCACCTCATAAAATCTAAGCCGAGCGAAAAGGGCCGCGAGGGCATACAGAAGTTTTTAGAAGGCCTGCACCAGGCCTGGCCGGATATTGAAATTACGGTAGAGCATTGCGTGGCGGAAGGGGATTGGGTAATGGGCCGCAGTGTAGCCACTGCCACCCATGCGCAAACCGTGTTAGGCGTGCCGCCCACCAACAAAAAAGTAACCGCCACTTTTTGGGACCTCCACCTGTTTAATGAAGACGGCCTGATGATTGAAACCTGGAACCTGCTGGATAACCTGGCCATAATGCAGCAAATTGGTTTGTTGAAGTAGCCTTCGGCTTATATACCCTTCGACAAGCTCAGGGTGACAGCGGGTGCATATACCCTTCAACCCCCGAGTGCTCGGGGCAGAGTGTTCTACTTCTTATACTTCGCAATTAAGGCTTTAAACCCCGCGGTTTCGCGGATGTTGTTCCAGTCGCTGTCTTTTTCAATCCAGTCAAAGTCCTTCCAGCCGCCTTGTATTGATTTTTCGAGATACACCAAAGCCTGTTTTTGATTGTTGAGCAGGCTATAGCAACAGCCCAGGTTGTAATAATCGCCATACGTTGGCACAGCGCCCAACTGCAGGGCCTTATCAAAGGCTGCAACGGCGTCTTCATACTTTTTTAAACCTACATAACAGGCGAATTTGCTTAAATGTGCAGTAGGGTTATCGGGGGTTAGCTGAAGGGCTTTTTGAGTGCTCAGCAGGGCCTCGTCGAAACGGCGCAGAAGAATTAACACTTGTGCCCTGTCGAGGTGGGTGTCGTATTCCGGGTTAAGGAGCACGGCCGTGTCGTATTGCTTAAGTGCCTCTTCATACAAGCCCAGCGAACCGTACAGGCTTCCTTTTATGCCATGGCTTAAAAAAGAATATTGCTGTTTGGGCAAGCGAAGTGCCTTATCAATTACTTCTATCCCTTCATTGCCCTCGCCAAGGCGCCAATAGGTAAGCGCTTTACCCTGCAATAAAAACTCATCATCAGGCGCTAATAGCAAAGCGCTATCCAGGTAAAGCAGGCCCGATTTATAATCGTGCAGGTAATCGTTATAAGCAGATGCCTTGGTTTGGTACCATAACTTATGGCCGGGCTCAATAGCAATAGCCCTGCTGTAACATGCCATAGCTTCCGGGTGGCGGCCCAGGCGATTCAGTATTTCGCCCTTAGTAATCCAAAAGTTTGCGTAGTTGTTGCTATCAATGGCAAGCGCCTTATTTATCCAATTCAAGCCTTCATCGTACCTGGCCTGTTGTTTATATACATAGGCTATATACTCATAACCCCAGGGGTTATCGGGGTCCTTAATTATGGCAGTATCTAGGTAGCTGCGCGCCTTGTTATAATTCTTGAGCAGCGCATACTGAAAACCAACGGTTGCATACAGGCTGGCACGCTCAGGCGCAAGCGATAGGGCTTTCATTTTAGCCTTCAGGCTTTCTTCCTCGCGGTACTGCATACTTAAATAAAGCCCTTTAGCGCGCCAAAATTCCGCTACGGTAGAATCTATAACAATAGCCTTGTTAACCGCACCAATAGCAAGGTTAAGTAAGGAATCGTCCTCGGCATAACGGTCTTTCAAGTAATAGGTATAGCTTAAAAAGTAATAATATTTAGCCAGCGTGGGTTGATAGAGGTAATGGTCTTTGCCGAGCAATTCGGCTGAGTATTTAAGATTGGAGGCTATTTCACCATCAAGCCTATAACTGCGGTTGCTGTTTTCATCAAGCACAATTAAATTATGCAATACCTCCTGCCCTCTCTTTTGCAGGGCAGCTATCAACTTGCGTGTAACCAGCAAATTGAAAGCTTCCGGCAGGCCGCTTGTTACTAGTTTTTCGTAATAAGCGCGTGCGCTTTTGCCGGCGGGCTTTTGCAATTTATTGGCAGCAATGCAGGCCAACAGACTATCGTAATCTGCACGTTGTTGTGCCGACAAGGAGTCTACGTAGAGGTCTTCGTACCCCCGGCCACCCAAATCCGCCATGGCGGTTAAAACCTGGCTGCCGCTGCCACCGGGCATTGTACTACGTTTGCTTATGGCCATATCCTGCGGGCCCATTACAATAGGCATTTGTTTGTTGGGCTTGGCCAGTTTAGGAACTTCCTGCATCAGGTACAGATTCAACTCATACAGGGTAACAATACTATCGCCGTCAATATCAGCAGTGCCGGCTAAACCGTTTATAAGTACATAAGAAAACAAACCGCGGCCCTGGCCCCATTGTACTCCTTCGTAGGATAACTGGTTGCTCTGCGAGCTGAGTATGCGAACCTCATCGGCGGTTTTGCCGCCCAGGGTTTGTGCCAGGTAGGTATAGTCAACCGTATTCGATTCGTTTATCCTACCTGAGCGGCAGGCATCGGTTATCAGAAATACATCCGCCTTGTTTTTAAGCGATAGGGTGGAAACATAGGCGTTTAGGTGATTTACATCCAGCGAGTTGCGCATCACCATTTTTTTGGGAGTATCGTACGTTACCAAAAAACCGAATTGCTGAACGGTTGTTTTTTCTACATCGCCATGCCCGGAGAAATAGATGAATACCCTATCCCCGGCCTTAGCAAAGGTTACCAGGTTTTCTAAAGCCTCGTAAACATTTGGGGAGGTGGCCTTTTCATTTAACAACAGCACTACATGGTTTGAATCGGCACCTATAGATGGCGACAAAAGCAATCGGTAGAAGTTAAGCGCATCAGCATTGGCATATTGCAGGGCAGGAAAATCCTGGTAAGCATTTATGCCAATAATTAAACCATGCACCTTACCCGTACCGGGTTTATCTTCATTGACAACTGCTGCGCCTTTGCTTTGTTGAGCGCTTGCCGGTAACAAAGCCAAAAGCAGGAAAAAAACACCAAGTGCCTGGTGTAAAAGCCTTTTCATAGCGGTGCTGTTTATCTACAGAGCAAAACTAAGGAGGCTTTCCATAGCAGTCAACTGATTGTTAACAGTTTTTGACCGGCATAATGCCCGGCCCCGGATGCGTTTGAGTTATACTGCGTTTAGCAACCTTCAAAACCGAAAGGGATAAGCACCTCCTGTTTAATACGCACGCCGTTGGCATTAACAGCAGGTTGCCATTGCGGCATAGCATAAAGGGCTTGCAGCATCAGCCGGTCGATAAACTCATCGCCACTGCTGCGCCGTAGTTGGGCTTCAATTACTTTGCCATCTTCGGTAACGGTAAACTTAACGATGGCGCGCTCTACTCTTTCTTTAAGCGATACTTCAGGCAGCTTGTAAATCACTCTATCGGCAAAATAGGCGCTTAGCTCCTCCCAACCTCCGGGAAACTGCGCTTCTACCTGTGGCAACAGGGTTAGTTTAGTGGAGCCCTCAATGGCGTAATCGCGCTTGCCGTAGGCATCTTTGCGCTTGTCCTTATACATAAAGCGCAGCTTAACGGTGATATCTGCGCCTGGTGTTGCGGTAGCTAATAATGTCTTCTGCTCAACACTTAGCTTATCGCTGTTGCTTTGCGCAGTAAGTGTTTTGCCATTGGCAGTGGCGCTAATTTCTGTAAACACTACCTCAACCAACTCCATATATTTTTGTTGGGGGTATTGGTAACCATCGCCTTGCGGGCCGGCCTCATTTATACGGCGGGCGGTAAGCCAATAGCGTTCGGCCGAAGTAAGGTTTAAACCCTGCCACAATAAGGGGGTTAGGTCGTTAATACTCTGTGCGGTGGCTATGCTTTGTTCTTTAACCGTGGGTGTCTGTCGCCTGGGTATTTCATAAGGCGTTTGGGCATTGCCGGTGCCGCTTAGTGCTAACAATAAAAAGAGAATTGCATTTTTCATATGCCTTATTTATACGGCAAAAGTAACCCCCTTACCCTTGCCCAAAAGCACTTTAACCTAACGTTAACCTGTTAGCCTTTTACCAAACAACGGTAGGGAAGACAGGTTTGTGGAATTAAAGGGTAAGTTATATTTGGCGTCCGAAAATCTACCATCAGAGATGAAAAATTATTATTTCAATGAGGAGCATGAGATGTTCCGCCAGGGCCTAAAAGAGTTTTTGCAGCGCGAAGTAGCGCCCCACATAGATGAATGGGAAGAACAACAACGTATACCCAAAGAGATTTGGAAGAAATTCGGTGAGATGGGTTACCTGGGCCTTAACTACAGCACTGAATATGGTGGTGAGGCGGTAGACTTCTGGTATTCAGTAATTTTTTGTGAAGAAGTAGCCAAGGTTTGGAGTGGTGGTTTTGCCGTTACCCCGTTGGTAATACAATATATGAGCACGCCTTATATCTATAAGCATGCTTCAGAGTTGTTAAAGAAAAAATACCTTGTTCCTACTATTAAAGGCGAACTGGTATCGTGTATTGGTATTACCGAACCCGGCGCCGGCAGCGATGTGCAGAATATTAAAACCCGCGCCGTGCGCGAGGGCGACTATTATATAGTAAATGGTTCTAAAACGTTTATCACAAATGCTGTTTATGGCGATTACATTGTAACGGTAGTTAAAACCGATGCCTCAAAAGGTTTTGAAGGGGTTAGTCTTTTAATTATTGACCGTAACGCCCCCGGTGTTTCCGCCAAGAAGTTAAAGAAACTCGGTTGGCATGCATCGGATACGGCTGAATTGTTTTTCGATAACGTAAAAGTGCCTGCTGAAAACCTTATTGGCGAAGAAGGCCAGGGATTTATTTACCTGATGGGTGGCTTGCAATTGGAGCGTTTAAGCGGGGCAATATCTGCCATAGCGGGTTGCGAAAACGCTATGGAATATACTTTGCAGTATATGAGCGAGCGTCAGGCGTTTGGCCGTTCAATTGATCGCTTTCAGGTTTTACGCCACCGCATGGCACAACTGGCTGCTGAAATTGAAAGCTGCAAGCATTTTGTTTACCATTGCTGCCGCCTGCATAATGATGGCGAATACGCGGTTAAGGAAAGCAGCATGGCGAAACTGCTGGCCACGGAACTAAGTGATAAAGTTGCTTACCAGTGCCTGCAAAACTTTGGCGGTTATGGCTACATGGAGGAATACAAAATGGCGCGCATGTTCCGCGATAGCCGTATTCTTACCATAGGCGGAGGTTCATCAGAAATTATGCGTGAGATAATCGCTAAAATGATTATTGACGATAAGAAATACGAAAATAAAGGCTTAACCATACAGTACGCACAAAGCGAACCCCAGGCAGCCACAGCAAAAACTAATTCTTCTACTCAAACAAAAACTACAAACATGGCATTAGACACCCTTTTGGCAGAATTGACCAAGCGTGCATCAGGAGCCCCTGCGCTGGGCAAATCATTAAAGTTTGACTTTGGTGACAACAAGATTCTTATTGATGGCACCGGAGCAAGCAACGTAATTTCTACTGACGACAAAGAGGCTGATTGCGTAATAAGCATAACACAGGATGATATGCTGGGCCTTATGAACGGCTCACTGAATCCAATGACTGCCTTTATGAGCGGTAAAATAAAAGTGAAAGGCGACATGGGCATTGCCATGAAGCTGCAGACCTTACTGAAATAAGGCCCGCAAAGCATTTAAAAAGGCATTCTCCGGAATGCCTTTTTTTATTTCAGGCACCTGTTAAACAGCGGTAAGCAAATCTATAGCGCGGAGCCCGTATTGAGCTCTTAATTCGTTCTTCAATTTTTGAACTTCCTTTTGTAAGGCTGCCTGTTTTTCAAGTGCCGATAACAGGCGGGGCCTTAGCTCAACTATAGCGTCAGGGTTTTCAAACATCAGTTTCAAGGCGCTATCATATTCGTTGCTGTACATGGCCGCAACATGCTCTGCTAAATCCAGATTCCTTTCTAACCACAAGCTGTTTTCCGGTAAAACCTCTAGTGTCCGGAGGCTATTAATAAGGGTGCTGTTTGCATTTTTTGCATTCAGCAATAAACGGTTAAATGTGTTGGTCGCTATTCCGGAGTGCGGTGCCCCTCCGGTTTTCAGCAAAGTTGAAAATGCATCAATAAAAAGTTGCTGCTCCGCTTTGGCTTTAGCCCTCAATTGATTAATGCGCAGAAACTCCGCCTGCGCTACCGTGTAACCAGGTTTCTTTCTCAACTTAGCCCAAAACAAAAAAAGGGTTCGTAATAGTGTTTTCGGCAATTGCATCTAATAAAATAAATACAATTTATCTAATACTTAGGCCATCACATTTAAGGATTGCTTTTCGTGCAATAGTTTAAACGGCTTAGCGGCCTCCAGTTCAAAAGCCAGTTCCAATAGCAAACTATCTTTCCCGAATGGCGCGCTAAAATGTACACCAAGCGGCATACCATTGCCGGCCTGGCCTAAAGGCAAGGCAATAGCCGGTGAGCCCGTTACGTTTTGTAAGCCTGCATAGCTGGCATATTCCAACGCACGGCGGCAAACCTGCTCATAGCTCAATTCAGGACTAAAGTGCCCTATTGGCGGCGTGGCATGTGAAACCACCGGGCTCATTATTACATCATACTTTTCAAATAGCTGTTCGGCCTCTCGCCCAACTTTACGCAGCAAACCAATGCTGCGCGGTGTTTGCAGGGCATTGGCCTTAAATTGTTTGCTAAGGCCCAATGTAAAGGGCTCTAATACGCTATGATCTACCTTTGATTTTACCACCAGGTTACCCCAATGGCTTACCATGTATGCTAAAAAACCGTAATAATTAATGTAGTGCGCCCCCATATGGTCAATGTCGTACGGCAGCGGCACTTCTTCAACCTTGTGCCCCAGGCTCTCCAGCAGCCGCGCGGTTTCCTTTTGCACTCTCTGTGTATCCTCATCCTGGTGGCCTAACTTGCCTTTAGCGGGGCTTGCGAAAAAGGCAATGCGCAAACGTTGTTTTAAAGGTTCTTTTACCAAACCCATTTTGGGCAGTTTAGGGTTGTGGAAGAACTTCTCGGCTTCTGCATAAAACAGGGCCGTATCGCGTACACTGCGGGTAAGCACGCCTTCATATACTATTTGTAAAGGCATTAACTGGCTGCCATCCATAGGCACAAGGCGATGGCGGCTGGGCTTAAGGCCAACCAAACCACAGCAACCTGCCGGTATACGGGTACTGCCTGCACCATCATTTGCAGTGGCTATAGGCACCACGCCGCTGGCTACCAGCGCCGCCGAGCCCGAACTGGAACCGCCCGTAGTGTAGTCCGTATTCCACGGGTTACGGGTTACTCCCCATCGTTCATTTTCTGTACTGCATATCAAACCGAATTCCGGCAAGCTGCTTTTACCTACATAGTTCAAACCTGTTGAAAGCAATTGCTCTACAAACCGGCTATGCTTTTTAGCCACCTTTGCGTTAAATGAACCTGTGCCTAACTGTGTAGGATATCCCTTAACATTATCATTATCCTTAATAAATGTTGGCACCCCGTAAAAAGCGCCTTTGTCGCTGCCATTAATTTTTCGCGCATCATCATAGGCCTTAATTACAATAGCGTTTAAGTCCTCGTTCGCCCTTTCGGCACGTGCAATAGCGGCCTCCGTAACTTCCTTAACTGAAACTTCTTTTTTAGCTATGGCCTCAGCCACGCCGGTTGCATCCAAATTGCCTAAAGCATCATCAGTAAATGCGTTCACCCTTTTTCCCATGTTCTCCTGTTTTGAGGTGCGGAAGTTAAAGCGCAAATCAATTGCTTGTGGGTTCTGCCACCCTATTTATTTTGCAGAAACCCGAATACGGCCTGCGCCACCTCATCTGCGCATTCCTCCTGCGGAAAATGACCGCACCCATGCAGTTTAATACCGCTGCTATTACTAAAGCCGGACATGAACTTTTCTAAATATTTGGGGCTTATTACAGGGTCGCTCATTCCCCATATAACCAGGGTTGGTTTGTTTACTATAGCTCCTCTCCTCTGCCATAACTCCTCAAACCACTGCTGGTCATTTAATAAAGACTTGGCGAAGGCTAAGGTGCCGTTTCGCTGGGTACGGTCAGCAAAGGGAGCCGTATATTGTTTTAACAGCGTAGCGGAAAGTTTACGCCGGCCAAAGGAAGAGGGTAGTACGAAACGGGCGGAGAAATTCAGATAGCGGTATAGGAAAGGCAGAACAGGACTTTTAAGCACTTTGCGAAGTTTAACATACTCAGGTTCCCCTTCGCTGCTCCATAGCCAACTGTTTAACACCACAAGCTTTTTTATGCGTTCTGCATTTTTAATGGCAAAGTTTAAGCCTATCGGCCCTCCAAAATCATGAACAACAAGGGTTACGTCCCGCAGGTTCATGTGCAGTACAAAGCTTTCCAATGTAGCACTATGGTTTTGGGTAGAATAATCATAATGCTCCGGCTTAGCAGACAACCCAAAACCGATGTGGTCAATTGCTATACATCTGAAACTTTTGCTTAAAGGCTTAATCACATTTCTGTAATCAAAACTCCAGGAAGGCGTGCCATGAACAAACAAAACCACTTCTCCCTCGCCTTCATCTATATAATGAAGTTTGTGGCTGTTAACGTTCAGGTAATTTGAGCGGAAAGGATATTCCGTTTTATCGAGCCAATTAAATTCCATCGCTTTTTTCTACAAAGCTGGCAAGTTTGGTTGTGATTAATGTTGGTGTAAACCAACTCTAAATTTTAACCTTATTATAAAGTTTACTGAAGTTGGTGGGAGAAATACCCAGGTAGGAAGCAATAAACTTATGCGGCACCAATTGCAGTAAATGAGGGCTGCGTTTGCAAAAAATCCTGTAGCGTTCTTCAATAGTTAAGCTGTGCAATTCCATATGCCGGTTAATCATGCCGGCCAATACAGCTTCCGTCGTACGCCTGAACAGGCGCTCCACTTGCTGCGATTTGTCAAACAGTTCCATTAACTCTGCATAGGTTATGTACTCCATTTCGCTATCCGTTAAACAAGTCAAAAAACACTTCGATGGCACTTGAAAAGAAAAGGATTCAGGTATAGCGCATAAATTAGGTGGATAGGTAAAGGCTATTACCGTTGGCTTACCCTCGTGTTCAGAATAGGACATCTGAACGCCATTATTTATAAAATACAACTCACGCTGAATTTGCCCCGGTACAATTATGAAATCGCCTTTGCGAAAAGCTTTCGGCCTCAATTTTGTTTTCAGCAAATCGTAACTTGCTGTATCAATGGGATAGAATTGTTTCAAATAATCGTGTCGCTGCATCATATATTGCACTAATTAAAGCATCTGAAAATTTAAAACCTTCTATTGTTAAACAATAATCATTTTGCGCAAAACCCCTTCTGTATTTTGGCAAGCAGATAACAAAATAATATAACAAAGACAGTTTTCATATAAATATTTCTATAAATCATAAGCTGTTCTTTGTTTGCAACCACCCATAAAACCACCTCGTCTTAATACTACACAACCTAAAACCCTATTATGCAACCTACGCTCTACCCTAAGCTGCGCAATGTTCCAAAACTTTGCAGCCACAAAACACTCTTTCTTTGTTTGCTTCTTTTCGTAAGCTACACAAGCCGTGCCTGCTATGCTGATTTTACCTATACCAACGGCTGCGTGGGTGATACTGTTTTCTTTCATGCGCTGGATGGTTCCGCTGCTTATAGTTGGGATTATGGGGATACTGCCTCCGGCGCAGCCAATGTTTCGCACGACTTAGATGGTTATCATGTTTATACTGCCCCCGGAGATTACTATGTAACCCTTTTCGTAAACATAGGGGCAGAATGGGATTACCGCACCAACGTAGTACATATAGGTTCCGATTGTTTTGCGGCGGATTTTCAAAGCACTTGCTACAGCAACCTTGGTGTAACGTTTACCGATTATTCCACCGGGTTGCATACCTCTCAGTTATGGAATTTCGGCGATCCTGCTTCAGGCGCAGCGGACACCTCTTCTGCTTTTAATCCATATCACCAGTTTACGGCAGAAGGGAATTACGTGATTACTTATATTATATCCGACGGCTTGCAAAACGATACCATCACCAGGTCTATCAATGTAGATAGTACCTGCCTGGCAGCTTATGTAGGCAATTTTACTGCAGCACTCAATTGCGTTAACGATACGGTAACCATCTATTCCAGCTTCTCCAGTGATGTTACTTTTATCGGGTGGGATTTCGGCGATCCCGCCTCAGGCATTGCAAACTACTCCAATGATGTAAGCCCCGTGCACCAATACAGCACTGCAGGCATGTATATTGTTACCCTTGTTTATGGCAACAGCCAATACCTGGATACAATTTATAAAGCATTGCCTGTAATGGATTGCAGTGTTTGGCCCGGTGATGTAAACGCAGATGGCGAGGTTAATGCAGAAGATATTTTTGGAATCGGAATGTTTTATGGCGATACCGGTACACAACGTGCGGGAGCATCACAGAACTGGACCGGGCAGGCCTGCAACAGCTGGAGCAGCATGAATTTTGCGTGGATGTACATGCAGGACCTGGTTGACAAAAAAATGGCAGACTGCAACGGGGATGGCACCATTAACGCATCGGACGTACAGGCCATAACTAACAACTTTGGTAAACGACACGCAAACCGCAACAATCGCTCGGCAATTCTTTTCCACTCCCCTAACGACCCAAGCCTGATGGCCGCTGTAGCCAACAACAGCGTAACGGCCGGTAGTGATATTGTAGTTACACTTTCGCTGGGCAGTAGCGCAGTTCCGTTACAGAACATATACGGTGGTAGCCTCACGCTTCTTTACGATCCATCTAAAGTAGATGCCGCAGCGGTGGTTAATTTTACGATGGGGTGGTTCGACACAACCGGTAACAGCCTAATTACATTGTCACATAATGACTATGCCAATGGCCGTTTAGAAATCTCCTTTGTGAAAACCAACAAAAACAGTTCATCGGGATATGGAAATATCGGCACCGTTACTTTTCATACCAAAAACGCAGCAATGGGTTCTTTCGACATAAGCATAGATGGCACCGCCAAAATCTTTAACACTAACCAATGGAATAATTCCTTTGGTGGCAACCAGGAAGTTTTCAAAAACCTTTACCTGCAAGGCACGTCAGCAACAATCATCAACCCGCTCTCCGTGCAAAAATTCAGCACCTTTAACCTCTCTGTTTATCCTAATCCTGCCAGCAGTCTATTGTACATTCAGCATGAGGAAACGGCGAATGGTTTACATGCGGAATTGCGCACTAACATTGGAGAACTTGTAGGCAGCCTTAGCCTGGCAAACAGCCCCAAAAAGGAAAGCATTGATATTTCAGCACTGCCGGCCGGCTTCTATATCCTTTCAGTTAAGGAAACAACAGGAGCTGTAATACAGTCAGAACGGATATTAGTATCACACTAACAAATAGGTTACTGCATTATAAAAAAGGGGCTTACACGGCCCCTTTTTTCTTTCAAAATAAGCAAGCCGGATTTTCGTTTTAAGGTAGCTGTGCGTAGTTACTACCCTTTACTCCTGCTTGCTGTATTGGTAACCGGCCTGGTTAATTGCAGTTCCTGCAATGGCCAAACGCGGGGTACGGCCCAACATAACACAGCAATAGCCCAGCCTTACGATTCATTAAAAGCGGAAATGGCAAGAACAAGACTGGCCTACCAAAGCGCTTACCGTAATGCAACTGCGCCGGTAAAGGATTCGCTTATCACCGAAGCGCGAAATTACCTGCTGCACAAAATAACCGGCGATATGTTCCAGCATTGGTATAACACCCCTTGGGCTTTTTACGGCAATACCAGAAAGCCGCAATGCGGTACTATAGCCTGCGGTTATTTTGTTACCACGGTATTGAAAGATGCAGGCTTTAACATACCATCAACGGCATGGGCCCAACTGGCCTCTGAAACTATGATACTGAAACTAACCCCTGCCGTTAAACGGTTTTCAAACAAACCTATAGATGAATTTGAAAGCAGTTTTACTAGCAAGCCTGATGGCTTATACATTGTAGGCCTGGATTGCCACGTTGGTTTCATTTCAAAAGTTAACGGGCAGTTGCAGTTTACACATTCCAGCTACTACAAGCCCGAAGTGGGGGTGTTATCAGAGAACCTTAAAGGCCACAATCCACTAAATGATTCTAAATACCGTGTGCTGGGCGAAATTCTACACAGCGACATGGTAGTAAAGTGGATTGAAGCAAGCGCTTACAACTAGGCTTATTTACCTGTTAAGGATTTTATAAACTTAACCTCTTCCTCTTTATAGGCCGCACCATCCTTCCTGAATATATCGTGGAACCAAAGCTTTGGCTCCCGGCCATCTGGCATAGGGGTTAGCCAGGCATAAATAGTATTGGTTTTACCTGACACTAAACCCCAGTTAATTGCTCCAACACCTTGCTCCTTTAGCATAAGCATAATATTCTGAAAGGTGCTGTTCATCGTGCGGGCCATATACTCCGTGCAAATTAAAGGCCTGCCAAAACGCTTTAACTGTTTAACTCTTGCCAGATGTTGCCTAGGCCCAAAGTAACAGTGGTAAGTAACAACATCCGAATTCCTTAGCTGAAAGTTGGACAGCCTGCCAAACAGTTTCAAAAAAACACCGGCAGTTACCGGTTGATGGGGATTTACCTCGCGCGCCCATTTAAAAACTTTCTTCAGCAAAGGCAATGTTCGTGGGCCGTTACCGCTGTTGCCGGGCTCATTATATAAGTCCCACATTAAAATGCGTTTGTCACTGCTAAAGCTGGTCAGCATGTCTTTTACATAGCTTTCCAACACGGGATATAGGCTATCCCGCTGCTCATAAATCAATTTGCCTGGGTCGCGCACCCATTGGCTGTTGTGTATACCGGGCTTAGGTTCCGGCTGCCGCCCGGATTGGTAAGCGGCATTCCAACAATCGTCAAAAAACACAAACATGGTTACCATGCCGTGTTTATGTGCAATATTGAGGTAGGTGTTAACTCTTGACTTAAACCCGGCGGTATCTACCTGCCAGGCCACATGATGCAAAAAAACGCGCATGCAATTAAAGCCTGTTTCCTCTGCCAGTTGCAATTCCGTTTCAATAGTAGCACTGTCAAAGGTTTCAGCCTGCCACATTTCCAACTGGTTAACTGCAGTGCTGGGTATAAAATTACAACCTCTTAACCACGGATAGTTAGCGTACCAGGTATTAGCCTGTTCTTTCGTCCAGCGGGCATCACTGAACTGGGCACGGCTTTGGTTAAAAACGAACAAAAATAATGTGCTAAAGGCAACAGCTTTCATGTATCGCATTCAGGCAAAATAATCTTTTTAATCTGTTTTGCTTTAGTCATCGTTTTCATTATCTCCGCATTTAATGACCAACACACAACTGATAGAAAACACCATTGCCTTTGTAAAGCAGGAACTACAACAAGCCGAAGGCGGACATGATTGGTTCCATACAGAGAGGGTATGGAGAAACGCTAAAACCATTGCGCAAAGCGAAAAAGTAAACACCCTTATTGTAGAGCTAAGTGCGCTGCTGCACGATATAGCTGATTCCAAATTTCATAATGGAGATGAAGAAATAGGGCCTGCCAAAGCGCGGCTGTTTCTACAAAGCCTGAATGTAGAAACGCACACTGTAAAAGAGATTGAAGAGATAATACGAAACATCAGCTTTAAGGGAGGCAAGGAAAAAAGCGCTTATGCATCGCCCGAATTAAATGTAGTGCAGGATGCCGACCGATTGGATGCCATTGGCGCTATAGGCATAGCCCGAGCATTTAACTACGGCGGTTATAAAGGCAGGGAACTGTATAACCCTTCCATACCACCAAATTTAAATATGACGAAGGAAGAGTACAAAACAAGTACCGCCCCCACGCTCAATCACTTTTACGAAAAACTGCTTTTGCTGAAGGATAGAATGAATACCGCTACCGGCAAAAAAATGGCCGAAGAACGCCATCAATTTATGGAGCAGTATTTAAAGCAATTTTATAGCGAATGGAACGGAACTGCTTAAAGCTTATCTAATGTACAGCCCTCGAAACTTATTGCTTTATGTTTTTCCGGCACTTCTAGTGTTTTTGATGCAGGCCTGTGCTCCGTCAGCAAACATGAAGAAGTACGATGCACTGCGTTTCCCTCAAAACAACTCAGGCACTATTACCTCGGGCAAAATCAAAGTTACTTACCTGGGCGTTTCTACTTTGCTGCTAGATGATGGCGAAACGCAAATATTGATGGATGGCTTTGTAAGCCGCCCTAAACTGGGCAAAGTTGCCTTCGGTAAAATAGAAGCCGATACCGTTAAAATCAGGCAGACAATACAACAGTTAAACATTAATCGCCTTGCGGCCATATTTACCGCACACTCCCATTACGACCATGCCTTAGACGCACCTGATTTTGCCCGCTTAACGGGTGCTACACTCTATGGTTCTCTCTCTACTTTAAATATTGGCCGTGGCCGCCATCTGCCGGAAAATCAAATGCAACTCTTTAACCCGGGAAAGGAGTTACATCTCGGAAAATTTACGGTAACGATTCTTGCCTCTAAGCACACACCTCCCTTTAAAATTATGGGCAAATCCAACGACGACCTCGGCCAACAGATTACGAAACCACTACAACAGCCTGCCAAATCCGAAGCGTTTACTGAGGGAGGCGCTTTTGATGTTTTAATCAAGCACGGTACGCACAGCATTTACATAAAAGCCAGCACCAACTTTATACCCGGGGCGTTGGATAGTGTTACTACTGATGTTTTGTTTTTGGGTATTGCCTCTTTAAGCAAGCAAGGGCTTGCTTTCCGCGATAGCTTTTATACCGAGAACGTAGCAAAGCTTAACCCCAAAGTGCTGGTGCCTATTCATTGGGATAACTTCTTTAAGCCACTTAGCAACCATCTTAAAGCCTTGCCCAAACTGGCAGGCAATCTTAAGGAAGACCTAAACTATTTGATTGAACGAACCGGGCAGGATAAAGTAGCATTGCATTTAATGCAGGGATACGATTCCGTAATTCTTTTCTAACTACCCCCACAACTCAGCAAACTTTTTCTGCTGCGTATGCACTTTTGCCCAAACCAGGTAATTGAAAAGATTGAGGCTGCCGGCAACCGATTTGTTTTGCGCCAGTTTCTCCAACTTCTTTTCTAAGTCAGCCCATTGTTGTGGGTGCAGGTATTGAGTGCGTAGCGATACGTTGATAAAGGATACAATTGTTTTAGGTATTTCTGCGGAATCATCCTTTCTGCGCAACAGCCTGCGTAAAGCCTTTATTAAGCTTTCCAACAGCATGCGGTCGCCTTTTTCAAAATGGCACAGCAACTGCATCATGCGTGCCGCTAATTGTATGTCCTCGGCCACGGCTGTTTCCTTCTCCTGCAAAATAGGCCAGATGTTGTCCAGCGCCTCATCATACTTACCAAGCGCAAAGCACACATAGGCGGCCAGGTACTCCAGCGTTAGCCGGTTATGCTTAACAATTTTATCGCCAAAAGCCTGTAACCCGCTTTGAATATCCTTAATACGTACATAAGCCTGTTTAAAGTTACCGGTAGTTATCATATAGTTCATCTCCAACAGGTAACCCAGCCTGAAAACATTTGCGTCAAAATTGCCCAAACGCCTGAAGGCAGGTATTTTCGAGAGCCCCCTCATCTTCTCCAGCCCTTCTTCTAACGTTTTGTATTTACGCAGCACCAAACAATCAATAAGGTAATTGTTTAATACAGAGAAATAACGGTCCGCATGCATTTGCATGGTAAGCGGGTTTTCATCCAATAGTTTCAGGAAACGTTCATTGTGCTCAGCCGCTAATTCAGTCTCCAGGTTGGTAAAATGGTATAAGGCCCGAACCTGCAGATAATCAAGCCTCGAACGCAGCGTAGTTGCTAAATGTTCGTTCGTAAACTCAGGCTGCAATACAATTTTCTTCATCCGCTCCGCCGATTCCCTGCCCCTTCCACCCGCTTCATATTGCATTTTGTAAACCAAACTGCCCATGTATCTAAAACGGTTAGTGGTAGCCAGCGAGTTTAATATGGCATTGGTTTCTTCCCACCACTTCTTTAAGTCTTCTTCACTTTCCTGGCGGTAGTACTTCCGCGCCTTCATCATCATCTTAAGATTCTGCAATTGCAACTGCGCTTCGTACTGGTTCATATCCCGTGCCATTGCCCATAAAGCTTTTATGCGCTTTTCGCATTGCACAAACAAGCCCTTTTGTAGCAGCAGGTGGCACTGGTGTATACCGCGTTGTAACTGCTGTTCCGGGTTTGTAAATAAATCATACTGATGCAGGGCATCAAGCAACTGCTCGTATAATTGCTTTTTAAGTACGGAGTAATGTGTTGGTTTACTGCTTAACCCCAGCTTTTTAATGGCGGCTTCACTATTGTATTGTTCCTGTTCCTTTAAGATGGTAAACAGCCGCAGGTAACGGTTATCTTGTTCTGCGGAGTGCTTTTTAAGGTACAGGGAGCAATATCTCTTCTCAGAAAGGCTTAAATTGCTGATTAACTGGTGTAATTCGTCCGAAAAAACCTTCATTGACTTTTAATTTATTAGCCGCCACCGTAAAGTTGAGCTATTTTTACCAAACAACCTATATAGCTATAAAATCGTCTTAAAAAGGAATTAGGGCTCATAAACCGGGAATAGACAGACCAATAATCAAACTTTTAATTTATAGGGTAAAATTTGGTTGTCCATATATAAGGTATACCGTTTTTTTGTGCTTATAAAATCGATTGTATGAATAACATGATTAAGCAATTAGGATTAACAGCGGCGCTGATGGGTTTAGCGCTGGCGGGCTTTGCAGCCAACTGGGTTAACTTTTCCAACTTTATGGAAATAACCTCCCTAACTACCCGCAACGGTAATGAAGTATGGGTATCAGGCAAAGGAGGCCTGGTGCTTTATAATACAACAACGGGCGATAAAACCTTCTTTACAAAGGGAGTTGACCAACTGCCTTCTCTTTCTGTAGAGCGTGTTGCAGTCAGCCCGCTTAATGCCAACATATGGATTGGCACTTACGATAACGGCCTTGCCTTTTTAAGCAACGGGCAGTGGACTCATGTTCCTTTTCCTGATCAAAAAGCACAGCTGTACGAAATGAAGATAGCCAGTGACGGAACCGTATGGGCGGCCACTACTTCCGGTTTGTACCGCTACCAGAATAACGTGTTTACCACCTACCTGGATTATTTGAACGGCGCCCCCTGGGATTTTGACCTTATACCCGATGGCAGAATTTTATGCGGCGGTTCGCAGCCCTTCATTTTTGACCCTGCTAATCAAACAAGCACTGTAATTAATACCAGTGCTGTGGCCTACGGCATGTCACGTGTATTAGTGGTGGATAGCAACCATTTCGTTTTTGCAACCGACCACGCTCAGGTATCATTTATTACAGATACTACAGAAACCGACACACTGGAGCTTTATGCTATGGCCATGGATTTGCAAATGCACAATGGCAAATTGGTGGTGCTTAGTAACGATACCTTGTTGGAACTAAACAATAATAACTGGAATGTTATTGATATGGGCGAGATTGTTTCCGCATTTAAAGTGCAGGGCAACAGCATAAGCGGAGGTTCAATTACAGATGGTGGTAAACTTATGATCAACGACCTTCAGAACCCGATACAAAAAATCGGCATACGCCGCAGCACCATCAACGAAAACTGGATTCATCACATTAACCCCACACCTAATGGCGACCTGTTTTTGGTTGGTGGTGAAAAACTGCAAAGATACCACCACGATACACATTTGTTTGAAGATGCTTTCCCATCGCTACCCGCTTTCAGCGTACAGGATGCTATTGAAGTTAACGGAGTAGCTTACATAGGGACCTCCTATAGTTACTTATATAAATACAGCACTGCCAATGGCTGGCAGCAACTTGGTAACGGAACACTGCCAAGCGCCGAAGTGGACCATCTTACCAGCGATGCCCAGGGGAACATCTGGTTTACCGGCCCCGGATATTTGGCCAGATACGATGGTAGCTACATCACTGTTTACGACCATAACAACAACGCTAATTTTACCACTAACCTGTATACCCGCGCTGTACATTATGATCAAACACGTGATGCCGTTTGGGTTGCTACTTATGACGGCATATTTAAGCTACAGGCCGGCAATCTTTATTTCTACAACGATGCTACACCGGGCATACAGCAATATTACGATGCGATTGAAGCTATAGAAGAAGATGCTGCACACAACATTTGGTTTGGTACAGTTTACGGAGCCGTGTTAAAATTTGATGGCACCAGCTTCAGTACTTTATTGCTGCCTGAAAACGTAGGCAACCAGTTTGTAAGCGATATTGCCTTTGATGGTAACGTTATGTATGTAAGTGATAACCTTCACGGCATATGGAAATACGAGAACAATACCTGGGATAGCCTTACTATTCATAACTCTCCGCTTAGCTCTAACTTTGTTACCTCCTTATACCTTGATGCGGATGGCAACCTTTGGATAGGCAGCCTTAGCTATGGTGTGGATGTTTACAACAAAAACGGCACTTCAATAGGTATTAAAGAGAATGGCAACGCTTTAAATGGAATGATATATCCTAACCCAAGCAACGGACAGTTTACCATTCAGCTACCTGAAGCAGACAGAGCTGAAATAAGCATTTACAATGTAGAGGGTAGGCTTATTCAACAATTTACCAGCACCCTGCAAACCACTGAAATTAAGCTTACAGGCAACGAAGCCGGCTTATACTTCGTTAAACTTAAAACGGACAAAGCATCGCAAACTATAAAATTGGTTGTTCGTTAATGCCCCGTTCTTTTCCTTGTGCCTTATAATCCCCGGCGCCCTGCCGGGGATTTTTTTATTCCTCGGTAAATCCGATGGTGTCGGGCTTAATGCCGTATATAATTTTCCAGAGCGGCTGTACATTATACACGTATTTATTGAACCTGTTTGAGAGTATAATGATAGAGGTAGTATCCTGTATGTTGCGGTAAAAAACCGTGTTGTTGCCATGCCACCAACCGTTATGGTAAACCAGCCAACTGCTGTCAGGCTTCTGCATTAACCGCCAGCCATAGCCATAATTTCTAACTCCCGGCTTTTCAAAGCTCCGTGGTTTATAAGCCTCCTGCATCATTTCCTGGCTAAGCAGCTTACCGTCGTAAAAAGCCTTGTCCCATAAAAACATATCGTGCACAGTGCTGTATAGCCCCTTATCCCCCACAACGCCGTCAAAACAATCATCGTGTTGTATCTCCCACTTGCTGTTATAGCTAATTGCAATTTTACGTTGGCTGCTGTCGGTTACATCATAAATAAAAGAATGCTGCATACCCAGCGGCTCAAAAAAAGTTTCGCGCATAAAATCATGAAACCGCTGCTTCGTAACTTTCTCAATAATTGACGCCAGCAAAAGATAGTTGGTGTTACAGTATTCAAATTTCTTATCGGGTTTCGCGTAAGCAGCCGGCTTCTCCTTGATCATTAAATCAATTACCTGCTGGTTGCTCATATACTCTCCCCTATTGCATTTACCACTGCAAAAGTACAGGTAATTAGGCAGGCCGGAACGGTGGCACAATAACTGCTCTACCGTTATGCCCTTATAAGGTAATTGCGGAAAAAATTTAGTTATCGAATCATCCAGCGCTAACTCGCCATGTTCAATACACCACAGGGTTGCGGTGGCTGTAAATGTTTTGGAAACTGAAGCAAGCTGAAAAGCATTGGTATCTGTCATCAGGTTTTTGTTGCGGTAGTCGCAATAACCGTAGCACTTTTCAAACACCGGTACTCCTTTTACCGAAATCAGCACACTACCGCTAAAGCCATTCTCTACACTTCGGTTGGTAAAAAATGTATCAAGCGAGTGGTATAGCGCCTTGTTCTGAAAATCAGTGGTATCCACCTTAATGGGCTGCGGCTTTTTCCGGAAAATAGTTTGCATGTCTTTTCTATCCAGCAACAATAAAACACCGCTGATTATCAATATCCCCAAAAGAATAAAAACCACTTTTTTCACGTTCGGAAAATACATTTTTAGAACAATTTTAAATTAACAGCCGAAACCCTTGCCTGGCAAGGGTTTCAAGAGATAACAAAAAAATATATTGCGAAATGTTTGGTTGAATGAACTAAGCAGCCTTATCTTTGCCGCGTTAAAAAATAAAAAGAAAACAAAAGATGAATCGCAAACACGCATACCAGTTACCGGCCTTTGGCACCTCGCTGAAGGGAGATAATGGCCGTGTTTGGGGCTTTCGTAAAAGGCAAAGTTGTTGGTGAACAATCAAAAACTTTGTGGAATAATCGAAAGCCCGGCATAAGTAAGCCGGGCTTTTTTGTTGCTATTAATCAAATAATTGCCTCCATGGCACACTGGTATTACGGTAACGTTGTACCCTGGGCCGGGTGGCATAAGGAATAAATTTATAAACCACAAAAACCATTGCTATGAAACAGAGTGAAGAGTTCAGAAAGTTGTTCTTAACGAATACCGACGATACGGGAAGATTTACAGTAACTTCTTTCCGCACGGGCAGAACGTACTTTGTTGAGCCTATTGGCTATACAAGAACCGCATTTGGCGATGTTAACCCTGCTACAAAAAAGGTAGAAGGCAGCTATGGTGAAAAATATCGTGGCTCCATTGAGGCTAGTGAATCGTTGATAGTTAAAGAAAACGGCTTTGATGAGATATACGAAACAGGTGTAGGTTGCAGCCCTTACAGTAAAATTTGGGAAATAGATGCACAGTATGCCGATAAAGCGTAAGAACTCAACAAAACAGAAAGTTATGAATTGGCTGAACAAACCAGTATTACCTAAACAAGCGCAGCAACATGCAAGCCTAACTGCCCGTGTGTGTTATTGGTTTATTGTTTCTGCCATAAATATCGGGGTCAGGTTTTATTGCACGGCATAGGTAATTCCTTTGCGTTCAAAAACCCGACCTGTAACAACCGGTCGGGTTTTTTGTTGCCCACCCGTAACGGTTGCTAAACAAGCGGCAGCAGTAACAGTTAATGCAAATGCTATGCAAACAATTACAAAATCGCAGCAATCCGGGTCAACATCCGGTATCGCTAAAAAACTTATCTGCATTATCAGCGGCCTGTTATCGTTTGAGATAATAAGGAGCGTTGAAAAACAGAAACAGCAAAGGTTGTTTGAAGCAGGCCTTATGCTGTAACAACTGAAGTTGGTGAAATGAATTGCAGACACATACCCGGGAGGTATTTAGAACAGACCCCCCTCCGGCAAAACAGCCGGAGGGCCCTGGCGGATTTTCCTGTTGATTCAGTCTGTTTACACTAAACTGATAATTGCAGGGTGCAGTTGATTACGCACATCCAGGCCGCCCCTTATCCATTTTACTGCGTGGTTGCCGGGAAAGAGTTATAAATCAAATTAATTAAAAAAATGATAAGACAAAACAAAAGACAAGGCGGCAGGGTATAGCAGGCTAATAGGTTATTCCTTTACCTGCAGCCCACCGCAGGAAAAGGAGGTACGATATGACAACCTATACTATCGCTTTGCTGGTATTAACTTTCAGGGCTGTTACAGCCATTGTTCGTTACTACAATGAACAGGCTTACGACAATAAGCCTGTTACCGGCGAGCCTGTAACAACAATAGCTCCAACACCCGGTGGGGTTTCCGGCTAAAAAGGCGCGGGCGGCAAAAAGGCCGCCTTCGCCTCTTTTAACAAAGCCGTTACTTTCTTAAAACCCTGGCTTACAATAGGCACAGGGTTTGTGCTGTTTTATAGGGGGAGAAAAATTCTTAATTCTGTATCGCGAAAGCGTTAACTAAACGCTTATAATAGCCGACGCACTTTTTTTAGAATAAAAACAAGAAGAGATAATGGATACTTATGTTGATGATATGATATTGCAGGCAGATCGCCTGTTTGACGACGGAGAATATGCCGAAGGCAGAAAAATTCTGGAAGACATTCTGGAAATGGAGCCTGACTGCGGACGTGCGCATAACCATATTGGCTGGCTGTACTATTATAAGCTGGATAATTACCGTAAGGCAGAATACCACTACAAACTGGCGCTTAAGTTTTCACCTAAATATCCTGCTACCTGGATAAACTATGGCAACTTCTTGAACTACCTTGGCCGTTTTCAGGAATTACAAGAGCATGTAGATTTAGCCATGCAAGTGCCCGGCGTTAGTAAGGCCGTTATGTATAACCTTTTGGGCCAGGCCCACGAAGCTGAAGGTTTATACCGGGAAGCCGTTAATTACTATTACGAAGCCTATATGAAGGCACTCAACAAAAACGACTACAAATTGTTTCTGGAGAATTTTAACCGCGCAAAAGATAAGACCAGCTTTTGGAGCAGGTTAAACCTGTTTTTTGGCAAAACAAAAGAAGCTGCTGCTGCTAAAAAGCAGTAAGGTGCTATTGAACTGAAGCTACGTTCTCAAACGTTTTAAGCTGGTTCAATACTTCCCAAACTGGTTGGGTCCAGTAATTATTGTTATTCGCTTTATTGCCTAATACAATTACTGTATAGCCATCATCAAGGTCTCTGGCAAAAACGTTATTGCTGCCATGCCACAAGCCGTTGTGATAGATAATATAACTCTTATCAGCCTGCCTGCTCATGCGCCAGCCATAACCGTAATTCTTTTCTTTCTCTCCGGCAAAGCTGTATTTATCCAGGCTACGCGGCTTGTAGGCCTCTTCTAAGCTTTCAGCGCTTAATACCTGACCGTTGCGCAGGGCGTTGTCCCACTTCAGCATATCTTCTACTGATGAATAAATACCCTTATCTCCTACCACTCCGTCATAAATGTTCTCTTTCCATACCGTACCTTTTGAGGTATAGCTTGTGGTGCCGCGTGGTGCAGTTGAGTCAAGCGGGTTATAAACGAATGAATCATCCATACCCAGTGGCGCAAAAATAAAGTCGTGCACAAACTGGTGATAGCTCATAGCAGTAACCTGCTCAATTACCGAAGCAAGCAATACATAATTTGTATTGCAGTACATAAACATATGGTCGGGCTTGCAGCGTGCTGCAGGCTTCATTACCGTAAAATAGTTTATCACATCCTGGTTGGTAATATACTCCGCCGTTTTAGTAAAATACTCCTTAGGAAAAACGGTATAGTCAGGCAAGCCTGTGCGATGGCACAGCAATAAACGAATGGTTATACCCTTGTACGGAAAATCGGGAAAGAACTTTTGGATTGAGTCATCAAGCGAAAGAAAACCCTGTTCGGCAAGCATCATTACAGCCGTGCCGGTAAATGTTTTAGAAACAGAAGCTAACTGAATAGGTGAGTGCACGGTCATGGCCTCGCCTTTACCAAAATCGCCAAAACCAAAAGCATTTTCATACAAAGGCACTCCATTCTTTGCAACTAATACAGCACCGTTAAAATGGTCGTTTTTTACACGCTTGCGGTAAAAGGAGTCAATAATATCAGTAGCCTTCATACTGGCCAACTGCATAATATCAAAGCTTTCATCGTTCTGGCATTCCTCTTCTATGCCCGAAAAAATGTTGTTGCCCGGCAGTGCAAACACTGGCAGCGCAACAAACGATAATACAGTAACAATAATGCAGGTAAAGATTCCCGGTAATCTCATGCCTTGGGTTTTATATAAAATCGTCTTCCTTTTTACTTAAAACAGGCCCTTAAGGTTACAGGTAAGCTGTGGGCAAATACAAAATTTACCCTATGAAAATCAACACATTAGCTGACTTCCACTTCTAATTCTTTCCCGGTTTCCCCTTCAGGAACGCCAAATAAAATACAACAGCATCAAATTTGCTATACCCAAGGCTGTTAAAGAAGCGCAATGGCCATTCATTTTTAACAAGTTAGCCGGGTATGCCTCATAAAATGAGCAGCCCGTAATGTAGTTACTAAAGGACCAAGAAAACCGGATAGTGCATTGCAATTGTAAAATCCTGGCAAATAGAAATAGCCTGAGCACAAGCTATTAAGGCCTCTTAGCCCGCCACCACTGGTAAACTTGCCCCTCTGAAAATAGCAACGTAGTGGGTAATGGTACCCGCAAGCACAAAGCAGTGCCAAACTGCGTGGTGGTATTGCAGTTTCTTCCAGCGGTAGAAAATAACGCCGGAAGTATAACAAAGGCCACCAATAGCCAGCCAATACCAAACTTCATTTGGCACATTATGTATAAGCGGCTTAATAATAAACACGGCCATCCAGCCCAATGCCAGGTAAAGAATAAGTGAAAGCGTTTGATACTTACCCGTTAAAAACAACTTCTTAATAATACCTAGGGCAACTATACTCCACATCACTGTTAAAAAAACGGTGGAGGTGGAGTGGTCAGTATATCGGTAAACAACCGGTGTATAAGTTCCGGCAATAAGCAAAAAAATGCTGATGTGGTCCCAAACACGCAGGGCCTTCTTCACGCGCTCGCCTTTTGCCGCATGGTATAAAGTGGAAGATAGATACACCATCAACATGCCGAAACTGAAAATTGACACTGCCCAAATGCCATTGACAGGTTCATTTTTAGACGTAAGCATTATTAAAAAGGGAGTGGCCACCAGGCAAAACACAACCCCTGCCCCGTGGGTTACAACGTTGGCTATTTCTTCCTGCGGCGTTTGTTTGCGGTCGCTCATTGATAAAAAAACGAATTACAATTTAGAAAATTGCACGGGCAATTTCAATAGTGGCCTCGCTGCGGCTCATAGTGTAATAATGCAGGCAGGGCACTTTGGCAGCCTTCAACTCTTTTGACTGCTGTATTGCCCACTCTATACCAACACGCTTAACTGCCTTATCGTCCTTGCATTTTTCTACCTCTTCAGCCAGTGCTTCAGGTATATCGATATGGAATATTTTGGCAAGCGTATTCAATTGCGATTTTTGTGCTATGGGTTTAATGCCCGGTATTATTGGAACAGTAATACCTATATCGCGGCAGCGTTTTACAAAGTCAAAAAACTTTTGATTGTCGAAAAACATCTGCGTAACAATATAATCTGAGCCGCAATCCACCTTGTGCTTCAGCCATTTTAAATCTGTACCAAGGTTGGGCGCCTCAAAGTGTTTTTCAGGGTAGCCTGCTACACCAATACAAAAATTGGTTTTCAGCTCGTTCTCTGTCTCTTCATGTAAAAAGCGGCCTTTATTCATATTGGCAACCTGGGCCACCAGGTCACTTGCATAACGGTGCCCAAACTTACTTGGTGCACTGCTTTTGGGGTTTTTGTCTGAATCGCCCTGCAACAGCAGCACATTGTTAATTCCTAAATAATGCAAAGTAAATAGGGCATCCTCCGTTTCCTCGGGTGTAAAGCCTCCGCAAACCAGGTGTGGAACAGTATCCACATTAAAACGGCCCTTAATAGCAGCGCAAATGCCCACAGTACCAGGCCTTTTGCGCAATGGCACTTCTTCCATCAGTCCATCGGGGCGCTTTTTGTAGATGATTTCTTCGCGATGATAAGTGACATCAATAAACGGCGGTTTGAACTCCATAAGGGGCTCAATAACGCTTAACAAATCGTCAATGGTTTTGCCTTTTTGAGGGGGTAAAACCTCAATACTAAAAAGTGTGGAAGAGGCGTTACTTAAGTGGTCGGTTACTTTCATCGGGCAGCAAATGTAAATGCGTAAGCTGAATTAAACAGGGAAAAATGGATAGAGTGAAAAATAAAATGCGATGTTATGAAAAAGTTGATGTTAATGATAGGGGCGTTTTTGTTTTGCGCCTGCATATATGCCCAACCACAAGTATTATTAGGAGTGCGCGCGGGAGCCGGAGCTATGCTCACCCAGAATCAACTTCGCTCATTTTCAACAACAGAGGGAACGCGTGATATTTTAGGTAACAGGAGCAATTGGTCATTTATAGCTAAAGGCGATGCGTTGGTTGGCTTAGGACGCTTCCGTTTTGGATACCGTTTCCTTTATAACTATTCAAAAAATAAAGGCCAGTCAACTTTCTACCCGCTTATAAACAACTCTATAGATTACGACCGTATGACGGCCTATTTTAATAAGGCCGGCGTGCACACCTTTGGCCACTATGGTGTATTGGAAGTTGCTATAGTTAACACCAAACATTTTGCACTTACACCCGGTTTAGCCATAGGTGGCTATATGGGCTATGTAAAGGATGCCAACGGCAACAAAGTGCGCTTTAGCGATATTGTAAAGTACCGCTTTACTATTGGGGCAGAGCTTAATGCTGAGGTCAAGATAAACCAGGTTTCCATTGTGTTTGGGCCCAACTACTACATGTTTAACCGCCAGGATAAATTTAATGCGGACTGGAAACAATATGCGCACCTTATAGGTGGCGATGTGGGAGTGAGAGTTAACCTTGTGAAGCGCAAATAAAAGTTTGTGGATTTTGGTTAACGCTGCCATCTATTCTTTCGATAAGTAAAGTAATAGGTGGCAGTAGTGTGTAAGTTAGAGCTACTACTGCAACAGTAAGATTTAGGCAGATTTGGGATAAGCCAATTGGCTATTCAGCCCCGGAAACGCCTATTTTTGAGCCATCAAATTATTGTTCAGTATGAAAAGACTGTTTCTTGTTCCGGCCCTGCTATTGTGCGCTTTAATTTCACAAGCCTATAACAAATACGAATTCCTGCTCGGCCTTCGTGGTGGTGTGGGAGGAAGCTTTTATCGCTATCGAGAGATAAATACCAATTACGGCAGCTTTACAGGTAATGCTACACAAATAAGTAATGGTATCGCCATCCCGGCCAAAGGAGAAGTACTCTTTGGTGTAAAGGGCTTTCGTATGGGTTACCAGTTCAGTTACACGCATGGCATCTACAAAAACTTTAAGCGCGATTTGGACAACAACCCTACGGGAGTAGCCGATTACGTGGACTCTGCCCAAAATTGCCGCCGCAATTTATTCGCCCATTTCTTTATTATGGAATACTCCATTCCTATAGCAGCTAAAGGCAAATGCCTTATGGCAACTACACCATTTTTTGGCATTGGCGGCTTTGCAGGAACTAGGGTTAATTTTGGTTCGGATGGGGAAACAGTTGACAAAAAATACTACAAAGAGGAATTGAAAAAAGGGTCAAGATTAGCACTTACTGCCGGTTTGGGTTTTGAGTTTACCGTTAGGCGATTCTGCTTTATGCTTGCCCCCACTTACACCTTCTACAAGTTAAAACCTAACAATTTTCCTGAAGACCATGGTGCCATTCACCAAGTTACACTTGACCTGGCCTTTAGGCTAAACCTGCTGAAACCACGTTACTAATGTTGCAACTTACATTGCGGTATACTATATTTGCCCCAGCTCTTTGATTTAATTCTTATCAAGAAAGACTGAGGGACAGGCCCGTTGAAGTCTTAGCAACCTACCCGCCCAAACGGCAAGGTGCTAACTCCTGCTCTGCTTATGCAGAGATAGATAAGTTGAGATTTTTCTCCTCTTAAATACAGGTTTTCTTGATAAGTGTTATTGAAGGGCTTCAATAAGAAGAAATAGGTATGTCTGTTAAACAACAATTAAATGATTTAGCCGCTAAGCGAATCCTGGTAATGGATGGCGCCATGGGCACTATGATTCAACGCTATAAACTAAGCGAGGACGACTTTCGTGGCGAGAGATTCAAAAGCCATGGCCATGATTTAAAAGGCAATAACGACCTGCTAAACATAACCCGCCCGGATATTATTGAAGCCATACACCTGCAGTACCTGGAAGCCGGCGCTGATATTATTGAAACTAATACGTTTAGCGGCACCTGGATAGCGCAGGCCGACTATAAGCTGGAAAGCGCTGTTTATGATATTAATTACCAGGGCGCATTGTTGGCTAAACAAGCAGTTGCCACCTATAAGCAAAAGAATTCCGGGGCCACACCATTTGTGGCCGGAGCCTTTGGTCCTACTAACCGCACAGCCTCTCTTTCCCCTGATGTTAACCGTCCGGGCTTTCGCGCTATTACCTATGATGAACTGGTAAATGCTTATGCAGAACAAACACGGGGGTTAATTGATGGAGGAGTGGATATTCTTTTGGTTGAAACCATTTTTGATACACTAAATGCAAAGGCTGCACTGTTCGCTATTGCCCAGGTGCAAAAGGAAAAGGGTACCGATTTACCTTTGATGATTTCGGGCACCATTACCGATGCCAGCGGTAGAACCTTAAGCGGACAAACACCGGAGGCATTTTACATTTCGGTTGCCCATGCGCAGCCGTTTAGCGTAGGTTTAAACTGCGCACTTGGCGCTAAAGACATGCGCCCGCACATTGAGGCCATAAGCAAAACCGCGCTGTGCTACGTAAGTGCCTACCCTAATGCGGGTTTACCTAATGCCTTTGGCGGTTACGATGAAACGCCTGAGATGATGGGCGAGGCTTTGGAAGATTTTGTAAAAAGCGGTTTCGTAAACATTATAGGTGGCTGCTGCGGCACTACGCCTGAGCATATTAAGGTGTTTTCGGCACTAGCTAAAAAATACAGCACAAGGCAGTTACCTAAGCCAATTAAGTTTACCCGCTTAAGCGGTTTAGAGCCCGTTACCATTACCCCTGAAAGTAATTTTGTAAACGTTGGTGAACGCACCAACGTAACCGGGTCAGCCAGGTTTTTAAAGCTGATAAAAGAAGATAAGTATGACGAAGCGCTTAGCGTAGCTAAGGAACAGGTAGATGGTGGCGCCCAGATAATTGATGTAAACCTGGACGAAGGAATGATAGATGGCAAAGAAGCCATGGGTAAGTTCCTGAACCTGGTAGCCAGCGAGCCCGACATCGCCCGCGTGCCGATAATGATTGACAGCAGCAAGTGGGAAATTATTGAGGAAGGCCTTAAGCGCATACAGGGCAAGGGCATTGTTAACTCTATTTCATTAAAGGGTGGCGAAGAAGAATTTTTGCGCCAGGCGCAATTGGTAAAACAATATGGCGCTGCTGTAATTGTAATGGCCTTTGACGAACAGGGCCAGGCCGACTCTTATGAAAGACGGATTGAGATTTGCGAGCGGGCCTATAAGTTGCTTACAGAAAAACTGCAGTTCCCTGCGGAGGATATCATTTTTGACCCCAACATTTTCCCGGTTGGTACGGGCATGGAAGAGCATAGGCAAAATGCCATTGATTTTTTCCGCGCCACAAAATGGATTAAAGAGAACCTACCGCATGCACATGTTAGCGGCGGTGTAAGTAATGTATCGTTTAGCTTCCGGGGCAACAACACTGTTAGAGAAGCCATGCACTCCGCTTTTCTGTACCACGGCATTAAGCATGGTATGGATATGGGCATTGTAAACCCAAGCATGCTGGAGGTGTATGATGATATACCTAAAGATTTGTTAGAACACGTTGAAGACGTTTTACTGGACCGCAGAGATGACGCCACTGAACGCTTAATGGCCTTTGCTGAAACGGTTAAGAAAAAAGATAAGAAAGACGACACGGCTGAATTAGCATGGCGTAATGGCACCGTGGAAGAGCGCTTATCTCATGCATTGGTAAAAGGCCTTGTAGATTTTATTGATGTGGATACCGAAGAGGCCCGCCAAAAGTATGGCCGGCCGCTGCATGTTATTGAAGGCCCGCTAATGGCCGGCATGAACATCGTTGGCGATTTATTTGGCAGTGGTAAGATGTTTTTACCGCAGGTGGTTAAAAGCGCCCGCGTAATGAAAAAAGCGGTGGCTTACCTGCAGCCTTTTCTGGAAGCAGAAAAAGCAGCCAATGCCGATACTTCAGCAGCGGGTAAAATTTTGCTGGCTACCGTTAAGGGCGATGTGCACGACATTGGTAAAAACATTGTAGGTGTAGTATTGGCCTGTAACAACTATGAGATTGTGGACCTTGGCGTAATGGTTAGTGCCGATAAAATTTTACAACGGGCTAAAGAAGAAAATGCGGACATTATAGGCCTTAGTGGTTTAATAACTCCATCGTTGGATGAAATGGTGCACGTTGCTGCCGAAATGGAAAGGCTGGGTTTTGATAAGCCTTTGTTGATTGGAGGCGCCACCACCTCAAAAATACATACGGCGGTTAAAATAGCCCCTGTTTACAGCGGCCCGGTTGTACATGTGTTAGATGCTTCTAAAAGCGTAGCGGTTTCCTCTGCCTTGTTAAGCGATGACCAGAAAACTGCCTTTGTAAAAGCTATTGGAGAAGAATATAATGAAATGCGCGATAGCCATGCACGCCGCAGGGCAGATGTTGAATTGGTAACGTTGGAAGAAGCACGTGCCAACAAATACAAAATAGAATGGGCTACCGAAAAAATTGCAACGCCCAATTTTATTGGTGTTAAGGTATTTGAGGATTACTCTATTGAGGAGCTGGCAAAGTACATTGACTGGAGCCCTTTCTTCAGCACTTGGGAAATGAGCGGCATTTACCCGCGTATTTTTGAAAGCGAGAAGTATGGCAAAGAAGCCCGCAAAGTATTTGATGACGCGCAAACCCTGTTAAAAAAGATAATTGCTGAAAAATGGATTAGCGCAAAAGCGGTAATTGGAATTTTCCCTGCAAACAGCGATAACGAAGGTATAGAAGTACGCGACCAAAAGGGCCACCTGCTAACTACTTTTAACCAGTTAAGGCAGCAAACGAAAAAGAATGGGCAACCCAACATTTGCCTTAGCGATTTTGTGGCGCCTAAGGATTCAGGCATACAGGATTACATGGGTACTTTTGCTGTAACTGCAGGCATTGGTATTGAGAAGTGGATTGAGAAATTTGAAAAAGATCATGACGACTACCACAGCATAATGCTTAAAGCCCTCGCGGATCGCCTTGCTGAAGCTTTTGCTGAAAGAATGCACGAGCGCGTGCGCAAGGAGTTTTGGGGCTATGCCGCTAACGAACAGCTTAGCAACGACGAATTGATCCATGAAAAATACCAGGGCATACGTCCGGCACCGGGTTACCCCGCCTGCCCCGACCATACCGAAAAGCCGCTGATTTGGCAACTACTGGATGTAGAAAAGAATACCGGCATCATCCTTACAGAAAGTAATGCTATGTATCCCGCCGCCTCAGTAAGTGGTTTTTACTTCGCATCGCCACACAGCAAATATTTTGGCGTTGGTAAAATCGGGAAGGACCAGGTTGAACACCTGGCAAAAGCCAAAGGCCTTTCATTCAAAGAAATGGAAAGATGGCTAGGCCCTAACCTGGGGTATTAAATGCAATAAAACACCATAACAAAATACGTGATGAGTTGCTTTTAAAAAAGTAGCTCATCTTTGTTTTAAGTGGCTGCCTTCTCTCTTATTGTAGAATCACTCGTTAACTGCCCAAAGCAAAGGCTGTGGGAGCATGTTACGCAAATGCAAAACGTAAATGCTGAGTTAATGCCCTATGTGCGCATGACCTATCCTGATGATAAAAAGCAAATTGGCAGCAATAATGTTCCCCTTAACACCACCTTGTTTAAAAGCGTATTGTTACTATTTGGCTTTATCCCTGTTGATTTGCACTTTCTGCGTTTAGATAAGCTTGATTATGGCAATGCTTTTTACGAGAACTCCGCTTCGTTAATTCAAAAATACTGGAAACACACACGAACCTTAACGGCCATAGGAGATAAAACACTTGTACGCGATGAGTTGCATTTTTTACCGCGCTTAAAGTTTATGGGTTGCCTGCTGTTGCCTTTCATCAGGCTTATTTTTACCAACCGTCACAAACAGTTGAGTAAATTTTTTATCTAATTGCTTACATTCAACCAATGAAATTGCTGCGCCTTGTAACGGCTTTGTGCCTTTTTTTCTGCCTGCATAAGGCAGTTGCGCAGCCCATGTTTTTCGAAACGCTTAATACTAAAAGCGGCCTGAGCAGTAATGAAGTTCTATGCCTTTACGAGGATAAGCAGCACCTGCTTTGGGTAGGAACACGCGATGGCCTAAACCGCTTTGACGGCAGGCGGTTCGAAATCTTCCGCAATAATCCCGATGACACCAATTCGCTTTCAGGAAACATCATAATGGATATTATACAGGATGCTGACAGCGTTTTTTGGATTGCCACTCAGGATGGAGGTTTAACGCGATATAATCCGAAAGCTGTTACTACCGAGCAGTTCAAACAATTCAGGCATGATCCTAAGGATAGCACCTCTATAGCTACAAATCGCCTGCGCTGTTTGAACAATTGGGATAGCACCTACCTTGCAATAGGCAGCGAATCCTTCACGGCCATATTTCTAAATAAAAAAACCTTGCAGTTTACTTATTGGCAATACCCATCACTACTGTTTGGGCCTAAACTAAGCACCCCTATAGCCAAAGCCAATAACTGGATACAACATTTTGCTGAATACGATGGTTGGGTATATATGAGCCTGTTAACCAGCGGGCGCCTGATTAAAGCAGAAAAAAGCACAGGTCGTATTGTTACCCTTCATCAAAGCTCAAATGATGTTACAAGTATCAATAACTTTTCGGTTGAGCCTGATAAAATCTGGCTTTGTTCATGGAATCCCGGGGTGTTTGTGCAGGAAAATAAATTTACCGGCACGGCGCAAAAAATTCTGCCGGTTGATGATTTGTTTAATGCCGTTTGCAGTTTTGAAAAAAATTATCTGCTTGCGGGCAGCCGCAGCACCGGTTTGTACGTGTTGGATAAAAACACCGGCAACTATGGCCACTATCAACGTAGTGTAATTGCACCACACACCCTACCCAGCAATAAAATAAGCAGCATTATTGTGGATAGTCGTGGTATAGTTTGGGTGGGCACCATGGGTGGCATCGCTAAGTTTGATAAGAACAGCTGGATATTCCGCGAGGAGGAATTTGCCGGCCCAGAACAGGATTTCTCTTCTTACTGCCCTTATCGTTTTCCTGACGGCAGTGTTGCTATTAATACTACCAAAGGCATGTTTCTATCCGACCCGGTAACCGGGCATTTTAATTTACTAACTTTTAAAAACCGTAACCGTACTATAATCCCCGACTACCTATACCCGATAACGGATAACGAATATTGGTTGGGAACCGAAATGGCTTTTTTTAAATGGCAAAAAGGGGCGTCAGATCTGGATGAAGTAACGGTTGAAGTAGGGGCAAGGGGTTCTGATCTGTACACCAATAATGTATACCAGGTAAAACAATTTTTACCTGATGAAGTGAACGGGGAAAAGGGGATGTGGATGCCTGTATTGGGCTATGGTATATCTTATTACATTTTTTCTTCAGGTCAACTATTGGAGTTTACAGGTAAAGGAAAAGGTTTCACACCACTTGGCAACTTGCTTAGCCGCAGGCTGGCTAAGGATAGCAAAGGCAACATTTGGCTGGCTACTGCAGGTGGTTTGTATATGTGGAGCCGCAAAAACAAATTGGGCGACAATAATTTTGTGGGTTACGTTAATGAGCCCGGCAATAAAAATTCAATCCCCTTCTCCGATATTAATGACGTGCATGTTGATGAACATGACCATGTTTGGTTTACCGGTACCGGTAATGGATTAGCTGAGTTTGACGGACAGAAATTTTACCAATACTTTCCTGAAAATCCTGCCTCATCAAAAGCTTTTTCAGGTATGCATTGGGATAAAAGCCGTAGGATTTGGATTATCACCAAAAACGGGCTTGAGGTGTTTGATCGCGATGCGAAGAAGTTTTTGCATGTGGATGTAAATGATGGCGCACTCAACAACTCTATTGCCGCCTACTTTAGTAATGAACAGGATGGGCTGGTAAGTTTCGTGGCCGGCAACAGGCTTTTTAGCTTTAGGCCTGAGAGCATGAAATTTAATTTTAGCTACCCTAATCTTTACCTGGCCGATATGAGCGTATTTGGCAAAAGCCTGCTGCACGAAGCACTGCAGGGCAGGGTAGAACTAAAGGCGCGCGAGCGTTTTATAAATTTTACAATAAGTGCGGTGCAGTTTAGCCGGCCTCAAACAGTGCGCTTTCAGTATAAGCTGGAGGGCCTTGATGAAGATTGGATAAACAGTGATGACGGAGAAATAAAATACACCAACCTGCCATGGGGGCATTTCAAACTTTTGGCAAGGGTAACCAACCCAAGTGGCCATTTCGGTGGCGAGAAGGTATTGGCTGATTTTGTAATTGCCACACCTTTTTACGCTACATGGTGGTTTATTCTACTATGCATTATTAGCATAAGCGGCTTAACCTATGCGGGTTATCGCTACCGGATTAACCAGCTATTAGCGCTGCAAAAAGTGCGCAACAAAATTGCCCGCGACCTACACGATGATATAGGCAGCACACTTGGCAGCATTTCATTTTTTAGTGAGGCGGCACGCCAGCAATTAGAGCAGAGCAATACAGCAGGCACCGAAAAAATGCTGGGCAAAATTGGAGAAACCAGTCGCGAGATGATTGACAACATGAGCGATATTGTATGGAGCGTAAACCCGCAAAACGATTCCGTAAAAAAACTGGTGGAGCGCATGCGTGTATTTGCCGGCGATTTGATTGCACACTCCACTACCATGCTTCACTTTGAAAGCGACAAGGCGGTGGATGACATGAAGCTTACCATGGAACAGCGGAAAAACGTGTTCCTGATTTTTAAGGAAACCATATACAACAGCGTTAAGTATGCAGAGTGTAAGAACATTTATGTTACGCTGAAAAAGGTTGATGGTAAACTGCGCCTGTTGGTAAAAGATGACGGAAAAGGTTTTGACGTAAACAACTATACCAGCAAAAACGGCAACGGCGTTAAAAACATGAAACACCGGGCCGAAGAAGTAGAAGCCTCTATAAACATTGATTCCGTTATTGGCCAGGGTACGCAAACAGTGGTTGAAATCAATCAATATTCACCAATTAGCAACCCACTGAAATCTTCATCGGGCAACTCCTTGTTGCAAAAACTAATTTCTAAGCTGCCGGCATCCATTGCTGCTTATTTTAAAAAGCGTAGCAGTTAGTCTTCTCATCTCTCCTTTTTCATTTCCCCCACACGGGGGATGGCGTTGCCGAAACAGCCGCCGCATCTTTGCAGTATACAAAGGCAAACAAAAAACAAAACGGACATGAAACTGATTAACGCTCTTAAAACACTTTTTAAACCGGTAGCAGTAATAAAGTATTTATTCTTCCCTTTTATGATGGCTAACGCTGGCGGCACGGATTTCACCGCAATTATCGGCGCTAACCAAACTATAACCGCCAAAGTTGAAACCGCAAAAGAAACCTGGCTGGGAACGAGCAACGGTTTGTGGCACATAAGCGAAAACGGTAAGCACGTTTGCCACTTAACCACTGCCAATTCTGTTATGCCTTCTAATCAGGTTACCGGCATTTGCACTACACCCGATGGCCACATGTATGCCTCAACCAACTGCGGTATCATTCATTTTGATGGCTACACTTATAATGTAATCAGCACTGAAAACGCCAAGCTGCCAACCAATAACATAAGCGGTATTGCCTGCGATAACAGCGGTTACATATGGCTGGCAACTAAAACAAACGGCCTTGTGATGCTAAAAGGTTTAAAAACATGGGCTATAACTACCAATAATTCTATACTAACCAGCAACGGAGTAAGCAAAATAGAAAACGACCAATGGGGAAACGTAATAGTAAGCCTGGATAACAATATGATGATTGCAATTAGCGATGACGGCATGACCGCCATTCAACAACCGGTGCTGCCCGATGTTATTGCTACTAAAGACTAATTTAAACAATAGGGGTTTATTGCAAGCCTGCGGCCCGGACGGACGTGGGTTTTGTATTAAAAGCCTCTCTCAAAACAAAGCCCTGATTTCTAACTAATCCTTTATTAAATTCGAAACACTATGGCAAAAACCCGCATTACCATTTTCGACGATAACAAACGTTTTCGCGAATCTATCGGCGTATTAATTGAAACTTCGGCTGACCTGGAACTGGCAGGCAGCTTTCCCGACGTATTAACGGTTAAGGACAATGTAGAAGAAACATCCCCTGATGTAGTATTGATGGATATTGATATGCCCAGTGTAAATGGCATTAGCGCTGTTCGCACTATAAAGGAGAAGTTCCCTACGCTTCCTGTAATTATGCTAACCTCTTTTGATGAGGACGACAAAGTGTTTCAGTCCGTTTGTGCAGGCGCCGTGGGGTACCTTTTAAAAAACACGCAGCCTCAAAAATTGTTGGAAGCCATCCGCGAAGTGCGCGAAGGCGGAGCCCCTATGACCCCCAGCATTGCGCGCAAAGTGATGTTTCACTTTCAGCAGCAAAATGCACCCAACCCACAGGCAGATTACGGCTTAAGCGACCGCGAAAAAGATGTTTTGGCTTTGCTGGTAAAAGGCTATGCCTTAAAAATGATTGCGGACGAACTGTTTGTTAGCCGCGAAACGGTTAAAACGCACGTTAAAAACATATACGCAAAACTTCATGTAAGCTGCGCCGCCGAGGCCGTTGCCAAAACCCTGCAGCAAAAGTTGTTGGGGTGAATCAAACCTAAAACTCACCGTGTAAACCGCCCCCGCAAAGGGCGGTTTTTTGTTTTATAAGAAGGTCCTTTTTAGTTTCCCCCACTTGGGGGATGGCGTTAACGCAACTGCTGGTGCACCTTTGCAGTATACAAATGCAAACAACATCAGTAACAAAATAAAAAACTAAAAGACATGAGCACTTCAATCAAAACCTTCTTCGCAGCAAACAAAACAGCAATAATGATTGGCTGCGCCGCAGTAGTAGTAGCTGCACAATCGCTTAATTTTTACAGCCGCATGAATGCTGAAAACAACAACGGTAATCAGCAGCAACAAATGCAACAGCCGGTTAACAACCAAATGCAACAACAGGCATATGGCAATATGGGTGGCAACGGCTACCAACAACAAATGCCGCAACAACAGCAACCAATGAATGCCAACCAGGAAAGCGGCTTTTGGGGCGATATGTTTGGCGGAGAAGAAAGCTATGATGGCGACAATGCCTACAACGGCGGCTACACCAATAATGGTTATAACGGTTACACCAACGCCGGCAGCAATTACGGCAGCTACAACAACGGATATACCGGCTATACCAACACCGGTTCAGGCTACAACGCAAACAGCGGTGCAGATTACACCAGCGGTTGGTATGCCAACCAGGCTACAAACGACCGTATTCATGAAAAATTTACTGACTATATTACAGACCAGGCCCGTTATACTGACGAAAACGGCAACGATTACAAAATGTCATCAGGCTACGATAACAACTGGGTAAACACAACAACTAACCAAAGCGTGCAAACCAACGATTACAATTACGACCCTAACGTAGGCAGCAGCTATAGCTACAGCAACCTTACACCAAGCGACTATTCTTCATCTTCTTATACCAGCACTACTCCCGAGTAGTACATGCCAACTTTCTTCTAATCACAATTGAAGCCTCCGGACTCCCGGGGGCTTCTTCTTTTTATTGTGTAGCCATGCACTCCCTTCCCCACCTCTGCTTTGTAATAATTATTATTGCATCATGAATTTTTTCAACCGCCAGCTTTATCATAACAACATTTACGATTGGATCATATCCCTTACCATAATAGTGGCCTCCATTGTGCTGGCCCGCGTAATATTTTGGTTACTAAGCAAACTACTTAAACATTTCAGTAAAAGCCTGTCAGCCGATTTAGGAGCGCAGATAATTAACCGTATTGATACCCCGGTTGCGCTCGGCATAGTACTAATAGGTTTTAGGTTCTCTATTGAAAGATTAACCTTTCCAAGATCTATTGAAAATTATCTGCAGCGGGGCTTCGTATTCATGAGCGCATTGGCTATTACCTGGTTAATAACGCGCATCGTACGGGCTATAATAGAACACTCCTTTAAGCAATACTGGGAAAAGGAAAACTCGCGCATGGACGAGCAAATGATGCAGCTTACCAAACGAGCTTCCGTAGTTATTTTGTGGATGCTGGGCTTTGTAGTTGGCCTTAACAACGCCGGTTTTGATGTTGGTGCACTTATAGCCGGTTTAGGTATAGGTGGTTTGGCACTGGCACTGGCCGCGCAGGATACCGTAAAGAATATTATTGGTGGCCTGGTAGTATTTATTGATAAGCCTTTTAGGGTGGGCGATATTATAAGGGTAAAAGATGTGGAAGGCACCGTAGTTTATACCGGCATACGCAGCAGCCGCATACGCACCGCTGCCGGCAGGGTAATTACCATTCCTAATGCCCAGTTTGGCGATAATGCCATTGAAAATATTACCCGAGAGCCATCGCGCAGGGTGGTTACTTATCTTAACCTGGTGCAAAGTACACCCATTGAAAAAATAGATGCCGCTATCAATATTCTAAAAGACATTTCTGATAGCTCTGAATTATTAAACTCCAATGAGTCAATCTATTACCTGGAACGCTTCAGTCAAACATCTATAGATATCAACTTCACCTATTTTATCCGTAAGGAGCAAAACATTCACCTTGCCCAAACAGAAATAAACAAGCAGATCTTGGATCGCTTCCGTAAGCAGGGCATTGAGTTTGCCCTACCGGTGCAGGTGGTTTACCAAAAAAATATAGAATGAAACCTACCGCAGAAAAGTTTGGGGGCATAGGCAACGAGGCCGTAGAAGCTAAAACCGGGAAAAACTGGCAGCAATGGTTTGGCATTCTGGACAAACAAAAAGCGGGAGGGCTTAGCCATAAACAGATTGCGGAACTGGTGCACGAGAAATACAAAATGACCGCCTGGTGGAGCCAAATGATTACCGTAGGTTACGAACAGGCCCGCGGTTTACGGGTTAAAAACCAAAATTCACTTGGCGAGTTCAGGGTGGACGTAAGTAAGGTAGTGGAAACTTCTTTAGAAAAACTTTACAAAGCAGTTGCTGAAGAGGCTGAAAGAAAGGATTGGCTAAAAAGTAAACTGGAAGTACGGTTAGCCAATAAAAACAAGAACCTGCGTGCAAACTTTAAGGGCAAATCGGCTAACCTTCTTTTTGCCTTCTCTAAAAAAGGTGAAACCAAATGCCAAATTGTGGTAACAGAAAGCAAGCTGGCTGATAAACAAGAAGTTGAAAAACAGAGAGTTTACTGGAAAAGCGCTTTAACTAAACTGCAAACCCTGCTGGCGTAAAAATCGCTTAAGGCAGGAAAGCCTATATTAGCGCCTTACCAACTTGAGGAAATATGGCATCTGCTGAAAATTTTCACCAATCCGAAATAGATCAGCCACATCCGCAGCGCACAAAGGAGATTCTTAAGAAACATCCGGAGATAAGAACGCTAATGGGTAAAAACCCATACACCTTTGCTATTCTCCTGTTTGTTTTAACACTTCAAACTGCTGTTGCATTTACTGTTGGCTACCTGGGCTGGAGTTACTGGTGGGTTATGCTGCTGGCTGCTTACTGTATAGGCGCTTTTGCCAACCACTGCATGTTTGTTATCATCCACGAGGCCAGCCATAACCTTATTTTTACCAGCAAAAGCTGGAACCGCTGGGCTGCCATGCTTGCCGACCTGCCCAATTTCTTTCCGGGCTCAATGGGTTTCTTTGTATATCACTTAAAACACCATGCGCACCAGGGAGATTATGATTACGATGCCGACATAGCCAACCATTGGGAAGCCCGCTTTATTGGCAACACCGCTTTTGGCAAGGCTATTTGGTTGCTGTTTTTTCCTGTGTTTCAATTGACACGGCCACCCCGGCTGAAGGCCATAACCATGTGGAGCAAGTGGAGTTGGTTTAACCTGCTTATGGCGCTGGCGTACGATGGGCTTATCCTTTACTTCTGTGGTACGCCGGGTTTGCTTTACCTCGTATGCTCGTTATTCTTTTCCATAGGGCTACACCCTGTAGGTGCGCGTTGGATACAGGAGCACTATACACCGGATGGTGAACAGGAAACCTTTAGCTACTATGGCCCATTAAACATTGTGGCGCTAAACGTGGGCTACCATAATGAGCACCATGATTTTCCTTCCGTTCCGTGGAACAACCTGCCGAAAGTAAGGGCCATGGCACCTGAATATTATGACACTTTGAAATACCATACCTCCTGGGTTAAACTGCTTCTTACGTTTTTAACTGATAAGCGTTATTCACTCTTTTCGCGCGTTGAGCGAATAAAAGATGGTAAGGTAGAAGTAATGAAAGCGGCTAAGGCTGCATAATTTCAAATGGCTTTGGCGTTATATTTGCCACACTACTTTATATGAAACACCTTAAAGCATTCATCCTTTTCTCTCTGCTATTTATTGCGGCTAACAGTTATGCAGCATATGGCGGCTATGCCACCATGCGTGTGTTTGATTGCAACAAGGCTGTAGGCCTGGGCGGCGGTTACATCAACTCCAAAATTTTTATTGTTTACGAGGATGGTAAAACCGAAGAAGTTGAGCTGTTGCCCTTCTCAGAGAAAAATGAGATTGAAAACCTTAAAACTATAAACGCCACTTTAAACAAGCTAAAGCAAAAGGGCTATTTCTTAATTGCCCAAAGTACCAGTGGCGAACAGGGTTCGGTAGTTATTGATTATACCCTGCTTAAGCAACAATAGGCTTTACTAGGAATGGAAAATATCCTTTAGTGCAGGTTCAAGCTTGTTGAACTTAAACTTAAAGCCACTGCTTAGTATTTTCCAGGGGTTGCATTTTTGGCTTTCCAGTACCATAGCGCTCATCTCCCCCATTGCCAGTTCAATAGCAAAAGGCAACACCGGCATTAAAATGGCTTTCGCCTTCTTAACCTTCACTATGGCCTGCATTAGTTCTTTCATTTTCACAGGGTTAGGCGATGTAGTATTTATAGCACCCTTTACATCGGGGTGCTGCAGAGCATGTATAAATATGCCGCAAACGTCTTCCAAATGTATCCAGGGGTAACTCAAATTGGTTTTGGCAAAGTACGGCGCCACACCAAACGGCAGAGACTTAGTCAGTTCCGGCAATGCGCCACCTTCCTTGGCTAACACAATGCCTATGCGGCAGCGCACTTCGCGTATGCCAAGCCTGGTAAACTGCCTTGCTGCATCCTCCCACTTTACGCAAACCTCTGCCAAAAAGCCTTTACCTGCGGGGCGGTCTTCGGTAATAGTTTCGTCCCCACAATCGCCGTAATAGCCTACCGCCGAAGCGCTTATAAAGGTTTTAACCTCATGTTTGTTTTGTTGTAGGTAATTGTAAAGCAGGCCTGCGCTTTTAACCCGGCTATCTATTATTTCCTTACGGCGGCTTTTAGTCCAGCGTTTATCAATAATGCCTGCACCCGCAAGGTGTATTATTGCAGTTACCCCCAAAAGGGCCTCAGTATCAAACGTTCCGGCCTCAACATCCCAGGTAAAATGCCCGCAACCGGCAAGGCTGTTAGTGCCCCTGCCCAATGTGTTTACGCTGTATCCCAGTGTTATCAAGTGTTCAACCAGGCGCTTACCTACCAATCCGCTGGCGCCGGTTACCAAAATCCTTTCAACCATGTTGGCGCTCAATATACATCTTTTGGCAATGTCTTTTTATTCATGTTTTAAGCATTATTTGGCCCCTGCCCCCGTCTCTTTTGATTTTATGGGAATTCGTGTAGGTTTGTCCACCTTAAAAAAAACGAATCCCAATGCGCAAACTACTCAGTATTTCTGCTGCTGCCCTGGCCCTTTTTATGGCGTCGTGTAATGGTGGCAACAAATCGCAAGACGGCAACGGTGCCGATGCCAATAAGAAAGACAGAAGCCATGTAAAAAGCGACCGTGCTGGCTTAAATGAAGTAGTTATACATCTAACAGGCGATCCTGATAAACTTAACCCGCTAACCTATTCGGCTGCCGATGCAGGTTACATAGTATCTAAAATGTTTATGCAGTTGGAAGATATCGATCCGGATTCTTTCACCATGTTCGGTTTACTGGCAGTTAGCCGTCCTGAACTTAAGCTGTTAGAAGATGGCCCTTACAAAGGTGGTTTATCTTTAACTTATGAACTGCGCCCCGAAGCAAAATGGGATAATGGCACACCGGTAACCGCCGATGACGTTATCTTCTCTATTAAAGCAGTTAAGAATCCTAAAACCGATTGCGAACAGCAACGCCCTTATTTTGATGCGCTGGATGATATCCAGGTTGATCCATCAAACAACCGTAAGTTTACTGCCTTTTTTAAGGACCGTTACTTTATGTCAGAGTATTCTTTGGGCTTATTCGCTATACTGCCTGAATACCACTACGATCCTGAAAAAATCATGCGCAAGTTCACTATCCATGATTTAACGGATAAAAAGAAAGCCGGCACACTTAAAGGCAATGCCGATATCATCAAGTTTGCTGATTACTTCAACTCAGAAAAACTGGCCCGCGAGCACGGCTTTATTGTAGGTTGTGGCCCTTACGAATTCGACCAGTGGGTTACCGGCCAACGTATAACTGTTAAGCGCAAGAAAAACTGGTGGGGCGATGCTTTGAAAGATGTAAACTACGATTTCATTGCCCGTCCTGAAAAAATTACTTACGAAGTAATTAACGACATTAACGCTGCCACTGCTGCATTAAAAGGTGAAAAACTGGATGTGCTGGATGGCATGAAAGCAAAAGACTTTCAGGAGTTGAGCGCCGACAATAAAATGACCGACAAATACAACTTCCATAAGCCGGTTCAGTTATCATATAGCTACATTGGTATAAACATGCGCAAACCTACCTTAAGCGATGTGCGTGTTAGAAGGGCTTTAGCTCATTGTTTAGATGTTGACATGCTTATCAAGAAGATTTCTTTAGGTATGGCTACCCGTATAACCGGCCCTATCCACTACACCAAGCCTTACTACAACAAAGATTTACAACCAATACCATTTGATGTTACCAAAGCCAATGCTCTATTGGATGAAGCCGGCTGGACAGAAAGAGATGCTTCAGGCATTCGTCAAAAAACCATCAATGGCAAGAAAGAGAAATTATCGTTGGAGTACAAGTACTTCTCCGGCAGCGATGTGGTTGAAAAAATCGCCCTGTTGTTCCAGGAAAACTGCAAAAAAGCAGGTATCGAAATTACCTTTAACGTAAAAGAACCTACCGTTTTCCAGGAAGACGTTCACCAGCATAAGTTTGATTTGTTCTACTACGGTTGGATAGCTTCTCCCACACCTGATGATGAAAAGCAGATATGGCACACGGAGTCGTATAACGGTGGTAGCAACTACGTTGGCTTTGGCGATCAAAAGAGCGATGCGCTTATTGACAGCATCCGTTTTGAGCAAAACGAAGCAGTACGTAACGATATGTATAAGCGTTTCCAGCAAATGGTTTACGATGCTCAACCTTACATTTTTATGAGCAGCCCGCTTAACCGTATGGCTATACATGCACGTTTCGACAATGCCGATCCTAAAATTGCAAGGCCGGGTTATGTTGAAACACTTTTCACTCTTGACAAAACGTTCGGCTCAAAAGCCACTACCGACGCGCAGTAGTTTATTTTAAAGACTAAGGGATGCTTATCTACATATTAAAACGTATACTGTTTTTCATACCTACGTTTTTTATTATTTCGTTGTTCACCTTTATGCTGAGCCAAATGGCTCCCGGCGACCCTATTGAGGATAAGCTGAATAAAGGTAAAGGCGCCGAAGGCCAGATAGCTGAAAAGCTGGCGGGCGAACAGGCCTATATCGACCTTAACGAGAAATACGGAAGAAACCTCCCTGCGTTTTATTTCACTATTACATCTAAGTCTTATCCTGACACGCTATATAAGTTTTACCGCAAAAACCAGCGCGAAAACCTGGAGCGTTTGATTGATAAGTACGGTAATTGGGCACAAATTGACCAATACTACAAAAGCATAAAGCGTTTGGAGTATGCGTTGATTAACCTGCCAATGGATACACTGGACCCAAATTCGTTTGAACGTAACACAGCTGTACGCGAAGCCTGCGCCACACTGTATATCAACTACGAAGATTCAGCTGTGGCTTATGCGCTTAACCAGGCCCGCGATGCTATCAAAAAAACCAGCCAGATTGCGGTAGACTCAACCACTACCCGCAGCTATAATGCACTGGCTGCATTGCAGGGGCCTCTGGACTCTTTACTTACCGCTTACGCTAACATGCAGCAAACCGCAGCACCGGGCGCTAAATATGTGCCTACCATGCATTGGTACGGCGTGCGCAACCAGTATCACCGTTGGATGTTCGGCGATGTGCCCTGGATTGGTACAAACAACGACCCTACACGCACCTGCCGTGGCTTTTTACGTGGCGATTTTGGCATCTCCTACCTCGATAACCGCCCTGTATCATCCATTATTGGCGATGCTATTAAGTGGACGCTTTTAATCAACCTTATAACTACCCTTATCACCTACTTTACCGGCGTTTATTTGGGGGTGCAGTTAGCTATTAAGCGCAATACATTTTACGACCGTGCGCTTACCACTTACCTTTTCATACAATACTCCATTCCTATCATTTGGTTAGGCACCCTGTTAATCATCTTCTTTACTAATGATTACTACGCCAGCTGGATGAACATCTTCCCTCCGTATGGCTTAGGCAAAATAGGGCCTGAGTATGGTTTCTGGGAAGCTTTCTGGGATCGTTGTTACCACCTTATACTGCCGGTGTTCTGTTTAACCTTTGGCACTTTTGCATACATATCGCGCCAAATGCGTGGTAGCATGCTGGCGGTTATCCGCCAGGATTATATCCGTACGGCATTTGCTAAGGGCCTTCCGCCAAAATCAGTTTACTGGCGCCATGCTTTCCGCAACTCCTTAATTCCTATCATCACTATTTTCTCAAGCCTGCTACCTGCTATGATAGCCGGCTCGGTAATTATTGAGTTCCTGTTTACTATACCCGGCATGGGCCGTTTAAGTTACGAGTCGGTAAACACCCGCAATTTCCCGCTGTTGTTTACCATACTTATGTTCTCAGCTATTTTAACTATGCTGGGTAATTTATTGGCCGACGCATTATATGCTGCAACCGATCCGCGTATTTCATTCACTAAAAAAGAAGGATAGGCAAAGCCTTAATTGAAAACGATAAAATGATCTTTTCGAAAAATAAAAATTCAGCTCCAGCACAGGCCGACCAAAGTTATTGGGGCATTGTAAAACGGCAGTTTAAAAAGAACAGGCTTGCCGTTTGGAGCCTTCGTATTGTATACCTGATTTTTATCGTGGGTGTATTAGCTGACTTTTTAGCGAACGAAAAGCCGCTTTATTGCAAAGTAAACGGCAATACCTATTTCCCGGTGTTTAAAGAGTATGCCGTGGACCTTGGCCTTAGCACCTGGCCAAAAGAGTTGTTGGGTATTGATTGGTCGGACGCTGAGTTTGAGTCCGCAGTTTATCCTCCGGTACCCTATTCACCTAACACCACTGATTTTAATAACGACCAATATAAAACCCCTTTTGCCAAACAGGATTTAAAATCGGTAAGGTGGAGGCACTGGATGGGTACCGACCAGATTGGCCGCGATGTGCTTTCGGGCCTTATACACGGCACGCGTATAGCTATGCTGGTAGGAATAGTATCCATGGGTATTGCCTCTTTCCTGGGTATACTGATTGGCGCTTTTGCGGGCTATTATGGTGACGAGAAGCTACAGGTATCCATCATACGCGTTATCCTCAATTTAATATTTGTATTCTTCGCATGGTTTTATGCGTTCAGCACCCGTTCATTTGTAATGAGCGACGCTTTCTCTAACTCATTTGGTAGTTTTGGTGTGCAATTCGTTATCTCACTGGCCATCTTTATTGCCATCATGCTTATTCCAAACGTTTTAAGCATGCCATTTAAAAAAGTGCCGGGGCTTGGCCGTAAAATCACAATTCCGGTTGATATCATCGTTTCGCGTATTATAGAAATCATCAACTCCATCCCAACACTGCTGCTTATTCTTTCAATTTGTGCCGTAGCTAAAAAGCCATCTATCATGCTTATCATGGTCATTATCGGCTTTACGGGTTGGACGGGCATTGCCAAATACATCCGTGCAGAGTTGTTGAAAGTGCGCAGCCTTGAGTATATCGAAGCAGCCCAATCCTTAGGTTTTAGCGAATGGCGCATTATGCTACGCCACGCTATTCCAAACTCACTAACATCGGTGCTTATAACCGTGGCATTTGGTGTGGCTAGCGCAATCCTGGTTGAATCTTCGCTTTCATTCCTGGGTATTGGTGTGCAGGCCGATGTTATGACATGGGGTAAACTGCTTAACGCTTCGCGCGAGGAAATCTCCGCTTGGCACCTGGCTATTTTCCCGGGCCTCGCCATCTTCATAACCGTTACGGTATTTAACCTGTTGGGCGAAGGCTTAACCGATGCCATGGACCCACGCCTGAAGCAATAAGGTTTTTTACATTTTTAGTACGCCGGGCGGCGCAATTACTAACCGCCTTTTCGTTAGTTTAGCATCAATGAATTTGTGCTGCCGTTTACTGCTGTTTTTTCTTCTGCCGCTTGGCCTGTATGCACAGGTAGTACAATTATCCAATCCTGTTAAGTTACCTCCCAAAGCAGGCAAATTCAAAATCATAGGCAAAAACAACGATGGCATTATTGTGCGCCTTTATGGCACCGAGGATGTTATTAATGTTTTCTCAGATGATTTGAGTCTGTTGGCCTCCCGCACCATTGATTTTAAAAACAAGGATGGGCTGTTGCAATACGTTATGCTTAATAAAACCGGGGCTGTTATTTTTTACCTGCAGCAGGATAAAAAGTATTCGGTACTTTTTGCCCAACCGGTTAACTCCAAGTTTATTGAAATAGGCAAGCCCCTTTCTATTGATACCATTTACGACCGCCGCGATTTGATAGAGCAAAACCTGCGCTTTAAAGCCAGTGTAGATCAGAACTACCTGTTTATCTACTATCCGTTTTTTGCCGCTAACCGCGTGCAAACGGTGCGTTACATCTGCTTAGATAGGGCGTTGGCAAAACTATATAACAAGAACATCCCTTTTGACCGCGACGAGGCTGAGTTGGAAACCAGCCGTAGCCTGGTAGATAATTATGGCAGTTCCTACCTTATCCTGAAAAAAGACAGCAAGGAAGAGTTTGAAACTTTTGATGTTTACCGAGTTGGTGCCGATGGCAACGCTGCTTTTTATAGCCTTAACACCCCCAAGAAGATTTTTAACGAGCCTTACTTTGAGGTAGATAATAAAAACAACCAGCTACTGCTCTGCAGTTTTTATAATGATGATGCCCGCAAAGAAGAGGTAGCCAACGGTTTTATTTACTCCACGTTTAACCCTGAAACGGGGGCATTGGTAAGCGGGGTTACGGCGCCTTTTCCTAAAACGTTTATAAACGAGTTAACCGGCCGCGAAGTAAAGGATAAGGGTAACCTGTACACCTTCAATATAAAAAAAGCCATGTTGCGTAATGATGGTGGCGCAATGATTTTGGCGGAGTCGTTTATTAAAGATACGCGTGAAACAGTTTCGGCACTTGGTGCCCAACCCGGTTTTAACACCTACCACAGCACCAGCCTTTACCAGTTTAATGATGTAATAGGCTTTTCGTTTAACCCCAAAGGAGAGCTGGAATGGAACGCCATTATGCGCAAAAAACAGGTTAGCGAAGAAGACAACGGCGCTTATTCTTCTTTCTTTATCGTAAATCAAAAGGATAAAATACGGTTGGTTTACCTGGATGATGCTTCCTCCTCCGGCAGTTTGAACGAATACATTTTAAACAGCGATGGCAAAAATGAACGCAATGTTATTTTAAACCAGGAAGATAAGGACCTGTTGCTACTGCCTAAAATCGGCAAGCAAATTTCGCCGGATGCGGTAGTTATGCCCAGCTTTAAAAACGGCGACCTTCGCCTCATTAAAATCACCTATTGATAAACAGCCGCTACAGCTAAAGCATTTGCCCTTTCATGCTCAACTTTTTTAAATCAAACAATCCGGCTGTAGTAGTATTTTATATTGCTTATTTAATCCTGTTTCGTGTTTGTCTTTGGTTTGTTCCGGTAGATTTTGCTTTTGCATTTAACTACCACGAGCCCCTTAGCGCCCTGCTTTTCGGCGCATTACAATCTCTTGGCAAAACCTATCCGCTGGTGAGCACCATGGCGGCTGCTACGCTAACCTTTATACAGGCCTTGCTGGTTAATGGCATGGTTAACAACAACAAAATAACCAACCGTAAAAATTACCTGGGGGGCCTGCTGTTTATAATTTACACTTCCTTCTTTCCGCAAAACCTTTTTCTATCACCGGTGCTTATTTCAACCACCTTTCTGGTTTTGGCTACCGGCAAAATTTTCGGCCTTATCCGTAAAGAGAAAAACCACGGTGATATTTTTGATGTTGGTTTCCTGGCGGCCTTATCAACGCTGTTTTATTTTCCGGCAGTAGTGTTTGTATTGTTTGCCTATATCGGTTTAGGCACGGTAAGGCCATTTATTTATCGGGAGTGGGTTATAATGCTGCTGGGTATGATTGCCCCTATCTTCCTTTGCTTCACCTTTTACTATTTTACGGACAGGGCCGCTCCACAGCTATTCTATTCGGGCTGGATGGATGGCCTTAAAGTTTCGCCCTATCAATGGATAAACCTTGGCTGCGTGGCGCTTTTCGGCCTTGCATCGCTTATACTGGTTCCTACGGCCATTTACTCCTCCCTTATACAGGTGCGTAAATTCGTGACCTTACTGGCTTTTTCGCTGCTTGTTATCCTGGCTTCCTTCTTCCTGCAATCTTCAGCCAACCTTAGCCATACGGTGCTTTTGGCCTTACCCTTCAGTGTGTTAGGCACTATGGTTTTGCTGCAGATTAAAAATGAGCTTATTTCGGAAGTCACCCATTTAATTCTAATTTTGCTGCTGCTTACAGGGCAATTTTTACCATTACTAAACATCTTTTAATACCATAAAATGAAATTCGGCATTGTTGTTTTCCCGGGCTCTAATTGCGATAAGGATATGTTTCATGTTGTAACCAACGTACTGGGTTGCGAAGCCCGCTATGTTTGGCACAAAGAAACCGACCTAAGCGATTTTACTACCGAGGATTGTATTATCCTTCCCGGCGGTTTTAGCTACGGCGATTACCTGCGCACCGGCGCTATTGCCCGTTTTTCGCCGGTAATGGAAAGCGTGATTCAGTTTGCCAATAGCGGTGGTAAGGTGTTTGGCGTATGTAATGGCTTCCAGATTTTATGCGAAAGCCATTTATTACCGGGTGCGCTGCTGCGTAACGACAACATGAAATATGTTTGCAAAAACGTTTACCTGCAACCGCAAACCACTAAAACACTGCTTACCTGCAAAATTGATGCGGAGGATGTATTGAAAATTCCTATTGCCCACGGTGATGGCCGCTACTATTGCGATTACGAAACCCTTAAAGGTTTGTACGAAAACGACCAGGTGCTGTTTAAATACTGCGACGAAAACGGCGACGTAACAGAAGAAGCTAACCCTAACGGTTCTATCGATAACATTGCCGGTATTTGTAACAAAAACAAAAACGTTTTTGGTATGATGCCACACCCTGAACGCGCCTCGGAAATAGCTTTGGGTAATAAGGACGGCAAAATCCTGTTCGAGTCGCTGGTAAGCAAAGTGCTGGAAATGACAGTGCTTTATACCCAATAACAAATAGAAACTTATATAGTTAAAGGCAAGGCGCAGGCTTTGCCTTTTTTGTTTACCTTAACATCCATGACAACCGCCCAGCGCAATAGCCTTATCGAATCTTACGGTAATGCCTATCCGCTTCTTGTTGAAGCTTTAGGGGAGTTTCCAAAGGAAATGTGGCAATGGAAGCCGGCGCCCGAAAAATGGAGCATACACGAAGTTATAATTCATATAACCGATAGCGAAGCCAATAGCTATGTGCGTTGCCGCAGGTTGGCAGCCGAGCCGGGCAGCGGAGTTTATGGCTATGACGAAAACCTTTGGGCTAAAAATTTACATTACCACAACCTAAATACGCATGATTATCTCGAGCTTTTTAAATGGCTGCGAAAGCTATCCTATGAGCTGATTAAAACGTTACCCGAAGAAAGCTGGCAAAGCAATTGGGTTAATCATTCCGAAAACGGTAAAGTAACTTTCGGGCAGTGGCTTAAAACCTATGAGGAACACATTCCCGTACACATAAGGCAGATGAAAAGAAACTACGAAGCCTGGAAAAATCACAAGCCATGAGAGAAACTTTGCTGTTCAAATTTCTTCTCTATTCGCATATCGCTTCGGGCATGCTTTCGTTGGTTTCAGGTGCCATACCCATGGCGCTGGAAAAAGGCGGCAAGCTGCACCGCCGTGCAGGCCTTGTTTTTGTTATTGCCATGGTAATTGTGGCCCTGTCGGCCTTTTCCATTTCCGTTATTACGGATAACAAATTTCTACTGGCTGTAGCAGTGTTTAGTTTCTATATGAACTACATGGGCTTTAGGGTGCTTAAAAATCGCGAATACAAGTTTAGCTGGTATGATTGGTTAGTTGTTGGCGCAGCAGCGGTTATTGCTGCTTACATGGTTAGCACGCTTAACACAGTGTTACTGGTTTTCGGCAGTATACTGGCGCTTATGATAGTACAGGATGTAGGCAAACAACTACGCGGCCCCGAAGTTTTAAAGCAGGCGCGCCGTATGCGCATTCTGCAACATATTAGCCGTATGGTGGGCACCTACATAGCCACGGTTACGGCCTTCCTGGTGGTGAATGTAAAAAATGTTAACCCTGCATGGCTGCCCTGGCTGCTGCCAACCTTCATCGGCACTCCCTTCATCATCTATTGGAGCTTAAAATGGAGGAAGAAACTGGCCCGGCCCTGATTTCTTCTGAAAGGTTAATCTTCTATTTTCGTCTGATATTAACGCTATATGAAAAAAACAGTGCTGTTTCTGATTTTTGGCCTTATAAGTTTTGGCGCAATAGCGCAAACCCCTAAGCCGGTAAAGTGGGCCTATACGGTTAAAGCAACCGGCAAAGGAACTTATACTATAACCTTTACTGCCACTATGGAAGGTAAATGGCATACCTATTCTCAGTTTTTAGCTGAGGGTGGGCCTATTCCTACCTCCGTTACTTTCGATAAAGAGAATAAAGATGTTACTGTTAACGGTAAACCCACGGAAAACGGTCCTAAGGTGCACGATGGATTTGACCCTGTATTTGCTATGAACCTGAAGTACTATGAAGAGAAGATGATTATTGAACAACAGGTAACCGTGCTTAAGGACACTAAGGTTAAAGTAATGGTAGAAAGTATGGCCTGCGACGACCACCAATGTTTACCGCCCGAAACTACTACCTTCGAAATAGAATTAAAGAAGTAATCGCTATTCATATATACCCCCCAAGCTGTTTAATGAAAAAGTTCGTTTTTCTTGTTTTAGGTTTCCTGCTCATCGCTAATGCCGGCCTTGCTCAACCGGTTAAACCTGTTAAGTGGACCTGGAAGGCCGAAGTAATGGAGCCCGGCATGTACAAGCTCATCTTTAGCGCTACTATTGATGCTCCATGGCATACTTACTCGCTTTACATAGGTGATGGAGGCCCGGTGCCAACCGCAGTGGTGTTCGATAAGAATAAAGATGTAGCCCTTAAAGGTAAGGCAACTGAAAGCGGGGCCAAAGTGTACGATGAGCACGACCCTGTTTTTGATATGCGCCTCAAGTGGTTCGAGAAATCGATGACCATTGAGCAAAAGGTAAAGGTTAAACGAGATACTAAACTTACAGGGCATCTGGAATTTATGGCCTGTAACGATAAAGAATGTCTGCCGCCGGACTATGACATGAGTTTTGAGTTTAATTTAAAAGGCGGCGGCAATGTAGAAGTTGAAGGCGATACCGACCTGGTAGAAGCAGGCTCAAGCACTTTGCCCGTTGATACCACTTCAAAGAGTAAGGACAGTGCACAACAATCGGGTACTGTTATTACAGGCCCCTGCGACTATGGTAAAAACGGCTTTGACGCTAAACATTACGGCACGCCCTACAAAGATTGCGGTAAGCAAATTGAAACAGTAACTGTATGGGATGCTATTCTGCAAGGACTGTTGTGGGGCTTAATAGCAGTATTTATGCCCTGCGTATTTCCTATGATACCCCTTACGGTTAGCTTTTTTACCAAGCGTGCTGAAAGCAAGGCAAAGGGTATAATGGAATCTATGGCCTATGCCTTCTTCATCGTATTCATTTACTTTCTGTTCTCTACCCCTTTTGTATTCTTCGGCGCTTCGCAGGATTCGCTCAACATTTTTGCCACAGACCCCTACCTTAATATTGGCTTCTTTGTAGTGTTTGTGGTGTTTGCTTTTTCTTTCTTCGGCTTCTACGATATCTCTCTACCAAATTTCATCGTCAACAAAACCGACTCGGCTTCAAATACCGGCGGCATTGTGGGTGTGTTTTTTATGGCGCTTACACTGGTACTTATCTCATTCTCCTGCACCGGTCCATTGTTAGCTAACCTTATTGGTAATGCAGCAGCGGGTGCAGGCGGCAAAACGCGCTTAATGGTGGGCTTTACCTCATTCGGCTTTGCTATGGCGTTACCGTTTGCGCTTTTCTCTCTCTTTCCGCAGTGGATGAAAAAGCTACCGCGTTCAGGTGGGTGGATGAATACCTTTAAAGTGGTGCTTGGTTTTGTGGAGTTGATATTGGCGTTTAAATACCTTGCCAATGCGGATAACGTTAAGCAATGGGGCTTAATGAAGCGGGAAGTTTTTTTGGCCGCCTGGGCATTTTTAAGCTTTGCGCTTTTCCTTTACCTGGTTGGTGTTTACCGCTTTGCCAAAGAACATGCTGATGACAAAATAAGCCTTGGGCGTTACGGCGTAGCGATAGTGGCGCTGGCGTTCAGCATTTATTCGGCTTATGGTATGTATTGCAATGCAGTGCCATTGTTTAGCGGTTTTCCGCCGCCAATTGAATACTCTAATTGTAAGCAATGCGATAAGGAGGATGAACACTCCCTTAAAATTTACCGCGACTATTGCGAGGCCTTTGCTGCTGCTAAACGTGAGAACAAGGCTGTAATGATTGACTTTACAGGCTGGGCATGTATCAACTGCCGCAAAATGGAAGAAAACGTATGGACCAATCCTGAGGTGTTTAAGGCGCTCAACGAAAAATACATACTGCTTTCTTTATATGTTGACGACCGCCAGGCTTTGCCGGAGAATGAGCGCTACTATTCCAAGCTTTTAGATAAGGAGGTTAAAACTATTGGCAACAAATGGAGCGACTTGGAGAACACCTGTTTCGGGCAGCCAAGCCAACCCTATTATGCATTGGTTAGCGCCGACGAGCGCTTGCTGAACGATCCGCGAGGCTATACACCGGACCCTGCAGAATATTTAAAGTGGCTGCAGTGCGGCCTTGCAGCTGATAAAGAGTTATTGGAAAGTAAGAAGTAAACTGCTTTAGGCAATTACTGTAACGGGGAAGTTGATGCGGAAAATGGTGCCGCCCTGTGGGTTTTCATCAATGGTTATTCTACCGTTCATGCTCTCCACAATTTTACGGCAAATAGCCAGGCCTATGCCGGAGCCACTATACTCCTGCGCATTGTGCAGGCGTTTAAATATCTCAAACACCCTCTCGCGAAACTGCTCGGGTATACCTATGCCGTTATCGCTTATACTTATCTCCATTTCGCTGCCTTTGTAAACGCACTTAACTTTTATAGTAGGCTGTCCGCTTTGGTTGTATTTAATACCGTTGCCGATAATATTCTGGAACAACTGCAGCATCATGGTACGGTCAGCAATAATTTCCGGAAGCTCCGATGAAATAATCATGGCATTCTTATCCTTCATCAGCATCTCCAGGTTCATCTTCACCTCATCTACCACACTTTGCAACTTCACTTTTTCCATCCTTGGGTTGGCATCAACCTTGGCAAGGCGAAGCAGGTCTATTATCAATTGCTCCATTCGTTTTGCCCCATCCAGTGCAAAACCTATAAACTCATTCTGCTGCTCGGTTATTCCGCCATTAAGGCTGCGCTGCAACAATCCCATATAGGATGATATCATACGGAGTGGCTCTCGTAAATCATGCGAAGCTACGTGAGCAAACTGCTTCAATTCGTTATTAGAACGCTCCAGCTTAATTACATAGTGCCTGATTTCTTCATTCTTTAATCGAAGCAGGTTGGCCTCCTTTTCCTTTTGCTCTGTTTCAAATTCCTTTTTTGCACGTGTAAGCGCATTGGTCTTCTCTACATCGTAAAAGAATTTCAGGCTGTCAATGTACTTGTTCTGATAGCTAAAGGCCAGTTCAAACCTGCCCAGATGGCCTAATAAGCGGCCAAGTAATTGGTATATGTTGCTTAATTCCCTTTTGTTGTCCTGTTGCAAAAAAAGCTCTTCTGCCTCAAGCAGCCATTGTAATCCTTCATCGCACCTGTCGTTCTCAAATAGTGTTTCGCCCAAATTGGTTTTTACCATAGCGGTTTCATACACCATTTTGTTAGATTCATAATAAACAAGCGCTTCCTTCAAATACCTAAAGGCTTCCTCCATCTTTTTTACCCGCAGGTGTAGTATACCAAGGTTTGCGCGGGTTAAGGCCAGGCTATAACCGTCCTGTGTTTTGGTGTCAATTTCCAAGGCCTTAAACAGGTATTCAATCGCAGTGTAATAATCTTTCCTGCTCTCAAAAACGCCGGCATAAGCCACATAACACTTCGAAAGCTTAAACAGCTGCTGCAGTTCTGTATAAATATCAATGGACTTTAGAAGATACTCTTCGGAGGTTATGTTTAACGCTGTTGTGCTAAGAAGCAAGGACACGTTATAATAGAAGGAGGCAAGAAAACCTTTCTCCCTATCGTTAAGTTGCGTTTTAGATTCCAGATGCTTCAGGCCTTTCATGTAGGCCTCCTGTGCAGAAAACAACTCTCCTTTTAGCTGGTACGAATTCCCCAGCGTCATATAAATCTTGTACGATACTTCAGTTATATCGTCCTCATCCAGCTTATCCAGCACATCCAGGCAAAGTTCAATAGCCCTGTCATAATCGTTCTCTACCAGGCAATAATGAAAAGCGAGCACATAGGTAGCATAGGCTAACTTTGGGGCATTACCTTCCGCCTGTGCCAGGCGCATGGCTCTTTGAGCAATAGGCAGGCCATCAGGGCTGCGGCGCTCAATAAACTGCTCCGCCTCCTGTATCAGGTTCTCAATATTTAGCTCTTCATCGGTTACTATGTGCATACACACTTCCGCTTATACTAATACCTACGTAAAAGGGGGTAAAAGGTTTCATTAAAGCGCATTTCAATCCAGATTGGTTGACGGCAGCGTTAACAACAGTTACTCTTGAAATGTAATTTAGAGGTTTACAGTATGTCTAAAACAGGATTAAAACGTTATAGTTTAATGCAGTATTATAAAAAGGTCATCGTTCAATAAAGAGTATGGAAACCTACGTGGTACTAATAGTCCTTTGCTCACTGGTTATTTGCTCATATCTGTTTGATATGGTTTCAAGAGCAACAAGGCTCCCTTCCGCCTTAATGTTAATTGCCACAGGCGTCGCATTAAAATTCGGCTGCGATTACTATAAGCTTAGCATAGGCAGGCTGGAAGCGATATTACCGGCCTTAGGCACACTCGGGCTGATTCTTATCGTATTGGAAGGGGCGCTGGAATTGCAGTTTACGAAAGACAAAATTCCGGTTATCCGTAAATCATTTTTTGCTGCTCTGATAATTCTTTTGCTTTCCTGGATAGTAATAGCCGCGTTAATGCTGAGAGTTACAGAGGCCGGATTCCGGTATTGCATGCTTAATGCGGTTCCTTACGCGGTTATCAGCTCTGCTATCGCCATTCCTTCCGTTATGGGTTTAAGCGCCGAAAAAAAAGAGTTTATTGTTTATGAATCCTCCTTTTCTGACATTCTCGGCATCGTTCTCTTCAACTTTTTATTGAGTAACGAAGAAGTTACCGGCATGTCGTTTCTGAGGCTAAGTGGTGATATTGCGCTGGTATTGCTGATAGCTGTAGTGTTCAGCCTGCTGTTGTTGTATATGATGAGCCGCATATCACATCATGTTAAGTTTTTTCTCTTGATAGCCATTTTAATATTAGTGTATGCACTTGGCAAAATTTATCACTTGTCCACTCTCATAATTGTTTTAGTTTTTGGCCTGTTCCTTAACAACGCATCCCTGGTAAAGATTAGCCTATTCAAAAAACATTTCCTGTACGAAGGGCTTGATGTGGATTTGAAACAGTTTTTTAACCTCACAGCCGAAAGCGCTTTTTTATTACGTACTTTCTTTTTTATCATTTTCGGATTTACACTTCCCCTGGCGTTATTGCAGGGGATTACAACTCTATTTACTGGGTTACTTTTCTTTATGGCACTGGTTCTTATTCGTTTCGTTTATCTGCGCACTTTTGCAAAAACAGAGTTGTCGCCGGCTCTTTATATAATGCCGCGTGGCTTAATAAGTATTCTGCTGTTTTACAGCATACCCGATAACCTGCAAATCGAAGGCTTAGGACAAGCGCCATTGCTATTCATAGTTATAGCCACTTCGTTATTTATGACATTCGGTTTAATGTTCTTAAAGAAAACAGGAACATCGCCCTCTATTGATTCGCTATAGAATACTTATTTTCAGGCCGTGCAGCTTTTTCAACCAATAACAGTTTTGGGCATTGACCTCGAGTTTGTGTTTTTTGCTTTAACCCTTGTTGGTGTTGCACTATTTCATCACAAAACGTTGCAGGTTGCACTAACAGGTTTAACAGCCGTTTTGATTTATAAATTGTTTACCGGCTTTAATCTGCCTCTTCATTTGTTACACGAATGGAAGGATCTGCTTAACCTGTTTGGCCTGCTCATCGGTTTTTCAATTTTGGCAAAGCATTTTGAACACTCCGGTATTCCGGCAAAAATGCCGCACTATTTACCCGACGACTGGAAAGGTGGTTTTCTGCTACTGATACTGGTATTTATTCTTTCTTCTTTCCTTGATAATATAGCAGCAGCCATGATAGGGGGTGGAGTAGCCCACGTGGTGTTTAAACGCAGGGTTCATATAGGCTACCTGGCAGCAATAGTAGCCGCCAGTAATGCCGGAGGTAGCGGGAGTGTGCTTGGCGATACCACCACTACCATGATGTGGATTGACGGTGTTAATGCCATTGATGTGGTGCATGCGTATGCGGCCGCTATTCCGGCCTTATTCATTTTTGGTATCGTAGCCAGTGTACAACAACACAAGCATCAACCAATATTAAAAGACGGTATTCCTAACGCTCATATCAGTTGGAAACGCTTGGCTGCTACTGCACTTATTTTAGCAGGCGCTATTATAGCTAACGTGGTTTTGGAGTTTCCTGCAGTGGGCGTTTGGCTTGCAATAGTGCTTAGTGCCTTTGTTATAAAAACAGAATGGAAGGAGGCAAAACACGCCTTACCCGGCACTATATTTTTGCTTTCCCTGGTGCTTTCGGCCTCCATGATGCCCGTTGAACATTTGCCTGCGGCAAGTTGGCAAACCGCTTTTATACTTGGCTTTGTTTCTTCTGTGTTTGACAACATCCCGCTTACCAAACTGGCGCTTACGCAAGGCGGCTACGATTGGGGTGTGCTGGCCTTTTCAGTAGGTTTTGGCGGCAGTATGATTTGGTTTGGCTCAAGCGCAGGGGTTGCCATCAGCAATATGTACGAAGAAGCCAAAAGCGTGGGGCAGTGGTTAAAAAACGGCTGGCACGTTATAGTTGCCTATGTGGCATCCTTTGCCATTTTGATTTTGTTATTAGGCTGGCACCCGCACGCCCCGCATAAAGAGCCCAAAGCACCGGCCAGCGAACAAGGCGAAAGTCATTAAATTTACGGTATGCAAATTAACCTGGCCGACAACATACTGCACGATGATATACAGGTTAATGATGCGCTACAGGCCTTTTACGCTCAACATAATTTAGGTGAGGATGGAGGTTTGCATAAAAAGTGGGCAACCCTTAAGGTAGGCAGGTTTCATATTCCATTTCCGAATACCAAAGCACGCAAGCGTGCAATTTTGTGGCACGATATCCACCATATGGCTACCGGTTACAGTGGCTACTGGCAGGGCGAGGTAAGTATTGGTGCCTGGGAAGTTTCATCCGGTTGTGCCGATTATTACGCTGCCTGGTTTCTTGACCTTGGCGCGGTTGCCGTGGGGCTTTTCCTGTTTCCCGGCTTGGTTTACAAAGGCTTTATAAGAGGGCGCCGTACCCTAAACCTTTATAGCAATATGCTAACGGCCGGGCAGGCCAAAAGCATGACTTTAGGCGAGGTGCGAAAGCTTCTTAAACTAAACATAGCGGATAACACGCCTGTAAGTTTTAGCGAGTTATCCGCTTTTGTAGGATGGTCGCTGTTTGCATTACTGCTTTTTGGCTGGCCTTTTCTTCTGCTCCTACTTTGTGTTGCGGGGGTCATTTAACCCTTGGCTTATGGAGTGTGCACTTTAACTACCGCTTGTTGGTTGTATTTAGTCGGCCCATTGTTAGGGCATACGTATCCCTTTTACCTTTAAAACATGATACAAGACTTCCTTACCCCGGTTGATAAAGAAACTTTACTGGACGGGCGCGAACTGCACCCCGGCCAAATAGGCAACTACATCTACATGTTTGATGGTAAAGAGCCCGACCTGCACGAGTTTAACATCGCCATTATAGGGATATGCGAGGACAGGAATAATGTGCACAATGCAGGTGCCGCTAAAGCGCCCGATTATGTGCGCAGGGAGTTTTACAGCCTGTTTATGCCACCGGTTGATAAGGAATTCAGGGTGATAGACCTGGGCAACATTTTACCGGGAGAAACGGTGCGCGACACCTACTTTGCGCTTGCCAGCATAATGATTGAATTGATTACGCATAAGGTAATCCCGGTAATTATTGGCGGCAGTCACGATATTATGTATGGCCAATACTTAGGCTATAAGGATTTACACACCCTGATAAACGTGGTGAACGTTGATGAGCGTGTTGACATGCTGGAAACACCCGGCAGCAATATGGACGCCTCTAACTTTGTAATGAAGGTGCTTACCCACAGCCCCAATTACCTGTTTAATTACTCGCATGTTGGCTACCAAACATACCTGAACGATTCTAAAGCAGTAGAAACGCTGGAAAGCCTGAATTTTGATTGCCACCGCCTTGGCCTGATACGCGCCAATTTAGAGGAGGTAGAGCCTATTTTACGCGATGCAGATATGTTAAGCATAGATGTATCGGCCATACGCCAGGCAGATGCCCCTGCACATGCGCAGGCCTCACCAAACGGCTTTAGCGGCGAGGAGCTTTGCCAGATAACACGCTATGCCGGTTTAAGCGATAAACTTACGTCCATCGGCATTTATGAGTTAAACCCCGGTTACGATAACAACCGCCAAACGGCGCAGCTATGCGCCCAGATGATCTGGTATTTTATTGAAGGTTACTACAGCCGCGTGGGCGATTACCCGGTAACTATGGATGAACATTTGAAATTTACAGTGCACCTCAATCAACTGGACCACGATCTTATTTTCTGGAAAAGCCGAAAAACCGAACGCTGGTGGATGGAGATTCCGGCTACGGATAAAGAGAAGCACAGACAACAGCAACTGGTTCCCTGCTCCATTAACGATTACGAAAAGGCCTGCGAACAGGAGTTGCCCGATCGCTGGATGAAAGCTTATACCAAGTTGGTTTAAATCATCGCTTTCCACTTTAATTTAGCCATCTGGGTTACCTTTGAGGCAGCCATGGTATTAACCTATAATGAACGCTAACCTTAAAGAGTCCGAGTTACCGGAAATGCTCCGCACGAACTACCGTGAGGCGTTCAAACTGCTTTATCGCAACCACTACCGTATGGTGGAGTACTTCATTACCAAAAACTCCGGCAGTACAACCGATGCAGAAGATATTTTTCAGGAGGTAATGATTGCGTTGTTCAACAATAGCCGCAATAAAGATTTTAAATTAACGTGCAGCATTAAAACCTACATCTATTCAATTGGCCGCAACCTTTGGCTTAAGCAGTTGCGAAAGCAGAGCCGGGAAACGCGAATTACTGACTATGAGAAGTTTGAAAATATTAATGCCGAAGAAGAGGAAAATGAAGAACCGTTAACCGCCCATGTTACAACCGCCCTGGAACAATTGGGCGAGAATTGCCGGAAAATTTTGTTACTGTTCTACTACCATAAAAAGACGATGGAGGAAATTGCCGCTTCACTGGGTTATACCAATGCCGCCAACGCCAAGAACCAGAAGTACAAGTGCCTGCAACATTTAAAAAGTAAATTAACCAACGCCAATGCTTGAAGAAGAAAAGCAACTACTGATTGAGCGCTTCTTCAATGGAGAACTAAGCCCTGAAGAAAGCGAGCTGTTCAAGTCACTTCTTGCTAAAGAGGACGGATTCAGAGCAGAAGTAGAACTACAGCGTACGTTAATAGGTGGCATAAAGATGGAGGGCAACAAGCTGATGCGGGAAGAATTGAAACAGATACATGCAGAAGTCAAGGGGCAAATGAAGAACTACCAGCCTCCGGGCTCTTCAGGATTCGGCAAATTTTTCAAATGGCTGTTGGGTGCAGGCATTATTGGTGGTACGGTTTACTTCATCATTAACAATAAGGCTTCGCTTTCCACAGAGAGTTTTAAAGAAAAGCTGGAACAATACGACTCCACTTTAAAAGGAACAGCACCATCTGCAACGGATACGGTTTATCACACCATACGCACCAACAAAGTAGCGAAAGGAGATACTATAATTACTTACAGTGTTAAGCAAACCCGGGAAGTACTTGAAGGAGATGCGGACACCCTGGTATATGTTAAACGCGATACTATTCGCAAAATAATTCGCAACAAAAATATGGGCCAATAGCGCCGGCTACTTCAATATTTTCTCCAACTCATTTTTGCGCGAGCCTTTAATAAGCACAAAGCACCCCTGCCAATTCTGTTGCTGAAACCAGTGGCGTAGTTCTTCTGTGGTTTTAAACCAATGAACACCGGGCGCATCTTTGGCAAACTCAAAACCACCTCCGGTAAGTATGCGCGAGGTCAACTTCATTTCACTAATAGCATTAAGTATTTTGTCGTGCTCCTCCCTGCTGTACTCACCTAACTCCATCATCTCGCCTAGCACCACAGTTTTGTTATCGCCGGGTTGCTTTTCAAAATTGCTGAGTGCCTCAGCCATACTGCTTGGGTTTGCATTATAAGCATCCAGTATTACAGTAGCCCCGTTGTAGTTAACCCGCTGCGAACGGTTGTTGGAAGGAACATAAGCTGCAATGGCCTCTTTAATATCATCCATATGAACGCCGAAGTATTTGCCTATGCAAACTGCGCTCAACACATTCTCAAAGTTATAATCGCCTACAAGGTTGGTGCTTATAATTTCGTCCTGCACTTTTAAGGCCAAAAATTCTGCCCCAGGCACCAACTCTCCTTTGCAAAAAGCACTATCGGTATGTCCGTAGGTAATAATGGCCTCGGGTTCAAATCCGAAAAACACAATTTTTTGCCACAGCAAATCATTATCGCGGTTTACGAAAACCTTACCGCCAAGATCAATCAGGTCAGCATACAATTCTGTTTTGCCCTTTACAACACCTTCCGCCCCCCCAAACCCTTCTAAGTGGGCAGAACCTATATTCGTTATTAAGCCATAGTCGGGGTTTACGTATTCGCAGTACGAGGCAATTTCTCCCTGGTGATTCGCTCCCATTTCTATTACAGCAAACTCTACATCACCTTTTATTGCTAACAGCGTAAGTGGTATACCTATGTGGTTGTTCAGGTTGCCTTTGGTAGCATAGGTTTCAAATTTTTTAGATAGCACCGCCGCCACTAATTCTTTAGTTGTTGTTTTGCCATTGCTGCCTGTAATTGCCAAAACGGGGCATTCTAACTGGTGACGGTGGTAACCGGCTAAACGCTGCAGCGTTAGCAGAACATCTTTCACCTCTATAAATCGCGTGCCCCATTTCTGCTTCCAGTCATCGGGCATAGCTCCGTCTACTACTGCATAAGCCGCGCCTTTTGTCAGCGCTTCATCTGCAAATTGGTTGGCATCAAACCTCTCCCCTTTTAGAGCAAAAAAAATACTACCCTCGCCAATATTACGCGTATCCGTAGTTATACCATTTGCCTTAAGGTATAATTCATAAAGCTCCTCTATACGTATCTGCATGGGTTGAAAATAAAAACCCCCGGATAATTCCGGGGGTTAAATTTATTAGCTGCTGTTAGGATGGATTATCCTTTCTGCTTTCTCTTACCTTTTTCTTTAGGGAAGTTGTTGCCACCTTTAACGTTGTTACCGCTAGGTGAACCTACTTTATCCATTGCACAACGGAAACCTAAGTCGTCCGAAGCAACGTTCTGATCCAAATAACGGCGGGTGCCGGGTGAAAGGAAGTAAGCACGATCTTTCCAGCTACCACCTTTGTAAACGCGGCTGTTATCGTCAATTAAAGAGCTTTGACCAAACTTGTAGTCAACTGCTGAAACGTCATCACCGTCAACATAGTTTCTTACATCACCACGACGGTAGTTACGGCGATTAGCACTTTCTTCCTGGGTTACGTCGCGGTACTGAATTTTGCCTAAGCTGTCCTTTTCAACGGGGTTGCCATCAGCATCCAGTACTTTAGTTTTAAATTGGTTACCGCGGTAAGTACGGAAATCGTTAGCATCCTGGGTAGTCATCGGACGGTAAACATCCAACACCCATTCGTTTACGTTACCGGCCATGTTATATAAACCAAAGTCGTTAGGCCAGAAAGATTTAACCGGGGCAGTAATATCTGCGTTATCATTTAAACGTCCGCTGATACCCATGTTATCACCACGGCCACGCTTAAAGTTAGCCAGAAACTCACCTTGCCACATGCCACTCTTAGGGTAGCGGGTGCTGGTTCCGTTCCATGGGTAAATACGGCGGTCAGTGATACGCTCTTCGCCGGTTGCAGGCTGGTTACCTATCAAGCCTAAAGCAGCATATTCCCATTCAGCTTCGGTTGGCAGGCGGTACTTCGGTAAAAGTATACCGTCTTCCAAACGCACGTGGCGGGTTCCTGTTCCGTTAGGGTTTAAGTCTTTCTTAGGGCGCTTACCGGCAGCACCTTCGTATTGGCCTACCAGGTAGCTTTCCGTGTTAAAGTTATCGCTGCCTACCTGAGATGGGTTTTCAGCTAAAACACCCTGGTCAACAAGTATTCTTTCGTTTACACGGTCACTACGCCATGAGGCGAAGTCGTTAGCCTGTAACCAGTTTACACCAACAACCGGATAAAAATCATAAGCCGGGTGACGGAAGTAATATTCAACGTACGGCTCGTTATAAGCCAGCTCATCTCTCCATACCAGTGTATCAGGAAGCGCCTTTTTAACTACATCCGGAAAATCGTTTCCGAAAACACGGTTCATCCAGTACAAATATTCACGGTAGTGAACGTTTGCAATTTCTGTTTCATCCATGTAGTAAGAGCTAACTGTTGCACGGCGGGCTACGTTATGGAATTCATACATCACATCCTGTTCTGTATTACCCATAACAAAGGTACCACCCTGAACAAAAACAAGGCCCGGGCCTGTTTCCTGCCCTTTATAGTCTACTACTTCAAATCCCCCGTTTTTAGGATTGTTGTATTCCCATCCGGTTACGGATGATTTCTGCTTGCCGCAAGATGCAACTACCACTAACATCGGCAACACAAGAAACGGATACAGTTTGTTTAGCTTCATGGCTAAGTTTGTTTAGTTTTTAGGGTTGTTCAAATTTAAAGGTTGCTAAAGAAACATTTTTCGGTTAAAAACCCAAAAAAATTCTTTTGCTGCTTTTATAATGCCGTTTTTAACAAAAAGTCAACGCAAAATATCGGGGCAAGCCACATAGCCGGTATTGGCTTTCGGATTCAGGGAATTATCATCACCCCCGCCCCAGTTAAATATGAAGGAAAGTTCGTGACTACCGCCCGAGCGGTTCATCAACCTCGAAATAGTGTAATCGTAACTATACCCCACTCTGAATTTCCCCTTTTTAACCCCCAAAAAGCCGATAACAGCATCGGAATTTCTTATTGCGCTCCGGTACCCCAAACCAAAGTAAACAAAGCTGATACCTGTTAAGAACGAGCCTTCTACATGAAAAGCCTGCCCCTGGTTCTCGAATAAAACGTTTGGCGATAACCAGATATTGTACCTGTTTTGATTGCGGTGAGGCACCGGTATGTTTGCCCCAAAATGCGCTGTTATGCGCATAGGAACCCTCCCCTCGTTGGCCGAGGTAAAATTCTCTTTACGCATTAATAAGTTATTTACGGCTACGCCCACATAAAGTTTCTCGGTAAAAAACAGAAGTCCGGCACCCATATCGCCACGGTGGCTTTGTAATTTAGAAGGGGTAGGCTCATTGGTAGGGTTAGGCACATCCACATTATTATAAAAACCCGTGTAAGGGTTAATCATATCGCTCCACAATAAGTCGTTCCATTTCAGGCGGGTAAATATGTAACTGCCGCTAAGGCCTATTTTAAGGGCCATGCGGCGGTTAAACTTTATCTGCTGGCTGTACATTACCGTGGCCCGGTAGCTGGACAGCAGGTTGTTGGCTACCTGGTCGCCCGTAAAAAGCACGCCTATACCGCCCCTCATGGGCTGTATATGCATATCAAAACCGGCCATATAAGTGGCGTAGCCCCCGTTAAAGCCATCGCCCATGGCGCTCCATTGGTTGCGGTAGTTAAGGGTGGCGCGCGGCCCGTACGAAATGCCTGCCATTGCAGGGTTAAGATGCAACGGTGCGTTAAAATACTGGCTCATTAGTACATCCTGCGCATAACCTACTGCAGTTGTAGTGATGATTAACAGTGAAACACACAGATATTTGAGTTTATTTGCCAAGCAGCATCTTTAATGCAATAAAACAAAATTGACCGCGTTTTATTGCGCATTTTAAAAGGCGTCAAAAATAATGATGGATTTGGTTTATCAAGGTTGCAACGGAACTTTTATGAAACTAAGATATTTAACACTCCTGTTGGGGCTTACTTTTGTTATTCGTACGGCTAAAGCGCAGGATTATGCACGCACCATTAACTGGCAAGCCGAAGCAAAGACCTTTGTAGCCATCGATGGTAAGGTTATCAAACAACCAACCTTTAACAATGCTGCCCATTCCGAATCCATGCTTTTGCTGCCTTTATATAAAGAAAAAATATCATTACCTGCTTCAGGAGATTTAGCTGCTCAACTGGTTAACCCTGTATATTCCCCGGTTACCAATATTGACGCCAACAGCGCAACTTTTATAAAAGAACAGCCCGAGGTTAATGTAGCTTTATCACTTACCCGCAAGCGCCCAAGCGCCAGTGTAGAGATACTTCCATTCCGTAAAAATACAGCGGGCCAACTAGAAAAACTGGAGTCATTCACACTTCGTTTAACGCTTATACCCAAACCGCAGAAACGTAGCGGAAACAGTTATGCAGCCAATTCGGTTTTAGCAAATGGCAATTGGTATAAAGTGGCAGTAGCGGCCGATGGCTTTTATAAAATTGACTACAACTTTGTTAAGAATACATGCAACGTTGACCCGTCCTCTTTTAACTTAAACACATTAGCAATTTTTGGTAATGGTGGTGGCATGGTGCCCGACCGCAACTCCGTTGCCCGGCCCGACGATTTGCTGGAGAACCCAACAATGGTAGTGGACAATAACGGCAATAATAAAATGGACGACGGCGATTACCTGCTGTTTTACGGACAAATGGCCGATGCCTGGCGCTACGACTCAGCAACCGGTTTTTACCACGAAAAAAACCTGTACACCGATAGAAACTTTTACTTTTTAACTACTACGCAAGGCACCGGTAAACGCGTACAACTTGCCCCTGTTGATGGGCCTGCCAATAAAACAATTACCGATTTTGACGACCATGCCTACCGCGATAATGATGAAGAAAATATGCTTAGCAGCGGTAAGCGCTGGCTGGGTGATAAAATGACCAGCTTTAGCAACTCCAAAAGCTTTTCATTCAACTTCCCTAATTTAATAACGTCAGTTCCCGTAAAGGTTGTTTCGCAAATAGGCGCTAAAACAAGTAAGCCTTACGGCTCAGTAACTACGGTTAGTGTTAACGGGCAAGTGCTCATTAACCATAATGACGCAGGCATTAACCCGGGCGATATTTATCCTCCGGGATCGATAATTTATAAAGGTATTGCCAACTACAACGCAAGCGGAGACCAACTGAACGTTGCTTACAACTTTACCGTTTCTAACGACCCTACAGGCACCGCAGCGTGTTACATTGACTATCTTGAAATATTTGCAAAGCGCGCGCTTTCTATGTCCGGTTCAGTAATGGCTTTTCGTAATGCATCTTCTGTAGGTGCAGGCAACATATCTGAGTTTCAACTGAACAACGCCTCATCAGATATCCGCATTTGGGACATAACAGACCCCGGCAATGTTCAACAAATGAATGCCACGCTTAATGGCTCCCAATTAAAGTTTATTGCTTCTACTTCTAACCTAAGAGAGTTTGTTGCCTTTAATCCTTCAGCCACATTCGTAACTCCCGAATTTGTGAGCAACGTAGAAAACCAAAACCTGCATGCCATTGGCGAGCCGGATATGGTAATTGTTACGTATGATGCTTTTGAAGCCCCGTCTAACGAGTTGGCCAGCTTTCACCAGAGTGAAACCGGCATAAGCGTTAAGGTGGTAAAGCTTTCTAAAATTTATAATGAGTTTGGCGGTGGCAAGCCTGATATATCAGCCATACGCGATTTTATGCGCATGCTGTACGACCGTGCAGGTAACGACACCGCAATAATGCCGCGCTATTTGTTATTAATGGGTGACGGATCCTTTGACCCCAAAAACCGAGTGGCCGATAACCAGGAGTTTGTGCCTTGTTACGAAAGCTACGAATCGGAATCGGAAACAGCCTCTTTTACCTCTGATGATTTTTATGCCCTTTTAGATGTAAACGAAGGTGGCAATATTGCTGTTAACGGGCAGGACATGGACCTGGCAGTGGGCCGCTTGCCCATTGCCAGCGAGCAGGAAGCCTGGGATGTGGTAAACAAAATCAAAAAATATAAGCACCCTTCAAACGCGGCAAGTTGCGTGCAGATTAACAACAACAACAGCTGGCGCAATAACGTAACTTTTGTGGCTGATGACCAGGATAATGACACCCACCTGGATGCCTCAAATTACCTTGCAGACATAACCCGTAACCAACACCCGGAATATAATTACGACAAAATTTTCCTGGATGCTTATAAACAAGTAACTACCCCTTCAGGCGACCGTTACCCGGAGGTGAATACTGCTATCATCAACAAAATAAATTCCGGCACCTTAATACTTAACTGGGTGGGTCATGGCGGCGAAACCAACTGGGCGCATGAACGCATATTTAACATGACAGAAATTGCGCAACTATCCAACAAAGAGAAACTACCCCTGTTTATCACAGCTACCTGCGAGTTCAGCCGTTATGATATACCTGAGCGCACCGCAGGCGAATATTTGATTACGAATGCCAACGGGGGTGCCATAGCTTCAATTACTACCGTGCGCCTGGTTTATTCCAATGCCAATGCCGCTTTAAATAACGAGTCGTTTGAGCATATGTTCGATTTGTATGAAGGGCGCTTCCCTACCCTGGGCGAAATAACCATGCTTACCAAAAACAACGTAAATACCGATATATACAACACCCGTAAGTTTACCCTGCTGGGCGACCCCGCTTTGCAGTTAAACTACCCGCATTACAACATAAAAACCACTACAGTAAACAACAAACCAATTGACCTGCCTCACGATTCGCTTAAGGCTTTGGCCGAAGTAACCATTAAAGGAGAAGTTGTGGACGATAACGGCAATAAACTAAGCGGCTTTAATGGCGTAGTATACCCCGTAGTTTACGATAAAATTTCAACGCTTAAAACGCTGAGCAATGATGGCGACAGCCCGCAACGCAGTTTCGATATGTATAAAAACCTGCTCTTTAAGGGTAAGGCAAGCGTTGTCAACGGCGATTTCAGCTTTACATTTATCGTTCCTAAGGACATCAACTATCAATTCGGCAATGGCCGCATCAGTTATTATGCCGATAACGGCATTACCGATGCCCACGGCTATACCAACAACATTATCATAGGTGGTAGTGCAGACTCCTTTGCTGCCGATGGCATTGGCCCCAAAGTAAAAGTTTACATGAACGATGAGAATTTTGCCTTTGGCGGTTTAACCAACGCCAGCCCTATATTGCTGGTTAAACTGGAGGACGAAACCGGCATTAATACTACCGGTAATGGCATAGGCCACGACCTGACGGCCGTGTTGGATGGCAGCGCCCAAAACATGACGGTGCTTAACGATTACTATGAAAGTGAGCTGGATAATTACAAAAGGGGTACTGTAAAGTACGCTTACAGTAAACTGGCCGATGGCAAGCATAGTTTGAAGGTAAAAGCCTGGGATATCCATAACAACTCGTCAGAAGATTATACCGAGTTTATAGTGGCCTCTGATGCCAAACTTGCCCTATCACATGTTTACAATTACCCCAATCCTTTTACCACCCATACGCAGTTTATGTTTGAACACAATAAACCGTGTGAGGACCTGAATGTCAGCGTACAAATCTACACAGTATCAGGCCGTTTGGTTAAAAACATACAGCAACAGGTGCATTGCAATGGCTTTAGGACCGACGATATTGAGTGGGATGGCCGCGATGATTACGGCGATGCCATTGGTAAGGGCGTTTACGTATATAAATTAAGCGTACGGGACCCCGAGGGCAACACGGCACATAAATTTGAAAAATTGGTGCTTTTACGATAGATTTAGCCCCTTAATCATAAAACAGCCCGAACTATCGCTGCACTTCTACGTAAACAATTTTATTTTTTGGGATGAAATATTTCGGCAAATTTTCAGGGTTACTGGTTTTTGTTTTGATGACGGCCAGCGCGTTGGGACAATCGATCAATAAAAATGGTGTAGTTATAAATACAGTTACTACCGCAGTGCCATTTCTGCGCATTAACCCCGATGCCCGCGCGGGCGGTATGGGTGATGTAGGTATTGCTTCGCCGGCTGATGCCAACGGCCTTTACGCCAACCCGGCTAAACTGGCTTTTATTGACTCTTCCGATTTTGGCTTTGCTGTAGGTTTCAGCCCATGGTTGAAAGCCCTTGTTAATGATATTTACCTGGCTAACCTTACCGGTTATTATAAGGTAAAGAAAATGCAGACCATCGCACTTTCCGTTCGTTACTTCTCTTTAGGTAACATTACTTTTACCGATGCCAGCGGACAGGAAACGGGCCAGTTTCGCCCTAACGAGTTTGCCATTGATATGCACTATGCCCGTCTGTTAGGTAAGTATTTTTCCATTGCTGCCTCCTTACGTGTCATATACTCAAACCTGGCTGGCGGTCAGCAGGTAGATGGTAACCTGATTAAGCCCGGTGTGGCCGGTGCAGGTGATATTTCCTGGTACTTCCGCAAAAACTTTAAGAAGGATGGAGTTAAGATGAGCCACGACCTTATGGTGGGTATGGCAATAACCAACATAGGCAGCAAAATCTCCTACACCTCAAACGTGGTTAAAGATTTTATACCTACTAACCTGGGCATTGGCTTAGGTTATACCTTAAACATTGACGACAAAAACGGTGTAGGAATTTACACCGATTTCAATAAACTGATGGTGCCAACTCCTGATTCTGTAGATAAGGACAAAAACGGTGTTTACGATTTCCGCCAAAAGTCTTCCATCTCAGGTATGTTCACTTCTTTTGCTGATGCCCCCGGTGGTGCTGCTGAAGAGTTTAGAGAAATTACGGTGGGTGTAGGTGCCGAATACTTATACCGTAAAATGTTCGGTGTTCGTTTTGGTTATTTCTACGAACCACGCTCTAAAGGTAACCGCCAGTTTCTTACTGCAGGCTTAACCGTAAAATACAGTGTAGTAGGCCTTAACTTCTCTTATCTGATACCTACCAGCATTCAGCGTAACCCGCTGGATAACACTTTACGCTTCTCGCTTTTGTTTGACTTTAAAGCAGGTGGCAATAAGGGCGGCTCAAACAATACAGGCATTTCTTTAGTGGATGACACACCTAAGAAGAAAGAAAAGAAGAGCAAAGAACCGAAGACAGACGAGGTTCAACCACAAAAAGATATTCAACCAAAAGAAGCGCCGGTTGAAAAGAACCTTCAGCCAATTGAACCAAAATAGTTTCAAGATATATACAACAAAAAAGCCCCACGAGCACTCGTGGGGCTTTTTTGTTGGCCTAATGCCGATTTTATTTCGACCCCGGCTTAAAGTAAAAATCCTTGTAGTTGCGTAGCAGCTTACCGAAAACATAATACTGCACTATGGCAAAATCTTTTTGTCCGCTTTTATCTATCCATGCGTAGTAGCGGTCAATATCATAGGTAAGTTCCTGCCCTTTTAAATCGTATTGGGCTTTACTGCGTTTGTTTAGCGGCATGTAATGCAGGTTTACAGTAGTAGTTCTGTTGCCACTATCTATCACTGAAACTGTGGCATAAGGAGTTGCCTGCGCAAGTGAGTCCTTTGCGGAATAGGTGTTATCAAAAGCTTCTACTGAAACTGCACTGTAAAAAGACAGATATTGCCTGATATACTTTTGTGGGGCAACAGCAGCAATCCTGAATTTTGGATCTACCGGGTTTACTTCAAATGAATCTGCTGCAAGCCGGGTAATAATAAAAGAGTTTTCCTCAGCACCGGGGTATTCCACCTTAAGTTGCTGTATATTATCCCTTGTATTGCTGAATATATTGCGAACGCGCCATACCGCTTCATCCATTTCAAAGCGCGGCAATAAGGCACCCCTAAAGCCGGGTATGTAAACCATATGCGGCCGGGCCGCAGGCTTGCCATCTATCATATTAAGCATATAGGTATTTTCTCCATCCACTGTAGCGCCGCCAACCATATAGCTTTTTAAAAGCGTGCCATCTTTATCGCGCAGTTCAACGCTAACGCTGTTATTCATTAAGTCACGCACTACGTTATCATGTGCACTGCCGGGCACCGGTGCAAGCGATACCATGCCTGTAAGGGCTTCAAACAGGTGCTGTATTAAATCCGTACGCGCTTCATACTTATTGTTTACAATCCACCTTTCGCCATCGCGCTTTAATTCGATTTTGCGCCCATCGCTGGAGTTCATAACAATGGTGTAGATATTGTTTGTTTCGTGGTAAGCAAAATCGCCCTCGCGGTCCTTAATAGCCTCGGGACTATTGTAAATTTTATACCAAACTGCAGCGCCTGCCAGTAATACAATAATTATCAGGTAAGGGATATACTTTTTCATCTGCACATTTAAGCGGCTAAGAACGTGAAATTTCCGAAACCGATTTTCACGGAATTGTAAGATTTACCAAGGGCATTATCAGGAAGCGTATTTCCTGCGGCGGATAAAGGTAAAGCCAAGGGCAAAAAGCAGTATTACCACCACCGGTAACACCAGGTTAAGCAATTGCCACATCAGCCTTTCATTATTGGCCTTAACGGTATCCAGCAATCGCACTTTAACCTCTTTGTTACGGGTTTCAAAAATGCCGCTATCATCAATCAGGTATTCCAAACAGTTCAGTAAAAACTCCTTATTGCCGTATTGCCTGCCGTTGTATTTATTAAAACCCAATTGGTAAACGGAGCTGTCACTGCGGATATCGTTGCGTATCATATCGCCATCACCAATCACAATCATCTTGCTCTTAGGGCTTTTTTCAATAAACTTTATTTTATCAATGGTATCAATGGCTGATAAAAACTCAGGGGATAAGCGGTTTTTAAACACGCTTTCAAACTCGCCTTCCAGCAACACCGCTACAGGTAACTGCGGTTGCTTGTAGTAGTCCGGATTTGGCTTACCCATTAATATACTAAAGCCTACCCTTGTTGGCGCTAATTGCGTTTTAGCATAATCGGTAGTATGCAACAGTATGGTTTTGTTAACGCCCGGGTTGCGGATAGTATCAACCGTGCTGGCAAAATGAGCCACTACGGGGCCAAGGTTGCGCACAATAGCATGGTTGTTATCAGCCACAAGCAAAGGATAGTAATACCATTTAAACGCCTGCGTTTGCGGCGCATCGCCCACTTTGCCTACCACCAGTTGTATTTCATCACTAAGGCCTATATCCTGCACCACATCGCCGTTAATACGTGCGCCGTACTTAAACAGTTGGTCGTCCAGGTTAAAATCAGTAGCCTCCACATTCTGGCCACTTGGGCTAAAACTCACACTATCCATATTTACATTAGTGCCATCCATCAGCCACATAATTTTTCCGCCGCGCATTACGTATTGGTCCAGCTTAAACTTATCCTGTTCGTTAAAAGGGATAGTGGGGCGTGCTACGATTACGGCATCAAAGCGTTCAGGTATGTTTACGTTGGTGCGTAAATCCAGGCGTTTAACCTCGTACTGCAGGCCTTCAAGCGTTTGCTTAAGGTCAGCCGTTTCCAGTTCATTCAGCTCACCGTTACCTTCCACAAAACCAATGCGGGGTGGACGGTACTGGCTCAGCTTTTTAATGGCATTTATCAATTTGTACTCCAGCAGTATTTCGGAGTGGTTTATGATCTCCGCTGCATCATAGCCAATTTGGTTCTCTAACAGGTTAACGGGGTATTCTCGGCCGCCGTAGGCTACCATGGCATAAGGAAACACTAAACTTTCGCTCTTGCTGGTTTTGGTTTGCGATACCGAATTAGTGGGCGCCATACCACGCTGTATCAAATCCATCATGAACTTCTTGCGCTCATCAAGATTTTTGATGGCCATGGGGTCAAAAAACTCATACTCCACTTTGGTGCCACCGTAGGAACGAAATTCCTTCAGCATATTTTCAGTGCTCTTACGCAGGCGTTCCAGTTGCGCATTCAGTTCCCCTGTTAGATATACTTTAATAGTAACCTCATCCTTCAGGTTCCTCAACAACTGCTTGCTGGGGTTTGAAATAGAGTACCGTTTTTCGGCGGTCATATCCCAACGGAAATAAAAAAAGTTGCTTACTACATTTGCTAAAACAATAATAGCCAGCAGCAGTCCGAAACGCACCAGTGCATCGCGACGGTTAAGGCGCTTGCCGCCCCCCTTGTTCTCTTTTTTCTTTTCTACCATCGGCGGCTGCTTAATGCGGTTCGGGTAAGTAGAATAAAAAGAGAAATAACACTCACAAAATACACCAGGTCGCGGCTGTCAATAACGCCACGGCTTAATGAATCGTAGTGCGCTGCAAGACCAAAGTTTTCAATTACATAATCAAAACGGCCTACAAACAGGCTGAAGTGGGAAATGTAAAAGAACGCCATATATAACAACAGCGATAAAAAGAGGGCCAGTATGAATGCAACAATTTCATTAGATGTAATTGCCGAACAAAAAATACCAATAGCTGCAAACACAGCACCTATTAAAAACAAGCCGAAGTAGGAGCCCATAATACCGCCGGTATCTACATTGCCCACCGGCGAACTCAATTGGTAAATAGTATAATAAGAAATAAGCGTAGGCAGGATTGAAATAAAAATGAGCAGCAGCGTGGCGAAATACTTGGCCATTACTATCTGCATATCTGTAACGGGACGGGTAGCTATCAGCTCAAAAGTGCCGGTCTTAATTTCTTCGGCAAAGGAACGCATACAAATAGCGGGGATAAGTATGCACATAACCAGCGGGGCGTAAAAGAAAAATCCATCAAGCGTGGCGTAGCCGCTGTCAATAACGTTTACATCCGGAAAAACCCAGGTTATTAAGCCCAACAGCACCAGGAACACTACTATGGCTATATAGCCTATTAGTGAGCTGAAAAACTGGCGGACTTCTTTTTTAAAAATGGCGAACACTTACTGGAGTTAAAGGATTTATAAGATTACAGGATCATTTGGTTAATTGTTTAAATACATCTTCTAACGAAGACTCTTCTTTGTAAAGAGATAACAACGTCAGGTTACGGTCTTTAGCGAAGTTGAAAATTTCTTCGCGCAGGTCTTTTCCGCTTTCTGCTGTAAATATCCATCGGCCTTTGTCCTCGCTAAACTTTCTTACACCGCTTATGCTGCCTAAAAGCGAGCGCTCCACCTTTTGTTTAAACTCGGCAACAACAGTGGTTTCATTGTTAATGCGGCTTTGCAATTGTTCCGTAGTATCATCAGCCACAATTTTACCGCGGTTGATAATAATTACACGGTCGGCCACGGCCTGCACCTCCTGCATAATGTGCGAGGAGAAAATCACCGTTTTGTTTTGCCCAAGTTGTTTGATTAACGAGCGTATTTCCACCAACTGGTTAGGGTCCAGGCCTGATGTAGGTTCATCCAGTATAAGCACCTCGGGGTCGTGCAACATGGCCTGCGCCAAACCCACACGCTGGCGATAACCGCGCGATAGCTGGCCTACCTTCTTTTTGCTTTCCAGTTTAAGGCCTGTTACTTCAATCATTTCCTCAATACGCTTAGCCGTAATTTTACCCAACTTATGCAGGCCAGCCATAAACTCCAGGTATTCGCGCACATACATATCCAGGTAAAGGGGGTTGTTCTCCGGCAGGTAACCTATTTTTTTTGCCACCTCAAGGGGGTCGGTGGTAATATCATGCCCGCACACCGTTGCCGTGCCTGATGTTTGTGGTATAAAGCAGGTTAGCATTTTCATAGTGGTGCTTTTGCCCGCCCCGTTAGGGCCCAAAAAGCCAAGCACCTGCCCCTTACCGGCCTCAAACGAAATATCGTCTACCGCCCTTTGCTGGCCATACACTTTAGTAAGGTTGCTAACTATTACCGACATAGCTTTTAAACGCCCGCAAATATGCGCATTGCGCGGACTTTTATGTCACAAATATTTAAAATTCGCATAAGTGAGCGCCTGTTTCGCCAATAAGTGCCGTTTAATAGCTTTGCGCCCTCAACTCAGCGAATGAAAAAGACAATCGTTCTAATTACAATGGCTGTTACTGCCTGTTTAATGTTTTTTGTTTCTTCCTGCAAAAAGAAAAACGAAAAGGAGCCTAAACTTATTTTCAAATACAAGCTCGATTCTACCCAGGTAAGGCTGGGCAATCTTGGCCAGCCTGTTTCAGTGCCGTCAGGCAATGCCGGGCAATCACCAAAATTTAATGCTATCAGTTCGCATTATATGGAACTGGCCCCTAACGCCTACACGCAGCTTGGCGCCGGCGTAGTGCTTTATCACCAGGCCGAAACCACCCAGGGTGGCACTAACGCAATTGACCATAGCCAGGCCGTGATAAAAAATGATGGGGAGCAATTTTTTGAAGTGCCGCTTAAGGATGTAACACCGGGCACCTATGAGTGGCTACGTGTTTCCTTATCGTACCAAAATTACGATGTGCAAATGCGCATTGACACCACCATTATGGGGTTTGGTATCCACCAGTTTTTCAGCACTACCATTGCCTCTTTTGTGGGCTTTAATACCTACATCAATAACTTTAATGTAAAAACGAAAAACTACGTGGTTAACGCCAACAAAAAACAAGGCTTCTGGGGTTTTGAAGGCTCATTTTACGGCACCCTTTATTCTGATACCGGCTCCGCTCCTGTTACTACCGTGCCTAATCCTATTGCCGCAACATCACCCATACCTGCGGGCAGTTGTGTAGTTACCGGCCAGTTCGAGAACGGTTCGCTGGTAATTACCGGAAACGAAACCGAGGACATTGTGGTGGAGGTTTCCTTATCCATTAACCAAAGCTTTGAGTGGAACGACAGCAACCCTAACGGCTGGTGGGAACCGCTGAAGGGTGAAAACGTAGTGGATATGGGCCTGCGCGGCCTTATACCGCGCGTAGTGCAGTAAGCTACTTAAAAGTGTACTTAGCCTTTTTAAGGTTAAACTTCTTACGCTCTGTTTTGCTTACCCAAACGGAGCTTATTTTTAGGGGCGTACCCATCATGCGCACATTGGGTGGTATTTTACCTACCACACCGCTGAACGTAATTTTCAACCCGTCTTTTTTGTACTCTTCAGGCAATTGGGCGCTTACATAACGGCCATTGGGGTTATCATCCGGCACAATCAAAAAAGTTTCGCCGGCAGCCATAGCCTTAACGGTAGCCTTCACTTTGCTTACAGGTTTATCGGGCACAAAATCGGTGGCCTGGGCTTTTATGCCTAAAACGGTTAAGGCACAAACTACTATCAATAACAGCTTCTTCATGGCTTTTTCTTTATAGACTTCAATAACAGCTTAAAGATGCAATTTACAATTGTTATCATTTATTAAGAACATCGGCATACTCCTCCGGGTTCTTCTCCATTAACGCCTTGGCAAATGGGCAAACCGGCACTATTTTAAAATTGTTCTTACGGGCATAGTCCACTGTGGCGGCCAGCAGCTTTTTGCCTGCGCCCGTGCCGCGCAACTCATCGCTAACCTCGGTATGCTCTATAATAATGAGGTGGTCGCCGGCCTTGCTGAAAACCATTTCTGCTAAACGCGGGCCACCATGCTGTATAAAGAAAGCGCCCTTTTTTCCGTCGAATTCAAAGTGAATATCCTTTTCGTTTAGTTCCATAATTGTAAATCTAAGAAAACCGGCAATTTGCGCTCAGCTAAGGCCGATAAACAAAGTGCCACGCACCTCTTTTACAGGCTTATGCAAAGGCTATGGACTCCCAAGCTTTCTTGTATTTTCGCGGCACTATGAGCAAAGAGAATACGCAGAATTTATTCCAGGAGATTATCTCGCATTGCAAAGAATATGGTTTCATATTCCCCAGTTCCGAAATATATGACGGCTTAGGCGCAGTGTACGATTACGGCCCGTACGGTATTGAGCTGAAGAATAAATTGCAGCAATACTGGTGGAAGAGTATGGTACAACTGCATGAGAATATAGTTGGTATTGACGCCGCCATATTTATGCACCCTAAAACATGGAAAGCCAGCGGACACGTTGATGCTTTTAACGACCCTTTGATTGACAACAAGGACAGCAAGAAACGCTACCGTGCCGATGTGTTGATTGAAGACGCTATGGCCAAGATTGAAGAGAAGATCAACAAGGAAGTAGATAAAGCGCAGAAAAAATTCGGAGAAAGTTTCGACAAGGAAATGTTCCTGAAAACAAACCCCAATGTACTACGCAACAAAGCTAAGCTGGATGAAATAGAAAGCCGCTTCAAAAAATCGCTTGAGGACAACAACATGGGCGATTTAAAGCAGCTAATAATAGACCTTGAAATTGCCTGCCCTATAAGTGGCACACGTAACTGGACGGACGTACGCCAGTTTAACCTGATGTTCAGCACAGAGGTGGTTTCCGTTGCTGAAGAAGCTAGCACCATCTACCTGCGCCCTGAAACTGCACAAGGTATTTTTGTAAACTTTTTGAATGTATTAAACACCAGCCGCCAGCGCATACCATTTGGTATTGCGCAGGTAGGTAAGGCTTTCCGTAACGAGATTGTTGCCCGCCAGTTCATCTTCCGCACACGCGAATTTGAGCAGATGGAGATGCAGTTTTTTGTGCGCCCCGGTACCGAAATGGAATGGTATAACAAGTGGAAAGAAGAGCGCTGGAAATGGCACCGCAGCCTTGGCTTTGCCGAGGAGAACCTGAAGTTTTACGACCACCTTAAACTGGCGCATTATGCCAACGCAGCGGTGGATATTCAGTTCAACTTCCCCTTTGGCATAAAAGAGATTGAAGGTATACACAGCCGTACTGACTTTGACTTAACACAGCACCAAAACCTTTCGGGCAAAAAGCTGCAATACTTCGATCCTGAATTGAACCAAAGCTATATACCATACGTGGTGGAAACCTCTATAGGTTTGAATCGTACCTTCCTTGCCCTTATCTGCAATGGATATAAAAATGAAAAGCTGGAAGACGGTAGCGAGCGCACCGTGCTGGCATTACCACCTTTCCTGGCGCCAATTCAAATAGCCGTATTTCCATTGGTTAAAAAGGATGGCCTGCCTGAAAAAGCACAGGAGATTATGAGTGAACTGAAGTGGGACTTCCAGTGCTTTTACGAAGAGAAAGATTCTATTGGTAAACGCTACCGCCGAATGGATGCCATAGGTACCCCTTATTGTATCACTATCGACCACCAAACACTGGAGGACAACACGGTTACCATACGCGAGCGCGATACCATGAAGCAGGACCGTATAAGCATTGAGCAATTGAAGGCCGTAGTTGCCGAACGCGTTGACTGGAAGAAAGGCCTTAAATAATGCTGAGCTTCATTCGCGCCGTTATTTCTGTTGTTTTAATAGGCATTGGCAGTATATGCTTTGCCCAAACGGCTAAGGTTGTTAGCGCAACAGTGTGCGATACGATACCAACTAACTATCTGCTACTACGCCTTAATAATGATAGTATTTCAAACAACGATTTACTGAATGAAAAAATAGTTGACCTTGTAGAAGTTACCGAGCGCGACCCTAAGGTGCCTACCTGGTACACTACACACCAGGGTGGCGGTTTTGGCTGGTTTATCCGTATGATAGGCTTTTGGTGGCAGGCCGTGGACCGGCACCGTTACAAATTTGTTGGCACTACGCAGCACGGGGTTTCGTTACCGGGGCGCGATGAGTTAACTGAACACGACATAAACTGGAATATTACGCCGCACCAGCAAAAATATCTTGACCTGATTTACAAGGGCCGGACCGCGCAAACAAAACGCAAGCACAATTTTAAGCGCGCCCGCCATGCGGATGTTACCAAGGCGCCGTATATTGAACCAACCGAGGAAACAGCCGGCGAATACGATTTACATTGCGAGTTGACCCCACCTAAACGACTGCGTGATTCATTAAGTTTTTTGTTTTACCCCTGTCTGCCGGGGCCTAACTTAAAGGACCACCCCAATTTTTGCGATGCGCACCCTACCGTAGGCATGTATGGCGTGTTTGTTTTGGATTGTAATCATTCCTGCCATCCTGAAATTCACCCATACGAATGGCTGTGGTGGTTAGATACTAAAACATCAGGCGGCCCCGTTAATCCTAAAACCTGGAACTTTGGTTTTATGAAAGAAAGCAGCGACCGCTTTGTGTTATGGTCGCGCCCGCCGCGTGTAGGCTCCATAAGTATTCCGTTCATTTTCAAAACAACGGAAGTAAACAGTTCTTTAAACATTACCCACCTGGTAAAAGGCAAGTTTATGCCGGCTGGCATACACCGCTTAAAATCGGTGCCTGATACCGCTGCTAACTTCGCCTTTACCGATTCTGTATTGCAGTTACAATTACCCGAAGGCAAGGTTTTTCCGCTACGGCTTACTACCAATCAAGCACTTAAAACGCAGGCGCTGCGCTGGTGGGTAAGCAACGTACATACCGATAGCAAGGGCGAATGGGTTTGGGGCACCTTTACAATTGCCGTAAGCGTGCGTAACGCATACGCCGCCAGAGTAGAGGCCATAACCCGATAGAATTTATTTCATCTTTGCCCTGCAGTAATGAAGAATCTTCGCGCGCATATCTTTCTTTTTATCGTTAACCTGTTTTATGGCGCGGGCTTTACCGTAAGCAAAATGGTGATGCCGGAATTTGTTAAACCCTTTGGCTTTATTCTCATACGAGTATCCATAACTACTACGCTGTTTTTTATACTGCATCACTTTTGGCTAAAAGAGAAAGTGCAACCCAAAGATTTTTTATTGATGGCGGTGTGCGGGCTGTTTGGTGTGGTTATAAACCAGGAAATGTTTTTTATGGGCCTGAGCATTACTACCCCCATTAATGCTGCTCTTATTATGATCATGACGCCCATATTGGTGTTCATTATCTCCTTCTTTATGGCACACGAAAAGGCTACCTGGCAAAAAATACTGGGCATACTATCGGGCGCAGGGGGCGCTTTTATAATTATAAGCGGTAAGGGATTCAACTTTTCCGGCGAAACGGTTTTAGGAGACCTATTCATACTTATCAATGCAACATCCTACGCCATATACCTGGTTATTGTAAGGCCGTTAATGCATAAGTATCATCCCTTTACTGTGGTTAAATGGGTATTCTTCTTTGGCCTTTTCCCTGTTGCTGTGCTGGGCTTTAGCCAGTTTAAAATGGTGCAGTGGCACACTTTTACCACGCAAACATGGCTTGCCATCAGCTTTATAGTTATCTGCACTACCTTCCTTGCCTACCTCTTAAATATGCTGGCCCTGCGCGAGCTGCACAGCAGTATTGTAGGCGCTTATATATACCTGCAACCTGTTTTAGCAACGCTTATCTCAATCAGCTTAGGCAAGGATAAATTAAGTCCTGAGAAAATTATCTCCGCAATTTTGATATTTGCAGGGGTTTACCTGGTATCATTTGCCGGTAAAAACAAATTGCCCGAAGACGAGCTCATCGTGCAGGAATAACTTAAGTTGAAGAAAAGAGAAACGATATGCTTAAATCAATGACAGGCTTCGGCAAGGCCAGCGGACAAATTGAAGATAAAACCGTAAACGTTGAGATTAAATCGCTCAATAGCCAAAAGGGGCTCGACCTCAGCGTTAAGCTACCTTCTAAATACCGCGCCTTTGAATACGAACTGCGCAACCGCATTTCGGCAACGCTGCAGCGCGGTAAAATTGATGTATACATTACACTGGAGCATAACACCGCCAGCAGTGAAATATCCTTGAACAAGGAACTTATCATCTCCTATTTTAACGAGTTTAAGGCCATAGCCGATGAAGTAGGCGTACCAACGGAAAACCTGTTGCCAACCATCTTAAAAATGCCTGACGTAATTGGTGAATCGCACGAAGAGCCCAGCGAAGAAGAGTTGAAAGGCATTGATAAAATTCTGGTTACCGCTATTAAGGAAATTGATGCCTTCCGTATTAACGAAGGGAAATCGCAGGAAGAAGAATTGCGGCTGCGTATAAGGAACATTGAAGCCAATGCGGTTATGCTGCGCGAAGAAGACCAGCGCAGGGTAAGAGAAATCAGAGAGCGCATTAAAAACAGCCTTGACCTTTACATACCAAAAGATAAAATTGACCCTAACCGTTTTGAACAGGAAGTAATTTATTATATCGAAAAACTGGATATAACGGAAGAGTTAACGCGCCTGAAATCGCACTGCGAGTACTTTGTTACCTGCCTTGAAGCTGCTGATGAAATGAAGGGGAAGAAGCTGAACTTTATTACCCAGGAAATTGGCCGCGAGATAAACACCGTGGGCAGCAAAGCCAATGATGCCATAATGCAAAAACTGGTAGTGGGCATGAAGGACGAACTGGAAAAGATTAAAGAACAAACCAACAATATTTTATAGAACCGCAGTTTGCCTGTTGCAAACTGCCTTTGCCAATTGAATATCATGAGCGGACATCAAATTAACCGGGTAGCTATTCCACCTAAAAAACTAATTGTTATAACAGCTCCTTCCGGCGCAGGCAAGTCATCAATAGTTAAAAAGCTGTTACAGCATAATGAAAGCCTCGCCTTCTCCACATCGTGTACTACGCGTACTAAGCGCGAAGGTGAAGTGCATGGACACCATTACTACTTTATTTCGCCGGAGGAATTTAAAAAACGCATTGTAGATAATGCCTTTGTGGAGCATGAAGAAGTTTACCCTAACCAGTTTTACGGCACCCTGCGCAGCGAGGTGGACCGCATTTGGAGCGAACGCCGTGTTGTACTTTTTGATATTGATGTAAAAGGCGCCCTGAACATTAAAAAACAGTTTGGTGCAGATTGCCTTACCATATTTATTGCCCCTCCTTCAAAGGAGTCGCTGATAAACCGTTTAAAAAACCGCGGTACGGAAGATGCCAAGAGCCTTAAAGCCCGCATTAAGCGCAGCGAAGAAGAATTGGCCATGGAATCGCAGTTTGATAAAGTAGTGGTAAATAAAGATTTTGATACCGCTTATATGCGCGTTAAAAACCTGGTTACTAACTTCCTGAAAAAGGAAACCGTACATCTACACTAGGCCTTTTTAAGCTTAGGAGTGCCTTCTTTGCAAAATCCCTTCAACCTCTTATCTTCACAAAGCTATCGGGTTAAGTAATGAATACTCTTATTACACATGGTGTAGAAATCAGCGTTGAAACCTCCTACCAGGAGGAATACAGCAACCCGCTGCGTAACGAGTTTACCTTTGCTTACCGAATAACCATTTCCAACCACAATTTATTTACCGTTCAGCTGCTGCGTCGCAAATGGATCATCAGCGATGCTAACCGCAAAGTGGAAATAGTAGAAGGAGATGGTGTGGTTGGCCGCCAACCGGTATTATATGCCGGCGATAGCTACCAATACGTATCGGGCAGCCATCTGCAAACGCCGCTTGGCAAAATGAAAGGGGTTTACATTTTTGAAAACAAGGCTACTGCCGAAACATTTGAAGTGGATATTCCTGAATTTAAGCTGGAGGCCCCGGCTATGCTTAATTAAGCAGCTCCCTGTGCCTGTCGAAAGGCATAAAAACGAAACTCATAGCGCCTTCCTCTGCAACAAATACGCACATGTATTCCTCAGGGCTTTTATAGGACTTTTTGAATTCGTCCACCTTATCTAAAGCCACAATATTCTTATTTACAAATTCCTCCAGATGGCTGGCGTTAAAGTTCCAGCTTATATCAAAATCGTTACGGTTAATAATAGGCACGCCCATATCAACATCCATTTCTCCGCGCATGGCAACAAAAATGGGATACTTGGAAACTTCACCTTTTACCATACCTCTTGACACTTGCCGTATGTAATCGCGGCAAATATCCAGGTCAGCATGAAGAGAGTTAAAAAGCTCCGGATCAATTTTCATGATACCAAACATGAAATAATTTCGCGAGAGAAAAAAAATATTTTTCAGGGCAAATCAATCTCCCAAACGCCGGCCCCAAAAGTACCTACGCGCAATTTTTGTGCGCCGTAATTTATTTCCATGTCAGTAATAAGTACATGCGGCATTCCTTCCCCATATTTCACCCACGCATTATTCCCTTTTTTATAGTAGATGGCGGACATTGACGCTACAAACAGGCCGCCTTTATCCTTTATATATAGAATTTTCATACAGGAATAGTCAGGCAATCCGTTATCATCTGCCTCCCAACTTTCACCTCCATTGGTTGAATGAAACACTTTAAAATCGGGTTGCGCTAAATCCCAAAAACTGTAACTAAGCCAAAGCTCGTCAGGGTTTTTGTTGTTTACCTCAACCGAAGTGATGCTGTATTTTGAGTTCTCCTGAAAATCTTCGTTATCATTTCCGGTGCGCACCTTAGGTATATTGTTCAACAAGGTCCAGCTACCGGCATTTTTCGGCGGACGGCAGCCACCACTATCGCAGGCCAAACCGCCGGTAGTGGTTTTAAACAGTAAAGGGTTACAACACTGATAAAGCGCATTAAAGGCAGCATACATCACATTAGGTGCACTGTCGCAAATGGCCAAGCCCGAAATAATGTGCCCCGCCGGGTTTACATACACATTAGGGTAATTTTTGAAATCTGAAATGCGGCACCAAGTGCCCGTAGCGCCATAATTATCGGAACGGAATACATCCTGCCCGGTGTAGTAAATAGTTTGGGGCCTGCCGGGTTGTTGCTTCAGGTTGTTGGGAAACTGCCCCAGGGCAGTGCTGCACAATTGGTATTCCTTCCAACTCATTTTTTCGCCAGTATGGGTATTAGCGTAGGTGGAGTTATGCGAGGTATAAATATTCCATTCATCGGTTTGGTCAATGTACTGCCCGGGGTAACCATCACCTCCAAAAGGCAACTTCGTCCACCTGCCGTTAT